>DATKKM010000054.1:0-37898 GCA_035542855.1 Dehalococcoidia bacterium
CGTAACCGTTAAACCCCTGCGTGCCGGGGGCATTCGGCGAGACAGTGTCCGCGCTGATGAAGCGCCCGACCGCCGGATCCAGATAGCGGGCGCGCAGGTACGTCAGCCCCGTCTCAGCGTCAGCCTGCTCCCCGGTGTAACCCAGCGGCAACGTATCGCCCACCCGCAGCGAGCCGAAGACGTTGTAGTCCGCGGCTGCCGTCAGCGTACCGCCGTCGTCGGTCACGCCGCGCACGGAGCCGAGCGCGTCATCCAGCAGGTACGACGGGTCGCCCGAACTATCGATCGAGGCCAGCGCGCCGTCCTGCTGCAGGTAGGCGTTCGTCCCATCGTCCACAAGCAGCGGAAAGCCCGATTCGCGGTCGTAGAGGTACGGCGTGGTCGTCGAGCCCACGGTCTTGCTAGCTCGCGTTCCGTCGCCGTCGTAGGCGAAGTCCGTGGTGGTCGAGTTGACCGTCGCCGACGTGAGCATGTTCCGGTAGTCGTAAATGTACGAGTTCGTGCCGTCGCCGGTCAGGTTGCCGTTGTCGTCGTAGGTGTAGGTGGTGGTCGTCGCGCCCACGGTCATCGTCGCGATGTTGCCGGTGTCGTCGTAGGTGTACGAGACATCGTCGCCGGTCGGGTAATCGACGCCCATTGGATCACCTCAGGCATCCCACTCAGATATTGGATTGATCACAGTCCTCACAGACTCGGCGACACGAGAGATTCGGTCCCGAGTGTTGGGCCATTTCTTCTCCGACACCACAATTATCCCGTTCGCCAGCTGCACGACATCAAAGGCTTCCCTGATTGAGGTTTCCCGCAGCGCCTGATTCCGAATGTAAGTCAGCCATCCTACACTAATGTGTGGTCGGTTCTGGTCGAGCGCAACGCTGCCCGCGTTGGCCGCTTTGAAGTTGACCCAAAGCGGATCGAATGATTCGACCACTGCCAGAACCAACTCAACTGCCTTAGCTAGAACTTGCCACTCGCTGTCATCTACGAAGCGTTGATACAGACTGCTGGGCATAAATGAGCCCGGAGCAAAGCAGCTTAGAAGAACACTGGTGGGCCACGAAGCTCCCCGTTTTGCCATCAATCCCAATAACTGGAGCTTCCCTTCATCGACGGTGGCTCGGGTGAGGCCATCAATCGACAATCCCACAGCCGTTGACGCATCCCCCTTCTGATCCTCCTGATACCATTCGATGTGCCCTTGAGCCAGTTCCGTGTATCTGACCAGGTACCGAAGCATGGACGTCAGACATGACGACACGTTCGTTGAAGCTCGCCAGGTCGACAAGATTAGTGTTTGCCGTAGAGGCCTGAAGGGCGGGCGCTGGTCTACCACGGCAACTGTCCCCGGTAGTTTGGTGGAGTGTGGAATACTGCGATTGGCAGGCCTTCCAAAACGACGTCCCGTGCGTAATCGGCTGCACCCGCTTCGGCGAAATGCCATTCAAGTGGCAGTCTGGCTCGGTCGGCCTCCACTTGGCGCTGAGCCTCTCCTCGCATCGTTTCAGTTCCGAACTGATATCCAAAAAGCTGCTCGTACGCCTCCCCCTTTGCCTCCAAGAGGATTCCTCCTAGACAACCATCGAAGAGCGTGGACGAATCGTTCAGCTTAAATTCGTAACCCATCTTGCCGGTTATTTGTGCTTGGTAGAGAAGCGATCTTGGGCTGGCGCTACGACTTCGATCTCTCGGTATCCATTTCACAAATCTGGAGCAATTGCTGTCAACCCATGGAACTCGTCTCGATTCTGCTACCCGATGGCTGCCCAAATTTTCGGCCAACGCTGTCAGAGCCTGGCCGACGGAGGCGCTTACACCGAGAAGGCCGAAGGTTCGAGTCCTTCATCGCCCACCACTTCTCCCAACTGCTGCCAGCCATCTGCTAGTCTTGTCCCCACTGTGAACATCGGCGTGAAGCTTGGGCTGACCACGGGCGCCGAGGCCGCGCTGCTGGCCCAGAAGGCGGAGCGCCTCGGCTACCACTCCGTTTGGCTCAGCGAACGGGTGGCCGTGCCGTTGAACGAGCCGCACCCGTACAAGCCTTCGATCGATCCCTGGATCGGCCTGGCCTTCATCGCCGCCGCCACAGAGCGCGTCGTCCTCAGCACCACCGTCAGCCAGATCGCCCTGCGCGACCCGGTGCTGATGGCCCGCGAGCTGGCGACGCTGGACATCCTCTCCGGCGGCCGCATGATCGTCGGCGCGGGGGCGGGCTGGGTGACCGCTGAGTTCGAGGCGACCTCCGTGCCCTTCGAGACGCGTGGCCGCCGCTTGGGCGAGTTCGTGCAGGTGATGCGCAGGCTGTGGACGGCGCCCGAGGAGGGCTGGGAAGGCAAGTTCTTCCGCGTGCCGGGTATGCAGTTGGTGATGCCGAAGACGCCTGGCGGCCCGAAGATCTACCTCGGCGCCGGCAGCCCCGCCGGCCTCCGGCGCGCGGCCCGCCTCGGCGACGGGTTCATCGCGGGCACCTTGCCGCTGGCCGGCGTGGTCGCTGCCCGCGACAGGATCATGGCCATCCGCGGCGAGCTTGGCCTTAGTGGGCCGTTCCCGGTCTACGCGCAGGCCGTGCCGCCGGAGACCATCGACGCGGCGCGGCAACTGGCGCACGCCTACCGCGATGCCGGCATTGACGGGATCATCCTGTCAGAGAGCCGGGCGCGCGAGGCCGGCTTCCCGAAGGACGACGACGTTTCACGCGCGCTGGTCGAAGAGGCGGCGGGCTAGGCGGCGGCCGGCAGCCAGATCCGGAACCGCGATCCCTCCCCCAGGCGGCTCTCCGCCTGCACCGAACCTCCGTGCGCCTCCGCCGTGTGCTTGACCAGCGAGAGGCCGAGGCCGGTGCCGCCGGCACGGCGCGCACGGTCGGCCTTGAAGAACCGCTCGAAGACGCGGGGTAGGTCCGCCGGCTCGATGCCGACGCCGGTGTCCGCCACCTCAATGGTCACGCCGCCGCGCTCCGGGCGGGCGATGATGTCGATGCGGCCGCCTTCGGGCGTGAACTTTATCGCGTTGTGCACCAGGTTAACGACCGCGCGCTCCAGGCTCACCCGGTCGCCGGTGACCTTCGGCACGTCAGGGGCGACCTGGCGGTCGAGCACCAGGCCCGCGCGCTCGGCGGGCGGACGCATGCGATCGGCGGCCGTCTCAACGACAGCGGCGATGTCGACGGTCTCGTGCGTCATCGAAAGCTCGCCGGACTCCAGCCGCGACAGCTCGAGCAGTTCCTCAACCATCTGCACCAGGCGCTCCACCTCGCCGTCCGCACGCTGCAGGAAGTCCCGCGCGACCTTCTCGTCCTCGAGCGCGCCGCCCTCCAGCGTCTCGATCACGGACTTGATCGCCGCCAGCGGCGTCCGCAGCTCGTGCGAGACGTTGCCGACGAAGTCCCGGCGCATCTCTTCGACGCGCTTGACGTCCGTCATGTCGTGGAAGACAACGAGAGATGACCAGGCACCGCCGCCGACGATCGGTGTGATGATGGCGCGCAGGTAGCGCCTGTTCGGGCGCTCGATGACCAGGCTCGTCGACTCCCTGCGCTCGCGGCTGGCGCGCAGCCCTTCGATGGCCGCCGGATCCGGCATGATCCAGACGAACGGATGCCCGACGATGTCTTCGGGTGGCCTGTCCAGCAGACCACGCACAGCGTCGTTGGCGAACGTCACGTTGCTCTCCACGTCGACCGCCACTACGGCGTCGAGGCTGCTGTTGATCGCCGCCATCAGACGGTTACGCTCCTGCGAGGCGTCCGCGACGCGCGCCTCCAGCCGGGCGGCCATGCGGTTGAACTCGTCGTACGCCGCGCCCATCTCATCGTCGGCGCCACCTGCCAGCCTGGCGCTGAACTCGCCCTGGGCGATCTCCCGCGCGGCGCCTGCCAGCATCCGCGCTTCGCCCGCCACCGCCGCCGCCGAGGCGAACGCCAGGACAGCAGCCGCGATCAGCAAAGCCGCGACCAGCAGGACCACGCCCAGCGACTCGCCGAACAGCAGGGCAACCAGCGCCGCCAGGCCGGCAAGCGAGACGGAAGCGATCACGCGGACGCGGAAGCTGCGGGGCAACTCAGCCCTCGAAGAGGTAGCCGGTGCCGCGCACAGTTATCAGGCGGCGCGGCGCTGACGGGTCATCTTCGATCTTCTGGCGGAGCCAGCGGATGTGCACATCCACCGTCCGTGTGTCGCCGGCGAACTCGTACCCCCAGATATGGTTCAGGAGCTGTTCCCGGGTAAAGACGCGGCCGGGGTTGCGCGCGAAGAACAGAAGCAGGTCGAACTCCTTGGGCTTCAGGCGGATAACCTCGCCGGCCCGCGTGACCTCGCGCCGCGTCAGGTCGATGCGCAGGTCGCCCGATGTGGCGATCTCAGCGGGCGGCGCCTCCTTGTCTGCGCCAGAGCGCCGCAAGAGGGCGCGCACGCGGGCGATCAGCTCCTGCATCCCGAACGGCTTGGTCATGTAGTCGTCCGCGCCGATCTCCAGGCCGAGGACCTTGTCGGTCTCGGTGCCCTTGGCGGTCAGCATCAGGATCGGCACGCGCGTCTCCTTGCGCAGGATGCGAGCGACCTCCAGCCCGCCCAGGTTCGGCAGCATCAGGTCGAGCACGACCACGTCCGGCGTCCCAGCGCGTGCCAGGGAAAGTGCGGCCTCGCCATCGGAAGCGGTCATTACCTGGAAGTTCTCACGTTCCAGGCTGTACTTGAGTGAGGCTACGAGCGTGGGCTCGTCGTCGACGACTAGAATCTTCTTCAGTAGGGCTCCCCGTTTTCATTATAAGGTCGCGCCCCCTGACTCGCCGCCGTCAACCACCGCCGGGCCGCCCGCCAGGTCAGCGACGCCTACCTCCACGCCCTCATCGGGCTCGCGCAGCACGGCGTAGCGGATGCCGAGGCCGGCCAGGATCACCGCGCCGCCGATGATCGTGGCGGCCGACGGGTTCTCGCCGTAGAAGAGCGCGACCCAGACCGGGTTCAGCACCGGCTCGATCAGCGCGATGAGGCTCGCCTCGGCCCCGCGGATGTAGGCGATACCTCGGGTGAAGAGCACGTACGGCAGCGCGAACTGCACGGCCGCCATCACGATCAGCAGGACGATCTCCTCCGGCCCGACGTGCCACACCGATGGGATGAACGCCAGGATCACGGCGACGCCCAGGCAGTTGAGGAACGTGATGGCGAAGGCGTCCGCGTAACGGATGCGCCGCATCCAGACAAAGAACGTCCCGTAGAACGCCCCGGCCACGATGCCCAGCAGCAGCCCCTTCGTCTCGCCGGAGCCGGAGTTGCCGAAAAAGAGTACGCCGATGCCGCCGACTGCGATCGCCAGCGGCAGGGCGTCGCGGCCACGCAACCGTTCGTTGATGATGAACGGCCCGAGGATGGCGATGTAGACCGGCGCGGTGTACTGCAGGAAGATCGCGTTGGCCGCTGTCGTTTCCTTCGTCGAGCCGACGTACGTGACCAGCAGCAGCGCGAAAAGGGCGATGGAGACGGCGCCGTCCAGGCGCCCGGGCATCCGCCGCCCGCGTACGAACGCCGCCACGAAGATCGCCGAGAAGAGGCAGCGGAAGAAGACGATGGAGATGGCGTTCGTATCGATCTCCTTGATGAAGAACCCGCCCAGGCTCCAGAACGCGCCAGCGGCGAACAGCATCAGACGCGCCACCGCAGGCGATGGGTCGTTCCAGGCGCGCCTCAGCCGGGCGAACATGCGCTCAGCATACGGTGGGGCCTCTTGTAGAGACGACCCGCTGGGTCGTCTGGGGGGCGGGGCTCAGCCTCGCCGAACGCGAAATGCCAGGAGGGCCGCGCCCGCGATCGCCAGAATCGCGCCTAGTCCGACGACGTAGGTCGAGCGATCATCGCCCGAGTGCGATTCTGGCAGGCCGCCGCCCGGCGGCAACGTCGCCGGTGTTGGCAACCCGATCAGCCCCCGCAGGCCATCGTGGATCCCGCGCAGGTATGGGACCTGTTCTTCGTTCGCCACAGCGAACGAGCCGCAGCCCGCCGGATGATAGGCTCCGTTGCCGGCGTTTGTCAGGAACAAGACGTACCGTTCGCCCACCGAACCGTAGATCGTGTATTCGCACATGGCGCCGGTCGAGTCCAGTTCGCCGGCGGAATGCGGTTGCTGCTCGCCTACTGGGTGACCGAACTCCAGGAGTATCTGGCTGGGCGACTGCCCGTCATACGTGGTTTCGACGGCGAACCGGAGCTGAGTGTCGAGATCGCCCTCCGCCTTCGGCGCAACCGTTCCATCGACGATCAGGTCGAAGGTGTCAAAGGACTGCCGGAGGGAATCGCCCTCAAGCAGAGGTTGGCATGTGCAGGCCAGCGCCGTCGAGTAGCTACCCTGCACCAGCGCGGCTATAGCCGCGACCGATAGCACGAAACATGCGATGCGACATGGCAGAGTCACGCCGACAGTATACGCCGGCTAGTGGCCCCCTCAGCCGGGCGAACATGCGCTCAGCATACGGTGGCGACCCGCGCATGATGTAGGGGCGAGGCGTCCACCAGATCCCCCGTGGGGCGCCAACGTCGAATCGCCCAACTCGACCGGATACACATCCCGAATTGGTGGACGCCTCGCCCCCACGACGTTCCGGTGTGCCATTTCCGTCTCGGTATTCCGACGGCATTGTCCTAGCGTGCAGGCGTGCGGAAACGGCAATCGATCAGGCTGCGCGACTACGACTATCGCTCATGTGGCGCCTACTTCGTGACGGTCTGCACGTTTCAACGCGAGCCGTTGTTCGGAACGATCGAAGGCGGTGAAGTGCGTTTGACGGAGGCCGGCCGGGTCCTGAAACGGGTCTGGGCGCGCTGTGTGAACAGTGGCGCCTTACCGCAGCCGCACCTTTTCGTGGTGATGCCGAACCACGTGCACGGCATCGTGTGGCTGACGGGACATCGGAGCAACGTTCGTACGCCTGACGTAGGGGCGAGGCGTCCACCATGTCCGCCCTGGACACCGACGTCGAATCGCCCAACTGGTCCGAATACACATCCCGCATTGGTGGACGCCTCGCCCCTACAACGTTCCGGTGCGCTATCGCATTCGTTGGGTGCGAGGATCGGTGCGTTCAAATCGCAGGCTGCGCACGCGATCAACGCGCTACGGGAGACGCCGGGCACGCCGGTATGGCAGCGGAACTACTACGAGCGCATCATCCGGAACGAAGACGAACTGGCCCGCATCCGGCAGTACATCCTGGACAACCCGGCGAAGTGGCCGGAGGATCCCAACAACGTGCCGGCGTCGCCCTAGTGGCCCCCGCCCTTCGGGCGGATGCGGGAGCCGATGTACAGCACCGCCAGCGGCAGAAGGATCGCGCCCGGCAGGATGATGTACACGGGGAGGCTCTTGTCGCCGGCTTCGAGCAGGATCATCGCGAGGAGGGCGATCACTTCGCCGCCCCTGCCGCTGCCTCGACGGCCTTCTTGGCCGCTTCGCCCAGGTCCTGCGCGCGGATCAGCGGGATGCCGGACTCCTTGAGCAGCCGCTCGCCCTCCTCGACGTTGGTGCCGACGAGGCGCGCGACGACCGGCGCCTTCACGTTCATCTCCTTGTAGGAATCGATGATCCCCTGCGCGATGACGTCGACGCGCGCCATGCCGCCGAAGATGTTGATCAGCACGGCCTTCACGTCCTTGTCGTCCATCAGGATGCGGAACGATTCGATGACGCGGCCGGGGTCGTTCACCGTGCCAATGTCGAGGAAGTTCGCAGGGGAGCCGCCGGCGAGCGTGATCGCGTCCATCGTGGCCATTGCCAGGCCGGCGCCGTTGACCACGCAGCCGATGTTGCCCGTCAACTTGATGTACGTCCCGATCCCCGCCTCCTGCGCGCGCACCTCCAGCGGGTCCTCCTCGTCCAGGTCACGCAGCGCGGCGATGTCCTTGTGCCGGTAGAGCGCGTTGTCGTCGAAGTTGAGCTTGGCGTCGGCGGCCAGGATACGGCCGTCCTTCGTCACCACCAGCGGGTTGATCTCGGCCAGCGAGCAATCCTTCTCGTCGAACGCCTTGTAGAGCGCGGCGATGAGGCTCGCCGCCGGGCGCATCAACTCCCCGCCCAGGCCGATCGCCATCGCCAGCTCGCGCCCCTGGAACGGCTGAAAGCCGACCGTCGGATCGACGGGCGAGCGCTTGATCGCATCTGGGTTCCTGGCGGCGACTTCTTCGATCTCCACGCCGCCCTCAGCGGACGCCATCACGATAGGCAGGCCGATGGAGTTGTCGATGACGACGCTGACGTACAGCTCCCGGTCCACCTGCAGCTGCTCTTCGACGAGCACCCGCTTCACGAGGCGGCCCTCCGGCCCGGTCTGGTGGGTGACCAGCGTCATCCCGATGATCTCGCCGGCCACCTTTTTCGCTTCTGCCGCATCCTTCGCCAGCTTGATGCCGCCGCCCTTGCCGCGGCCTCCGGCGTGGATCTGCGCCTTCACGGCAACCGGTGCGCCGATCTCCTTCGCGATGCTCGCGGCCTCGTCCGCCGTCTCCGCGACGCGGCCCTTTGGCACCGGCACGCCGTATTGGGCGAGGACGGCTTTGGCCTGGTATTCGTGTACCTTCATCGGGTCAGGGGCCGAGGGTCAAGGGTCAAGGTTGGACAGGTCAATGTCATCTTCGTCATCCCTTCCGTATGGCTGCGTCTCTTCCCGAATTAAATAGTCGCTTCCGCTTCGGCCTTCCGGCGGCTTGAACGTGGCTGCGAGAGACCGAGTGAGGCTGTACAGAAGATTACCAGCCTCACGCTATTGAGGGGATAGTTCGGCAACTTGCGATTCTCCGATGTCCCCCACGCCTTGATTCAAAAGCCACGGGCCGGCACCACGAAGCTTGCGGTCAAGAGGACGATGGCCACTGCGAGATCATCAGACCGCTGCCAGGCCATCAGCCTCCGGAATCCATGACCCCGGACCCCTGACCCTTTGCCCATCACCGTATCTCGTAGTACGTGGTGCCGGGCGGCTCCACTGCGCCGCAGGCCAGCGCGCGCGGCGCCTGGTCGACAATCCAGAGCTGGCAGGTCACATCCTGGCCGACGATCGTCGGGTCCAGCGCGTAGAGCACGCCAGAACAGTCTGCTACACCGGTGGTGATCTTGTATATGCAGTCGCCGAAAGCAACGTCGTGGCCGGCGAACTGCGCTGTGAACCCGGCCTGGTCATCGGGCGCGGCCGCCGGTGTCCCTTCGGCTGCGACTGGCGGCGCGGTCGGTGACACGCCGGGCGCCGTCGCAGCGACGCTGATCGTCGGCTCCGGGCTGACACCGGCCGTCTTCTGACCCTGCGGCGTGGCGGTGATCGTGTGCGCCGTGGGCGAGGACTCCGTCACTGTCGGCGTGGGGGTCGCCTTGTCCGACCCGCCGCACGACGAAGCCAGGGCGGCAAGGGCCAGCAGGGCGGCGAGGGCGAGCGCGGGCTTCATGCGATGACCAGTCTAGAACAGCGCCCCATCTGGTACCATCGTGCGGTCATGGACCAGACCCGTCGCGGATGTGCTCTGCCGTCGCCGGCAAGCCCGCCTAGGCCAGCTTCGCCTCCAGGCGCGCCTTCACGTCCGGCCACTCTGACTCGATCACGCTGAAGTAGACGCTGTGCCGGTAGCGGCCGCTGGGCTGCACAATCATGTGGTTGCGGAACGTCCCCTCCTCCACCGCGCCGATTCGCGCCAGCGCCGCCCGCGACCGCTCGTTCAGCGAGTCCGTCTTGAACTCGACGCGGATGCAGCCCAGCTCCTCGAAGCAATGGCGTAGCTGCAGGTACTTCGCCTCCGTGTTGCAGGCCGTGCGCTGCCACTCCGGCGCGATCCACGTCCCGCCGATCTCCAGCCGCCGGTTCAGCCGGTCGATCGCCAGGAACGACGTGCCGCCGACGGGGCGCTCGTCGGCCAGGCTGACCGTGGTGAAGGTGACTCCCGCGCCCGACTCCATCTGCGCGACGCAGTGGCCCAGGTAGGTGCGCACCTCCTCCGGCGATTCGATCTGGACCGGGAAGTAGCGGAAGATGCCGCGGTTCGCCGCCACCTCCAGCAGTGACTCGAAATGCTGCGGGCCAAGCGGCTCAAGTCGCACGTAGCGACCGCCGAGCGTCACCGGCCGCGGGTCGATCGGCGTCATCTCTGGAGGGGCTGGCCGATCGGCGTGCAGCCGGCGGCCGCAAATGAGATGCCCGCCGCGAACTTCGTGATGAGCAGCGTATCGATGGGGTCGCTGCCGCCCTCGCAGTTGACGTTCGCGGCGTCCGGGCAGCCGATGGTACCGATGCCGCCGAACGCCCGCAGAACCGCGAGGCCGTCGCCGATGTCGACGTCGTGATCGCAGTCGGCGTCGCCCTGGAGGTTGCCGGGGGGCGCGCAGTTGCCGCCGCCGACCGTCCCTTGCTGGCCCGCGTTGTTTCGGGCGACGATGCACTGCACCACCGCGTACTCCGTAGAGTTGTCGTGCGGCGGGAAAGTCACGGGCGCAGTCTTGAGCTGAATCCCTCCCGCATTCAGGGGGAGGTCGTGCATGAACGCCGACCCGAAGAACGCCGCGCCGTTGTAACCGGTGCCGTATGCGATCATGTCGATCGCGCCTGACTGCGGTGACCCGCAACTCGAGTCCGCGGTGCTCTCGTACACTATCGCACCTGCCGGCTGAGGGATCGGGGCGCTGACGTCGGCCGAGGGGTTGATGGCGGTCGTGTTGCTCGCGCCGAACGTGAAGTCAAGGGGGGCGCCGGCGGCGTTCCAGTCGGCCTCCATCGCCGCCGAGCCGATCAGAATCGACGAGTCGTCCGCGCCGCCAGTGACGTGGTGCGGAAAGACGAAGCGCGCCCAGGGGAAGCCGCCGGAGTCGAAGAAGCAGAGCTGTGCGTTCTGGACCTCCGTCTGGCCGCCCACCGCTTCCCTCAGCTCGATGAACTGCTCGGAACCGGAGCCGCCCGCGCCGCCCATGACGCCGTAGATCCGCATCTCGTGGAAGGTCGCCAGCGCCGGCGTGGAGCCGCCCCGCGCCAGCGTGGCGAGAGCGAGCAAGAGGAGCGCTGTGGCGGCGAGCAGGACTGCGCGCAAGGCGGGCCTCCCTTCAAGAAGCGGCTTACCTGGGAAATATACGCCAGGCGGCGGCGGTTCGTTCAATGCGCGGACGGCCGCCGGGTCAAGCGCGGCTGATGGGTATTTCGCCCGATGTGCGCGTAATCGCGCGCTCATAGGCTGGCGGCAACCAACAGCCGCGCCTAACGGCGAAAGGAGACCACACGATGCCGATGACTCTGATCCAGGGGGATTTCCAGGCGCTCAACGGCGAACCAGACGGGGACTCGATCCGCTTCTACCCAACAAACGTCAAGGACTGGGACGCGATCCCCGGTCCGCACAAGATCCGCCCCAACCACAGCGGCGGGGCGCAGCTGCGCTTCGATGGCGTCGACGCGCTGGAGACGCATTACCCCAGCCTGCACGGAGGCCTGGGCATCACGCACCAGCCGCCGCAATTCGCGGGCGCCGCGGCGGCCCGGGTGCTGAGCTGGCTGGGCTTCAAAGGAGTCACGCGAAGCGCGGACCAGAAGGTCACCGCCTCAACGCCCACGCAGGCGCCCGGCTACATCCTCTCGCGCACGGCGGACAAGTACGGGCGTTGCGTAGCGTTCGTCTTCAAGGGCAGGGCGCCGGCCCGCAGCTCCTCGCTGGTGAACTTCGGTGTGCCGATGCTGCGCCAGAGCCTGAACTACGACCTCCTCGTCAAGGGGATGGCGTATCCCACCTTCTACACGAAGCTCTACCCCGACATCCGCCGCGCGATGACGGCCGCGGTCGCGGGCGCACGCCAGAAGAAGACCGGGCTCTGGCCTTCTGACGAGACGACGAAAGGCTTCCGAGTGGCGAGCGCCAACACACTGGAGAACAGGGACGTGATCATGCCGAAGCTCTTCCGGAGGCTGGTCGACTACCTGGCGATCAACGACGGCAATTCGTCGCTCAGGGGGTTCAAGAACTATCTGGCGAGCAAGGACGATCGCCTGTTCGTCATCTCCACGGGACACTCCACCGGCTTCGACTACGTGGTCGACGTGCAGGGGCAACGAGTGAACCTGACACGCCCGCCGGAAGACCTGCTCTTCGTTGAGGGATAACCGCGCGACCGTATCTGGCGCCCCCGCCAGGACTCGAACCTGTCCGCCTGAGGCGGATGATCCGAAGTCAGACGCGCTGGCGCCCCCGCCAGGACTCGAACCCGGAACCTTCTGATCCGAAGTCAGACGCTCTGTCCAATTGAGCTACAGGGGCACTTTTCAGATATAAATCTTGCTCGGCGGGGCCGTTTTCGGCCGGGAAATTGGCCCGTTTGAGCTTCTGACTCAGGCGGTACTGAGCATCTGATTCGATAGTGTGGGGGGATTGGTGACGGACCGTCAAGCCTTCTGACTCGACTCTATGCTTGGAAGGCCTAGGTCTCCCGGTTTATATCTGAGTGATCCCAGATTTCCAGAGATTCCGGGCCTCTTTGGCCCTCTGTTTTCAGCGGCTTGACCCTAAAACTCCGGGGCCATTTCTCGGAGTCATCTTCTCTCCAGCATTCTATCATTCTTGGGCAAGCTTACGACGCGGGAGATGGCATCGGAATCGGCGTATCCCCGAATCGATATCACCACGGACGATGTGACTTCAGCGCTCAAATGTCTTGCCCTAGTCGGAAGTCGTCGCTGACCTTTGCGCCGATGGCTACCCCCTGGCTGCTTAAAATTCTCAGCGCATGTCTCAACGAAACGCCTGAGTAGCTCAATGAATCCAAGCGGACGAGCCGGTCGTTCGACGCCACCAGTAACTCGGGTGTCGGCTTGAGAACCCCGAAGTTTGTCCTACGGTCGCGTGAACTCACAGACATATCATTGACAGGCAGAAAGCGCCGACGTAGACCCCAAAGGTCCACGTGAGAGACTCCTTCCTTGGTCACGACTGTGTAGTCTCTCCATAACCAGCCCGAGAGATATCCCAGGCAGGCTACTGTTAACCCGATACCCAACAGCAACTGCCAAACGTCTGAGTGCCGCGCCACGAGTATTAGAGCCAACGCCAAGACGAGGCAACATGCGATCATCTGCCCACCCGGCCGCGGCCGCAATACAACCCGATTCGCCGACACAGCTACTCCTTTCTGTCGAAGCCGGAGGATGGTCCTCCGTCACTAATCCGGTCTCCCACAATCGCTACTCCTAGGTCGATCGCGCCTTCCTCGTATTCTCGTATCGCATGCTTCCCGAAAAGGAAAGCCGAAGTCAGACGCTCTATCCAATTGAGCTACAGGGGCGTCCAATCGAGTATAGCATCGGCCCTCGCCCGGCCAGGCTCGCGATCAGGCTGAGGCCTGACCCCCGAACCGGCCGCTCCCTGTTACGTCGCATTGACCGGCCATAGCCGCCCCGTTAAGGTAATTTTGGCGCTTCTGCTTATCTAATTTCTCACGATTCGGCTAACGCCCGTAGGGGGCCTGCCTATGACCATCGAAGAAGAGCGCTCCGTCCTTGACCGGCTGCGTGACCTGCTGCACGGCGATAACGTAGCCGCTGCGCGGGAGCTTCTCGATGACCTGCACCCGGCCGACCAGGCGGACCTCTTCGACTCGCTGGACGAGGACGAGCGCCAGACCATGGTCTCACTGATGGACGCGGAAGGCGTCGCGCACCTCCTGGAGCACATGGACGAAGACCTGCGCCAGGAAGTCGCCGAGGAGATGCCGCGCGCCGCCCTCGCCCAGATCCTGGACCGCACAGAGAACGACATCGCCGTCGACATCCTGCGCCAGATGGCGCCGGCGGAGGCCGCGCACACGCTGGGCCAGATGAACACGGCGGCGGAGGTCATGCCGCTGCTGCAGCACGCCGACGAGACCGCCGGCGGCATCATGACCAGCGGCTACGTCACCCTGCACAAGGACATGACGGTGGAGGAGGCGCTCGCCTTCCTCCGCGCGACGAAGCCGCCGGCGGGACAGGCCTACTACCTCTACGTCCTCGACGGCAAGAACCACCTGCAGGGAGTCGTCTCCCTCCGCGAGCTGGTGGTGGCCGACCCGATGGCCCACATCGAGGACGTGATGGAGACTGACGTCGCCTCGGTGACGGCAGGCACGGACCAGGAAGAGGCCGCTCGGCTCCTGCAGCACTACCGTCTGCGCGCGCTCCCCGTGGTCGACGCCGAAGGTGTGCTGCTGGGCGTGATCACGGCCGACGACATCATCGACGTCATCCAGGAAGAGGCCACGGAGGACATGTACAAGATGGCCGGCGTCGGCGTGAAGGAGTGGGTGTTCAGCCCACTCCGCGAGTCGATCGTCCGCCGGGTGCCCTGGCTCACGTTCAACATGGTCTGGGCCTTCATGGGCGCCGCCGTGATCAGCCTCTTCAAGGGCACGCTGGAGAAGGCGGCCGAGGTGGCGATATTCATGCCGATGATCGCCGGTCAGGCCGGCAACGCCGGCATCCAGACGGCGACGATCGTCGTGCGCTCGATGGCGTTGGGCGAGGTGCAGCTGACCGATGTCGCCCGCGTGCTGGGCAAGGAGATCGCCCTCGGCGCGACGAAGGGGTTGATCTTCGGCTCGGCGCTAGGCCTGATCGCCTGGCTCTGGCAGGGCAACGCCACGCTGGGGCTGATCGCGGGCGGGGCGCTGTTTCTGAACATGCTCATCGCGGGCACCGCCGGAGTGCTGATCCCGATGACGCTGCGGCGCCTGGGATTCGACCCGGCGACCATCGCCGGCGTATTTGACACCATGTTGACCGACCTGATGGGCTTCCTGATTTACCTCGGATTGGCGACAATCTTTGTAAGCAAGCTTCAGTAGGCAGGCAGGAGATGGCGCCGGAGATAAGCCCAATACCGCGAGCAAGCTGGGAGCCGCTGCCACAGGCGGGCAACGTGGGCGTGGACCACGTGGTGCTGATGCGGCAGCCGCAGGTCATCGTCCTGCTGAAGTTCGCCCAGAACGCCACCATCACCGAGCAGCGAGCGCCGCTGGCCGTCGATGTGATCTGCATGGAAGGCTCCGGCAAGACGAGCGTGGACGGCGAAGAGGCCGAGATCCACGCCGGCGAGACCGTGCACTGGCCGGCCAACGTCCCCCACCGCCTCTGGACGGAGGACAGCGAGATGGTGACGCTGATGGTGGAGCAGTACGGCCGCAACGTGCCACGAGCCGAGGGGTAGTAGCGGGCCAAATAAAAAGCGGCGCCGGTGACGCCGCCGCTCCGTGGCATTTGGGGTGGACGATGGGATTTGAACCCACGATCTTCAGGGCCACAACCTGACGTGTTAACCGCTACACTACGCCCACCATATAAGAGAGGCCCCAGCAGTTCGCCTGAGGCCTCTGCTAAGTCAGAATAGCACCCGTTTTCGCCCTTCGACAAGCTCAGGGTGAGCGCAGAGGCGCCATCCTGTTACCATGACTACGGATGGCGACCGACTTCGACCCGTATCGCATCCTGGAGGTGGAGCGCTCCGCCGGCCAGGCTGAGATTGACCAGGCCTATCGCAAGCAGTGGGCCGCCTACCCCAGCGACGCCGCCCCCGAAGCCCGCCTCCGCGAGATACAGGCCGCCTACCGCATCCTCAGCGACCCCGAAGAGCGCCGCGCCTACGATCAGCGCCTCGCGGAGCGCCGGACCAACGGCAGCACCTGGGCTGGCGAAGCGTGGCCGGCGGGCTCGCCGGTGACTCGGGTACCCGTGGAGACTACTTCGCCCGGGGAGCCTGAAAGCGGGTTGACCGGCGACGTGCCGGAGCGCGTGCCCTGGGGGTTGAAGGACATGCTCAAGGCGATCGCCATCGTCGTCGGAGTGGTCTTCGCCGCCTCCATCCCGATATTCCTTCTCGCGGACGTGGTGGCCGGCGATCAGAATATCGACGACAGCGGTAACGCTCTCGCCGTGGAGTTCCTGGCCAGCGCGGTGTTCCAGTTCACTGCGCTCTGGACGGCGTGGCGCTTCTCGGTCCGCCAGTTCCACCTGGACTGGGGCGCTCTCGGGCTGCGCTGGCCGAAGCGTGGCATCGCCTGGCTCCCATACACGCTCGCAGCGGGCGGGCTCTTCGTCGCCGGTATGTACGGGCTGGCGCTGGACGCCGTGGGCGTGCACCCGGACGCCAGCCTGCCGGACGCCGCGCTGGACAACACGCTTCCCCTGGTGATCATCATCGTGCTCACGGTGGCCGTGGCCCCGGTTGTCGAAGAGATATTCTTTCGCGGTTTCATCTTCGCGGGGCTGTCCCGGCGCTGGGGGTTCTTCTGGGGCGCGCTGGGCAGCGGCACGCTGTTCGGCATCGCGCACGTGGGCAACCCGGGCTACATCTACCTGATCCCGCCGATCATCGTCATCGGCGCCATGTTCGCCTGGGGCTATCGGTACTCCAACTCGATCTTCATTACAATGGCCGCGCACATGCTCTTCAACTCGATCCAGATCATCGGGACGCTTCTCAACCGATGAGCGCAGGCCGCATCGAAGAGACGTTCGCGCGGGTCAAGACGGAGGGCCGCACGGCGTTCGTCGCCTTCGTCACCGTCGGCTACCCGGAGATCGATGCCACACCCGGCCTCGTGAAGGCGCTGATCGAGGGCGGCGCCGACATCATCGAGCTCGGCATCCCCTTCTCCGACCCGCTTGCCGAGGGGCCAACGATCCAGGGCTCGACGTTCGTCGCACTGGAGAACGGCGTGACCACGGAAACGTGCCTCGACGCCGCGCGGCAGCTGCGGGCGGACGGAGTGACCGCGCCGCTCATCTTCATGGGCTACTACAACCCGATCCTGGCTTACGGCATCGAGCGCTTCGCCAGGGACGCCGCGGAGGCCGGCGCCGACGGGATCATCCCGGTGGACCTGCCGCCCGAGGAGTCCGTCGAGCTGCACCGGGCCTGCCAGGCGAACGGACTGCGGCTGATCTACCTCCTGGCGCCGACCAGCACGGACGCCCGCATCAAGGCCGTGGGCGAGAAGGCGTCCGGCTTCGTCTACTGCGTGAGCCTGACGGGTGTGACCGGCGCGCGAAACGAGCTGCCGCCGGAGCTGAGCGCCTTCCTGGAGCGCGTGCGTGAACAGATTCCCTTGCCTTTGGCGGTGGGATTTGGTATATCTCAGCCTGAGCACTTCCAGACTGTGGGCCGCATCGCGGACGCCGCGGTCATAGGAAGCGCCATCATAGACGTGATCGCCAGGAGCGCTCCGTCTGAGAGAGAAGCGAGGCTGAAGCATTATGCGGAGGTGGTCACCGGCCGGCGGGGAGCAGCTACGTAGGGCCGCTCGGGTTCGTCAAGAGACGAATGCCGTCGGCCGTAACTATCGTGGTGGCTCTCGGGCCGGTATCTTTGGGCCCCAGTAGCAGTCGGAGCGGTCCCCCAGGCGGGACCGGGCGTGATTTCGACATGCTAGTCAGGGGAGTCCGGGGCGCCACCACTGTCGAGGCCAACACCGTCGAGGCGATCCTCGAGGCCACGCGTGAGCTCCTCGATGCGATGCTGAAGGCCAACGAGATCGATGCCGAGTGCATCGCCTCCGTGTTCTTCACCACCACCCCTGACCTGAACGCCGAATTCCCCGCTCTCGCCGCCAGGGACCTGGGCGTGGCTCTCATGTGTGCACACGAGATGAACAAGCCCGGCGCGCTCCCGATGTGCCTGCGCATCCTGCTTCACGTGAACACGGACAAATCCGCGAAGGAGATCAAGCACATCTATCTGCGAGGGGCGCGCGTGCTCCGGCCAGACCTAGAGGGGCAGCCCAGCTGACCGCCGGACGGGGAATGCCCGAATGGCGGATTCCAACATAGGAGAAGACGAAATGATTGTGGTGATGAAAGCAGGAGCAACCGAAGACCAGATAGTGAACGTCCAGAAGACGATCAGGGAGCTGGGGTTCAAGGACCACCGCATCCACGGCGAGGAGCGGTCCGTCGTGGCCGTGCTGGGCCACGTCTACCCGGAGCTGATGGACGAGCTCGGCTCGATCGACGGCGTCGACAGCGTTGTCCGCATCAGCAAGCCGTTCAAGCTCGCCAGCCGGGAGGTACATTCGCACAACACCGTCGTCAAGATCGGCAATCTGTCCATCGGCGATGGCAGCGTCTGCCTGATGGCGGGCCCGTGCTCCGTAGACAGCGAGGAGAACGTGATGGAAGCCGCCCACGCCGTGAAGGCCGCGGGCGGGCACATCCTGCGCGGCGGCGCGTTCAAGCCGCGCTCCAGCCCATACGCCTTCCGCGGCCACGGCGAGAAGGCGCTGCACATCCTGGCCGCCGCCCGCGAGGAGACCGGCCTGCCGATCATCACCGAAGTGATGGACGCGCGGGACGTCGACCTCGTGGCCAAGTTCGCGGACGTGCTGCAGATCGGCGCGCGGAACATGCAGAACTTCACGCTGCTGGACGAAGTCGGCAAGTCCGGCCGGCCGGTGATGCTGAAGCGGGGCCTCTCCGGCACGATTGAGGAGTGGCTGCTGGCGGCGGAGTACATCCTCTCGCACGGCAACCGCGACGTGATCCTCTGCGAGCGCGGAATCCGCACGTTCGAGACGGCGACGCGCAACACGTTCGACGTGAACGCGATCCCGCTGGTCAAGAAGCTCTCCCACCTGCCCGTGATCGGCGACCCCAGCCACGCGACGGGCAAGTGGTACCTGGTGGAGCCCGTGGGCCTGGCGGCCGTCGCCGCGGGCGCCGACGGCCTGATGATCGAGGTGCACCCGAACCCGGACCACGCCCTCTCAGACGGCGCGCAGTCCCTCACGCCGGAGAACTTCCGCAAGCTGACCGAGAAGGTTGCGACGGTGGCCGGCGCGCTGGGCCGCCCAATGGCGCAGCAGGCCGTGGCAGGGGAGGCTGCGCAGCGCAAGGCTTCGTAACGAACAGACCGGGCACAGACGTAGGGGCGCAGCGCGCTGCGCCCCTACGGTGCTATTCTGGACTGACCCCGCAAGTTGAGAGAGTTACATGGCGCGCGAGAAAAAGGCTAAACCGCACAAACAGATGCCCGAATCCTCTTGGCAGAAGCTCTTCGCTCTGTCTATCATGGGCGAGATGGTCGAGGTCACAGTCGAAGGGTTCAGCGGTCCCGTAGACCTGCTGCTCGAACTGATCGACCAGAACCAGCTCGACGTCACCGCCCTCTCCCTCGCCGAAGTCACCGGCCAGTACTGGAAGGAGATCGAGGCGGGTGACCTGGAGCCCGACGTCCTCGCCGAGTTCATCAGCATCGGCTCGCGGCTCCTCTACATCAAGTCCTGCGCCCTCCTGCCCGGCGCCCGACAGCCGGCCGCCGACATCCGTGAGGAGCTGGACAGCGCCACGGAGGAGCTGACCCACCTGCTGGAGGAGCACAAGCGCTTCAAGGACGCCTTCGATCTCTTCCGCCAGCTGGAGGAAGAGGGTCGCCGCACCTTCGCGCGGGCTGCGCCGGTGCGCAACATCCCGCTGCCGCCCGGCCTCGAGGGTGTGACACTGGACACGCTGCTCTCCGCCGTCAAGGAAGCGCTGGCCCAGGCGCCGCCGGAGCCGCAAGAGCAGGTCATCCACATCGAGCCGGTCACCGTCAACGAGAAGATCGAAGAAGTGACCCAGAAGCTAGCGCACGGGAAGGGACGGCTGCGGTTCCGCCCGCTGCTCGCCGCCTGCAAGACCCGCACGGAGATAGTGGTGCTGTTCCTGGCGGTGCTGGAGCTGATCAAGGGCGGTCAGCTCTGGGCCGAGCAAGAGACCGCCTTCGGTGAGATCGAGCTGATCGAAGCGTCCGCCGAGCCTGCCGGCGTCGACTAACCCCACGATATAGACGTCCGCTGGGACGTCTTCCAGCGACCCCCGTCACCTTACCTTGAACGCCTGCCCGCGAGGCTAGACCGGGCACACCTCCCAGACGCCAAGAGACGCCTCGTTGAGGCGTCTCTACACGTGCGCTTTGCGGGAGCGATCAGGCGATGGCGCGGCGGCGGGACCAGCGGCGGCGTCCGAAGTTGCGGGACGGGGCCTTCACGATGGCCGCGGCCTTCTGCGTCTCGATCGGCTGGCCGGTGTGGGCGCTGATCCGCGGCAGCTTCCTGCCGATTCCGCGCTCGATCTCCTGGAGCTTGGCCAGGTCCGTCGCGGCGACCAGCGTGATCGCCTGGCCGGAGCGGCCCATGCGCCCCGTGCGGCCGACGCGGTGGGTGAATAGCTCCGGCGTGTCCGGGATATCAAAGTTGATCACGCGGGCGATGTGCAGGATGTCCAGCCCGCGCGCGGCGACGTTCGTCGCCACCAGCACCTTGGCGTGGCCCTCGCGGAAGCGGGCGACCTCACGGTCGCGCTGGTTCTGGCCCAGGTTGCCCTGGAGCACGGAGACCCGGAAGCCCATTGCCTCCAGCTTGCGGCCCAGGTTGCGGACGCCGTGCTTCGTGCGGCCGAAGACGACGGTCGTCCCGTCGATCTCTTCCTTCAGCAGGCGTACCAGCACCTGGAACTTGTCCTCGCGGTAGACCTCCATCACGACCTGCTCAATGTCGGGCTCGCTCTCCTCCGTCTTCTCGGAGGTGACGACTTCCGGCTCGATCAGGTGCTTGGAGGCGATGCGGTGCACCCAGTCGGGCGTCGTCGCCGAGAACAGCGCGGTCTGCCGGCTGCGCGGCGTCATCGCCAGGATGCGCTCGACGTCCGGCGCGAAGCCGCGGTCGAGCATCTCGTCCGCTTCGTCAAGGATCATGATCTTCAGGCCGTCGAGGCGCAGCGTGCGGCGTCGCAGGTGGTCCAGCACACGGCCGGGCGTGCCAACGACGACATGGCTGCCGCTCTGCAGCGCCTTCTCCTGCGGGCCGTAGGAAACGCCGCCGTAGAGGAGCGTGACGCGCAGGCCGCTGCCCTTGCTCAGGTCGTGGAATACATCGCCGACCTGCCGGGCGAGCTCTCGCGTGGGGGTCAGGATCAGCGCCTGGACGCTGCGCTTGCCGGGGTCGCAGCGCTCCATGATGGGGAGCGCGAAGGCCAGCGTCTTCCCGGAGCCGGTCTGGGCCTGGGCGATGAGATCGCGGCCGTCCAGCATGATCGGGATGGAGCTTTCCTGGATTGGTGTTGGGGTGTGAATGTCCATGCGGGCCAGCGCCTTCTGGCTAGCCTGACGCAGGGAAAAGTCATGGAAAGATGACAAACAGTGGGTCCTTTCGTGGGGGAAGAGCGAGATTTACGGGAGAAATAACGCGATCCGAGTTCTTAGTGATTTGTCTATATCTTACCTCATCAGGCCCCTTTCATCAATCGCTCATGTAACGTGCAAGCGTTATGTCGCCTGCCGCCGCTCCGGCGAGCGACGCCCGCCCCCTACGCCCTCGCACCTAACATCTAACACCTCCCACCTCACATCTCGTACACTACTCTCGCTATGGCCGCGCAGATGTCGAAGCAGGAGCGGGTGAGCGCCGCCCTTAAGGGGCAGGCGGTGGACCACGTACCGGTCTCCGCCTGGTGGCACGACTACGCCCGAGAATGGTCCGCCGAGGAACTGGCCGAGACGACGCTGGAGGCCTACGAGACGTACGGCTGGGACTTCATCAAGGTGAACCCGCGCTTCTCCTACTACGCCGAGGACTGGGGCACCACCTACCGCCGCTTCGACGACCGCATGCCAGAGGTGGATCACAAGGCGGTGCAATCGCCCGAGGATCTGCGCAATCTGGGGCCGATGGACGGTACGGCCGGCGCCTGGGCCGAGCAGCTCCAGGCGCTGCGCCTGATCCGCGACGACCTCGCCGGCGAGGCGCCGTTCATCCAGACGGTGTTCTCCCCGCTGGCCGTAATGACGCGCATCACCGGCTCGACAAAGTACGTGCAGAAGCTGATCGCCGAGCACCCGGATGACCTCGACGCGGGCCTCACGGTGATCGAGCAGACGCTGATCGCCTACGCGAAGGCTTGCCTGGACTTAGGCGCGTCCGGCATCTTCTACGCCGCCGTCGAATGGGGTTCCGCCGACAACATCTCCTGGGCGGACTACGAGCGCTTCGGCAAGCCGTACGACCTGCGCATCCTGGCGGCGGTGAGCGGCGCGCCGCTGAACGTGCTCCACGTCTGCCGCGACAACAACCACCTGCGTCACGCGCTGGACTACCCGGTCGCCGCGTTCCACTGGGACGTCCACGGCGCCGGCAACCCGGCGTTCACCGAGGCGCTGGCCAGCACGAGCAAGGCCGTGATCGGCGGCGTGCGCGTTCCCACGCTGCTGGACGCCGAGCCTTCCGACGTGACCGCGGAAGCGCACAGGGCCCGCGCGGAGACAGACGACCGGCGCTTCCTGCTGGCCCCCGGCTGCTCCATCAACCCGGCTAGCCCGCCGGCCAACCTCCGCGCGCTGGTACAGGCAGCCCGCTCGTGAGCGTGAGCCTGGCCCGCCGCGAGCTGGCGCGGATCGCGCCCGGGCGCCCGTCCGCCGTAACGATCGGCGTCTTCGACGGCGTGCACCGCGGCCACCAGCACCTGGCATCGCGCCTCATCGAACGCGCCCGCGCCGAAGGCCTCGCAGCCGTCGCGCTCACGTTCAACCCGCACCCACGCGCCGTTCTCCGGCCCGGGTTCGCGGTGACATACCTGACCTCGCTGGAAGAGCGCGTGGAGCTGTTGCAGGGGCTGGGGCTGGATGCCGTCGGCGTGCTGGCCTTCACCTCGGAGCTGGCACAGCTTTCGCCGCGGGACTTCCTGGCGCTCCTCGTCGAGGAGCTGCAGATGAAGCTGCTGATGGTCGGCCCGGACTTCGCGCTGGGCCGCAACCGCGCCGGCACGATCGGCGTCATGCGCCAGGTCGGCGAGGAACTCGGTTTCCGCGTCGAGGTTGCGCCGCTCCTGGCGGAAGACGGCGAGAAGGTCGGCTCTAGCTCCGTGCGGCAGGCGCTCTCGGAGGGCGACGTCGAGCGCGTCTGGCGGTTGCTCGGGCGGCCGTTCTCCTTGCGCGGGCCGGTGGTGACCGGAGACATGAGGGGCCGCACGCTCGGCTTCCCCACGGCGAACATCGCGATCGGGCTGGACAGGGCGCTGCCGGCATACGGCATCTACGTCACCCGTGCCTTTGTGCGGGAGAGCGCCTACGAATCGTGCACCAGCATTGGCATCCGGCCGACGTTCGACGTCGACCCGCGGCCAACTGTGGAGACGTTCGTCCTCGACTTCGACGAGGACGTGTACGGCCAGGAGATGCGCATCGAACTGCTGGCCCGCCTGCGCGGCGAGCAGAAGTTCGATTCGGCGGAGGCCCTGGTCGCACAGATGCACCGCGACATCGAGGACACGCGGGCCTACTTCCGGGCGCATCGTTCGGGAACCTCGCGATGAGCCGATCCCCTGATGTCCGCATACCGTCGGAAGCCGAGCTGAACTGGCTGACCCGCCGCGCCGTCGCCGAGATCGTGCCGGAGGCGGAGCTGGTGAAGGCGCTGAAGTCCGGCAAGCACCTGCGCATCAAGATGGGCTTCGATCCCACGAAGCCGGTGATCACGCTCGGCTGGGCCGTGGGCCTGCGCAAGCTGCGGCAGTTCCAGGACCTGGGCCACACCATCGTCGTCATCATCGGCGACTGGACAGCGCGCATCGGAGACCCCTCGCTCAAGTCGGAGACGCGGCCGATGCTCAGCGAAGAAGAAGTGATGCAGAACTCCGAGGCGATCCTCGACCAGTTTTTCCGGGTCCTGGACCGGGAGCGCACGGAGATCCGCCGCCAGACCACCTGGTTCGACAAGTTCTCGCTGACGGACGTCGTGCGCCTCTCGGCGCGCTTCACACTGGCCCAGATGCTGGAGCGCGACGACTTCTCCAACCGCTACCAGGCCCGCCTGCCGATCGGCGTTCACGAGCTGCTCTACCCGCTGCTCCAGGGCTACGACTCCGTAGCGATCGAGTCGGACGTGGAGTTCGGCGGCACGGACCAGAAGTTCAACATCCTCGTCGGCCGGGAGCTGCAGCGGGGGGTCGGGCAGCCGGGCGTGGCCGGCAACGGCCAGGCTGTGCTGCTGGTGCCGCTGCTGATCGGGCTGGACGGGCAGAAGAAGATGAGCCAGTCGCTGGGCAACTTCATCGGCATCAACGAGCCGCCGAGCGAGATGTACGGCAAGCTGATGTCGATCCCGGACTCGCTGATCGGCCACTACTTCGAGCTGCTGACCGACGTGCCGGACGAAGAGCTGGACGCCGTCCGGGAGTCCATCGAGAAACGCATGGCGAACCCCATGGAACACAAGAAGCGGCTGGCCCGCGAGATCGTCGGCTACTTCCACAGCCGGGAGGCGGCGCAGACGGCGGAGGACGCTTTCGTGCGGACATTCAGCAAGCGCGAGGAGCCGGAGGCTGCGCGCGAGATACCGGCGCCGGCGAACGGTGAGTTCAAGCTGGCCGCGTTCCTTGCGCAGAACGGTCTCGCCGCCAGCACATCAGAGGCGAACCGCCTGATCGACGCCGGCGCCGTAGAGGTCAACGGCCAGAAGGCGACGCGCAAGACGGACGGCCTCAAGCCCGGCGACACGATCCGCGTGGGCAAGCACCGCTTCGCGCGCATCGCACCTCGCACCTAACACCTCGCACCTCACGGCTCGCACCTGCTACGCTGCGCCCGTGCAGAAGACGATCCGCCTGGAGGGGCACATCCCGTGTGAGCGCGCGCGCGCCGATCCGTACTTCTACCTGCCGTTCGAAATGCCGGTGGGTGCACGGCGCATCCACGTCGCGTTCTCGTACAACGACCACGCGACAGCGCCGCTGGCGCCGGGGAACATCCTGGACATCGGCATCTTCGATTCGCGCGGACGCGATTTCCTGACGGCGCCTGGCTTCCGCGGCTGGAGCGGCTCCTCGAAATCCGAGTTCGAGATCAGGGAAGACGCGGCATCGCTGGGGTACATTCGCGGGCCGCTGTTCCCCGGACAGTGGGAGATCGTGCTCGGCCTGCCGCAGCTGTCCTGGGACGGCGTGAACTACGAGGCCGTCGTGACGCTGGATGTCGACGAAGGGGCCGAAACGGGCGCCCTGACGCACGCCGGTTCGGCGGCCGGCCCAGACCTCCGGACCGGCTTCCTGCCGCCGGCGGCCCAAGCGGCGCGGCCGGGGGCGGGGCGCTGGCTGCGCGGCGACCTGCACTGCCACACGCTGCACTCGGACGGGGAGAACAGCGTCCGGGAGATCGTGGACGGTGCGATATCGCTGGGGCTGGACTTCCTATCGGTGACGGACCATAACACGATCACCCACCACGAGGAACTGGCGGCGATGACAGACCTGCCGATAATCCTGGTCCCCGGCGAAGAGGTGACGACGTACTGGGGCCACGCCAACACCTGGGGCCTGCGCGACTGGGTGGACTTCCGCTGCGCCGACGAGGCCTCGATCAAGGCGGTGCAGCGCTTCCTGGCCGAACGCGGCGCGATGCTTTCGATCAACCACGCCAAGTGCATCGGGCCGCCGTGGCTGTTCCCAGGCTGGGACGGCTACGCCTGCATGGAAGTCTGGCAGGCGCCGTGGCGCTTCCACAACTGGGAGTCGCTGGAGAAATGGGACAACCTGCTGCAGCGCGGCGATCGTGTGATCGCTGTGGGCGGCTCGGACACGCACTCCATCCCGCCGGCGCCGCCCCGCCACCCGCACGGACTGGCAGAGCCGACGACCTGGGTCTACGCCGAGCCGTCCGAGGCGGGAGTCCTCGCCGCGATCCGCGCCGGCCACGCCTTCATCACAGACTCGCCGCAGCGGGGCTCACACCTCTCGCTGTGGGCGGACGAGGACGGCGACGGACGCTACGAGAAGATGATGGGCGATACGGTCGCCGCGAAGGTCGTGCGCTTCCGCACCGACTGCGAGGGCGGGCAGGGCCGGCGCCTCTGGATCATCGCCGACGGCGAGCCGCTGGACATCATCGCGCTCGACCGGCCTGAGTCCCGCATCGAGTTCACCCTCGACATGAGCGGCCGCAAGTACGTGCGGGCGGAGCTGCGCGGCTACCGCGGCAACCCCTCGCGCGGCGAAGTGGTGTGGGCGATGACGAACCCGGTCTGGGTGGCCTAGGCGGCGGGCGCGAGCGGCGCGGCGCTGTCTTCTTCGCGGTCCAACAGGCTGGCCGAGGCGAGAGCGACAGACGCCAGGCCGGAGATGATCAGCCCGACGCCCAGCGGCGCCAGCGCGAACGTCTCATTCCGCGCCTCCAGGATGTGCGCAGCCTGGTGGAACGTCGCGAAGCCTGACACGGCCCCGCAGGCAAAGAGGGCGACGCGGGTGATCTCCCACGGCATGCGTCGGCTGAACGCCACCGTCGAAAGCGCCATAGCCACGATGCCCGCTCCCAGCGCGAACTGGCCGGTCTCCAGCGTCAGGCCCAGGTGCTTGCCGCCGCCGGGGACGCCCCAGGGCAGCAGCGTGGCGACGACCACCAGCGCCGCGACCGGCAGGTAGACCCAGGCCAGCGGCAGGCGGTAGTCGCGGGTGCGCACCTCTCCGCTGAGCGGCGGGAAGGCGGCCTTACAGCCAGGCAGCTGGCGGAGCAGCCCCCAGCCCAGCGGCAGGACGCTGGCGGCCAGCAGGAGCTTCGCCGCATCGCCCAGGATGAAGGGGTAGAGACCGTACTCCAGCCCGTAGCCGGGGAACTTGTGGTCCAGCCAGATGATGCCGGGCACGTAGATCATTACGTTGCCGATAAACATAGCGACCGTCGCCGTCATCGGGTTCCGGTCCAGGCCGTGCTCCGTCAGCCAGCCGACGACGTAAGCGGCGATCACGAAGCCGACAATGTAGCCCCCCGTCGGGCCGGCGATGACGTCCCAGCCGTTGCTGCTGTCTGCAAAAACGGGAAAGCCGGCGCCGTGATTCCCCCAGAGAATGCCGTAGCAGCCCTCCGCCATGTAGAGGAGCAGCGACATCCCGCCCAACCGCGAGCCCAGCAACCCGCCGACGGTAAGCGCGGCGAAGGTCTGGCCGGTGATCGGCACGGGCGTGAACGGCAGATTGATCTTGATCTGCGCGCAGACCGCCGTCAGGATGCTCCCCGCGACAACGAGCGCGGCCATATAGGCGTAGCGCTGGACGGTGGAAGCCTGGGGGAAGACGCTGAGCGCCAGCGGACGGTATGTGGTCTGTGCCTGCATATCGATTCCTCTCGAGCAAACGCGGCGGTGTAGACGTCCCGCCGCCGGGTTATCGCGTTCAATCCTAGGTGCCGCTGGCACCACAGGCAAGCGGCACTCGCCTGCTTGGCCCGAACCGGGTAGTATCACGGCGAGGAAAGCCCGCACATGCCAGCCGAGATCAAGGGCAAACGCAAGTTCATCGTCGTCTCGCACACGCACTGGGACCGCGAGTGGTACCAGCCGTTCGAGGCGTTCCGCGCGCGCCTTGTGCGGATGATGGACGCCCTGATCGACCTCTTCGAGCGGGACCCCAACTTCAAGCATTTCGTACTCGATGGGCAGACCGTACCCCTGGACGACTACCTGGAGATCAGGCCGGACCGCCGTGAGACGCTGGAGAAGCTGATCCGCGATGGGCGCCTGCGCATCGGCCCTAACTACATGCTTCCGGACGAGTTCCTCATCGGCGGCGAAGCGTGGATCCGCAACCTGATGACCGGCATCCGCTCAGCGCGGCAGTGGGGGAAGGTGATGATGGTGGGGTACTCGCCGGACGCCTTCGGGCACATTGCCCACTTGCCGGCAATCCTCCGCGGCTTCGGCATCAGCTCGGCGATCATCTGGCGCGGCGTCGGCCGCGAGGTCGACGTGAGCGAGTTCCGCTGGCGCTCTCCGGACGGCTCCGAGGTGCTGGCTGTGCACTTCCCATTCGGCTACGGCTACATGGCGGAGGTGCCGGAAGACGACGCCGCCCTGAAGCAGGCGGTAGAGACGATGCGCCAGACCCTGGAGCCGTTCGCCACCACGCGCTTCGTGCTGGTCCCCAACGGCACCGACCACCTGCCCGCCCACACCGGCCTCTCTCACTACATCGCGACGGCGAACAAGCTGATGCCAGACGGCGAAATGGTGCACGGCACATACGAGGAGTTCATCGACTCTGTGCGCGGCGAGCTCAAGGCCCGCTACAACGACCTGCCGGTGACGCGCGGCGAGTTCCGCTCCAGCGCGCGCTCCAACGTGCTGGCCGGAGTCCTTTCGACGCGGATGTGGCTGAAGCAGCGCTACGCCCACTGCGAGGACCTGCTCACCCGCTACGCCGAGCCGCTGGTCACCTGGTCGCACCTCGTCGGCAGTCCGGACGCCGAGCGCGTCGCCTCCGACAAGGGGCTGCTGCACCAGGCGTGGAAGCTGCTTCTGCAAAACGGACCGCACGACTCCGTCACCGGCTGCTCCGTCGACGCCGTGTACGACGACGTGGGCGTCCGCTTCGAGAGGTGCGAACAGATCGCCGACGCCCTCATCTCGGAGGCGCACGGGCAGATCGCGCGCATGGCGGCGCAGGACGCGCAGGAGACGATCGTCGTCTACAACCCGGAGACGCGGCCGCGGACGGACTTCTGCATAGTCCAGATGCCGGTGGAGGGCGGGCGCCTGCCCACCTCCGTTTTCGACGAGGCCGGGCATGAGACGCCGGTGCAGGTGCTGCGCCGTGGCGTCCACTCGGCGCGCGACGCGAGGGAGCGCATCTCCATCGGCTTCGTGGCGGCGGACGTGCCCGGGACGGGCTACAAGGCGTTCCGGGTCGGCTACGACAGTGACGCCGTGTCGGGCCTGCGCAGCGGGGAGAACTCGATCGAGAACGAGTTCTTCCAGGTGACCGCCCAGCCCGACGGCACCCTGACGCTGCTGGACAAAGCGACCGAGCGTGTCCTGCAGGGGTTGAACCGCTTCGAAGACGGCGGCGAAGCGGGCGACGAGTACACCTACAACCCGCCGAAGGACGACGAGATCGTCCGCAATCCGAAGGGCCACGCCCAGGCCCGCGTCACCGAGGCCGGCCCGGCCCGCTGGACGCTGGAAGTCCGCCAGGTCTACGCGATCCCTGCTCGCCTCGCCCCTGACCGCCAGGCCCGCGTCGACGACCGGATCGACTGCGCCATCCTGAGCCGCGTCCGCCTCTACCCCGGGGTCCCGCGCGTGGACATCGTCACCGAGGTGGAGAACCGATGCGAGGACCACCGGTTGCGCGTGCTCTTCCCTTCACAGCTGTTCAGCGAGATGTCGTACGCGGAGCAGCACTTCGGCGTGGTCCAGCGCTCCACCGCGCCCGCGGAATACGACGAGACGTGGTTCGAGACGCCGGCCAACACCCACCCGCAGAAGACGTTCGTCGATCTCACGAACGGTCAGCACGGGTTCATGATCGCCAACCGCGGCCTGCCGGAATACGAGGCCATCCGGGAAGACGACGGGGCCACGCTGGCGCTGACGCTGCTGCGCTGCGTCTCCTGGCTATCGCGAGATGACCTGGCGACGCGCAAGGGCCACGCCGGCCCGATGATGTACACGCCCGGCGCGCAGATGTTCGGGCGCTGGGGGTTCGAGTACTCCATCATCCCCCACGCCGGCGGCTGGCTGAACACGTACCAGGAGGCGCACCGCTTCGCGCGGCCGTTGCGCGCGGTGCGTGTGGGCGGCGGGACGGGCCAGATGCCCGCCCAGAAGTCGCTGCTGCGGCTGGACGGCGAGGGCGTGGAGCTCTCCGCACTGAAGCCGGCGGAGGACGGCGACGGCATCATCGTCCGCGTCTACAACATCGGCGACGAGGCCAGCGCCGGCATCATCGCCGTGGGAGAACCGGTCAGCAGCGTGGAAGCCGTGAACATGAACGAAGAGGACTCCGGCCCCGTGGTCATCCAGGGCGGCCGGGTGCGCCTGGACATGGGCCCGAACCAGATCACGACGTTCTCCTACACTCCCCGCCGATGAGCAGGCTGCCCGCCTACCGCGACCTGCCGGGCGGCCGTTCCTGGGGGCTCTGGGGCGATGACGATGAGCTGGGCTGCCTGAACCTGCTCACGCCTGAACGCACGGCAGCCGCGGCGAAGCTGGTGCGCAAGGGGACGGTATTCCCCCTCAACCTGCGCATTGACCGGCCGGACCCGCCGCTCTACGGGCGCGGCGCCGTCAGGCACACCATCACCGGCGAGGGCGGCAACGGCCGGGACGACTACCTGGACAACTTCTGGCCTCAGGCGTCCAGCCAGTGGGACAGCCTGCGCCACATCCGTCATCCAGAGTCCGGCTGGTACAACGGCGTGCGAGACGAGCAGATCATCGCCGGGAGCGAAGGCAAGCTCGGCATCGACGTGCAGGCCCGGCGTGGCATAGCCGGGCGCGGTGTGCTGCTTGACATCGCGCGCGTACGAGCAGTCGACTACACCGCGCCGGAGCCGGTCACCGTCGCTGACCTGGAGGCGGCTCAAGCCGCGCAGGGTGTCTCGATCGATACCGGCGACATCCTCCTGATCTGCACCGGATGGCTCAACTGGTACGCCCGCGAATCAACGCGAGAGCAGCGGATCGACATGGCCGACCGCAACAACCTGCGCGCGCCCGGCCTTGCGGCGACCGAGGATATGGCCGAGTGGCTGTGGGATCACCACGTTTCCGCGGTGGCCGCCGATAACCCGGCGCTGGAGGCCTGGCCGCCGCGCAACGAGACCGGCGGCTTCCTGCACCAGCGCCTGATCCCGCTGCTGGGCCTGATGATCGGCGAGCTGTGGTGGCTGGACGACCTGGCGCGGGACTGCGCCGCTGACGGCGTCCACGAGTTCTTCTTCACGTCCGCGCCGCTGAACGTGATAGGGGGCGTCGGCTCACCCCCAAACGCGCTCGCGATAAAGTGACGTCCGACGGGCCGGTTGGCCCACGCATTACCTGACTCTCGGCCATACCGTCCGCGCTCAATCGGCGTTTAGATTGGTGCGATGAAGATCCTTCTGCCAATGATCCTCACGCTAGCAGCCTTGCTGGCGATCGCTGGGGCAGCCTGTGGTGACGATGACGCTTCGCCGGCCACGCCCACGTCATCCGCCGCGGAGACCACACCGGCGGCGACCAACCTGAAGCCGCCGGATTCCGAACTGCCTGCCGCGGGCATTTGCGCCGGTGCGCCGGCCAGTAGCCCAGCAACGGTGGAGTTCCACGTCGATGTCCCGGCGCCACGCTGCCAGCGCGTGCTGCCATCCACACACATCCGCCTCGTGAACAAGATCGAGAGGACGGTCGACTTCCAGCTGGGCGTCTTCCGCGGCACGCTTGCGCCCGGTGCTGACGCGACCTCCGGCCTGCCCGCCGGCGAGTTCCTGGCGCCGGGCGTCCACGGTATTCTGTCGACCGCCTACGGCGACGGCTCCAGCCTCGTTGGCTCGGGCGAGCTCTGGCTGCAGGCCGGGGCGAGTCCGGCTGGGGGGAACTAGCTCCGATGCGCGTTGTGCTGGCCGTCGTCGCGTTCTTGGCTATCATCGCAGTTGCCTGCGGGGGCGACGACGAGCAAGCAACACCCTCACCAACCCGCACGGCGCCCGAGCCGACGCCGATCCCCTGGGTTGATGCGACGCACGGGCCTTCGCCTTCCCCGTCGCAGTACCCGAGCCCGGCCCCGGCTGACTTGGCAGTCCGGGCTTGCACGGGCGACGAAGTCCGGGGCGAGATCAGCGGCAGCAACGGGGCCGCCGGGAACAACCTGGTCTACCTGAGCTTCAGCAACATCTCGGCGACGCCTTGCCGCCTTGAAGGCGCGCCGGAGGGGCGCCTTGTTGACGCGTCCGGCGCCACGCTACAGGCGTCGGTCAAGGCCGCCGATTGCTTCTGGGAACAAGAGGTGGAATGCGCCGCGCGTCTTGTGTCGGTGCTGCAACCGGATACGCCGGACGCTGACCGCGCGTTGATGGTCACCAGCTTCCCGAACCAGCCTGCGCAGTGCGACAAGGTTGACGCGACGTTCGTGCTCACCCTGCCAGATAACGCCGGCGAGCTTTCGATTCCTTACGGGCAGATGGACAGCTGCGGGACGCTTACCTACGGCCGCTTCCTGCCGCCTGCCCGGCCAACCGGGACGCCCGCCCCGCCGTTCCCGCTGACGGCCGCTCTCCACCTGCCTGCCGCGGTGAGCGCCGGGACGACGCTGCTATTCACCGCGGAGATCACGAACAACGGCTCCACACCGTTCGACTTCGGCGACCTCTGCCCGAACTACAGCCTGATCATCGGCGCGAAGGTGGCGGGCGGCAACTACCTGCTCAACTGCCAGCCCGCGCGCCAGATCGCCGCCGGCGAGACGGCCGTGTTCCAGATGCAGGCCGGCATTCCGTCAACAGCTGCGCCGGGGGAGTACTACGTCGACTGGGTGCTGGACGGGACGACGTACCAGGTGGGCGCCGGACGCAGTTCCTTGATCGAGAAGACGCCGTACACGATTGAGGTTGTCGCCGCGCCGTCTTCCTGAGACCAGAAGTTCCATTCGGTTGGCGGCCACGGTAGAGTAGCGGTTACCACGCACCGGAGGTCGCCCATGACAGACATTACCGCAGCCAAGGAACGCGCGAAGCAGGCCGTCGCCGCAGCCAAGGAAGAGCTGGTCGGGATCAGCCTGGAGATCCACGCCCACCCGGAGCTGGCGCTGAAAGAGGAGCGGGCGGCGAAACTCCTGTCGGACCACCTGGAGTCGAACGGGTTCGCGGTGGAGCGGGGAGCGCACGGCATCGCGACGGCGTTCCGCGGGACGTGGGGCAACGGGCCGGTCACACTCGCCTACCTGCTGGAGTACGACGCGCTGCCGGAGGTTGGGCACGCCTGCGGGCACAACCTGATCGCCACGGCCGGCTTCGGCGGCGCTATCGGACTGAAGGAGGCGCTCGACCCTTCGCAGGTGACGCTCGTGGTGTTGGGCACGCCGGCGGAGGAGGACCTGGGCGGCAAGGTGATGCTGATCGCGCGCGGGGCCTTCGATGGCGTCGACGCGGCGATGATGGTGCACCCGGCGCCGCTGGAGATCGCAGATCCGCCGATGTTCGGAGTGGAGAGCGTGACGGTGACGTACCACGGCCGCGGGGCGCACGCCGCCGTCGCCCCGGAGACGGCGATCAACGCCCTCGATGCGCTGGTCACGGCCTACCAGTCGATGGCGCAGCTGCGGCAGCACATCCGCCGCGACGCCCGCATGTGCGGGGTGATCCTGCACGGCGGCTCGGCGACGAACGTGATCCCGGACCGCACCGTCGGCAAGTTCGAGGTGCGGGCGCTGCAGCCGCAGTACCTGGCGGAGCTGAAGGAGCGGGTGATCGGTTGCTTCGAGGCCGGCGCGAAGGCCACGGGCTGCACGTACGAGGCCGCCTGGATGCCGGGCGCCTACGCCCCGATGAACAACAACGCGCCCCTGGCTGCCGCCTACAAGGCGAACGCCGAGTCGCTGGGGCGCAAGTTCCTCAACATCCCGGTGGAGTCGACGGGGAGCACGGACATGGGCAACGTGAGCTGGGTTGTGCCTTCGATCCACCCGACGTTCACGCTGGGCGGATTCGCGCTGAACCACACAGCGGGCTTTACCCAGATCTGCGCCACGGACGCCGCGCACGACAATATGATCCAGGCCGGCCAATCGCTGGCGATGACGGGAGTGGACCTGGTGCTGCAGCCGGGCCTGCTGGACGAGGTGAAGGCGGCCTTCCGCCCCCACCGGATTTGACCGAAAACCGAACAAAGTTCGCACAGATTCGCGTTGACCCGCCCGTAACCGGCGTGTATCGTTCCGCCCGATGACCGAAGTTGCGCTCCGCCTGAAGATCCGCGAGGCCCGTGACGACGACGCCGATCAGCTCACCGCCTTGATCGAGCGCTGCTACGGCGAGTACGAGGGCTGCGTGCTGGACGTGGACGGCGAGGCGCCGGAGCTGCGCGCCATCGCAAGCCACCACGCGAGGCACGGCGGCCGCTTCTGGGTGGCCGAGTCCGAGGGACGGCTGCTGGCCTGCGCCGGGCTGGTCTCCACGCCGAATCCCGGCGTGATGGAGATGAAGAAGATCTACGTCGCCAAGGAGGCCCGCCAGGTGGGGCTGGGAGCGCGGCTCTGCAGCCTGGTCGAGGCGGAGGCGATGAGCCGTGGGGCGTCGGCGATCGAGTTGTGGAGCGACACCCGCTTCCTGGACGCGCACCGCCTGTACGAGCGCCGCGGCTACGTTCGCGGCCCGAAGACGCGGGAGCTGCACGACAAGAGCCGCAGCGTCGAGTACTACTACCGCAAGGCGCTGGGGTAGCGCGAGTCAGGCTGAAAGCCTGACCACGTCACGCGCCGATGAGCTGCGCCGCCAGCACCGCGATCATCGCCGCCAGGCAGACCAGGTGCCCGCGAAAGATTCTGCGCGCCAGGCTGCTCTGAACGTCCGCCGGATCGGCACGCGTGCCGAGGCGCCGCGCGTCGGCGAAGATGCGCGCGCCGGCCAGCCCGATGCCGGTCACTGCGCCCGCGAATGAGACGACGCTCACCCAGACCGGCGCATCGCCGTCGATCGCCTGGGCGATGAGGCAGGCGAGCAGCGCCAGCATCACGAGCCCGACCAGCCGCCCCATCGGCGAGGCCGTCGTCGTCACCCGCCGGTAGTACGCCGCGATCGAGCCCAGGACAGGCTCCGGGACGAGCGGCTCGGCCCGGTGGCGGGCGACCTGCACATCGAACATTAGGTCGAACCAGAGGACGGCGAGCAGGAAGCCTGCCGCCGCCGTTATCGCCTGGCCCAGCACCCTATGGCGTGATCACGGCGCGGGAGACGGACGTCTGCTTGCCCTCCCACTCCGCCTTCTGGAACGCCTCGTCGATCTTATCCAGCGAGAACCTGTCGGAGACGACGTTGGCCAGCGGGAAGCGGTCCTTGTTGCGGATGAGGAAGTCCAGCGCGGCCGGCAGGATGATCGGGTCGTACATCACCGTCGCCACTATCTTCTTGTTGTTCCAGACCAGGCTGGAGGGGTCGATCGCCGTCGTCTTGAAGAGCGAGATGTTGCCGACCTCCAGGTATGTCCCGCCGGCCCGCAGCATGTTCAGCCCCTCCGGCATCGCGTCCGGGATGCCCACGAACTCGCAGACGATATCGGCGCCGCGGCCGCCGGTCAGAGACATCACCTTGCCGATGCGGTCAGGCCCCGAGGTGTCCTTCGTGATATCGATGACCTCGTCCGCGCCGCACTTCTTGGCCATCTCCAGGCGCGCAGGCATGCCATCAATCACGATAATCGTGCCGGCGCCCATGGAGCGCGCGACGGCCGTGGCGTTCAGGCCGAGCCCGCCCGCGCCCTGGATCACCACCGTATCGCCCATCCTCAGCCCCGTCTTGGACAGCGAGTGGATGACCTGCGAAAGCGCGCAGTTCACCGGCGTCACCATCTCGTCGCTCAGCTCGTCCGGCACTTTGAAGACGAATGCGGCGTCCTTCATGTAGTAGTACTCGGCGTAGGCGCCGAAAAAGTGCGGGGGGTTATCGGCGACCGGGACCGGAGGGTACTTCGTGGGGCAGGCGGAGTACTCGCCGCGCAGGCACTGATAGCAGCGGCGGCAGGGCGTGAAGTACGGGTAGACGATGCGGTCGCCTTCCTTCAGCGGCCGCCCCATCGAGTCCGTGCTGACGTTGGCGCCCAGCTTCGCCACGCGGCCGGTCATCTCGTGGCCCAGGATACGCGGGCCGGGGCCCATCATGGCGATGCGGATGTCGCCGCGCCAGACGTGGAGGTCGGAGCCGCAGATGCCGGCGGAGGTGATCTTCACGATCATGCCGTCCGGCGCCGGGTCCGGCACAGGGTACTCGCGGATTTCAAACGGCTGGCCGACATCGGTGTAGACGGCGGCGCGTGCGGTCTCGGTCATGGGTGTCTCCTTCGGGTGTTCGTTGGCTTAGCGAGCGCTAGTATACAGCGATCAGGTAACGACGCCCCGCTGAGGCGTCTCCGGCGCCGCGCCCGGCGGCCAGACCACGCCACCCCGGAGCAGGCGGCTGATCCAGACCCTCACGGTCTCGCTGCGGCGGTGCAAGAGGAACGCGCCGCCGATGAGCGCCGCCTCCAGGAAGAGCGGATAGACTCCGAGCCTGCCCTCAGCCTCCGGAAACTCGGTGCCGAGAGCTGGCCAGAGCAGCGTCTTCGGGTAGTGGACCACCGGATCGACCAGCGGGTGCGTCAGGCAGCCGAGCCCGAGCGCCAGCAGACGGGAGTCGCCGCGGCGGGCCAGCGCCGCACCGGCGGTGAGCAGCGCAGACGGGAGCAGCAGCGTGTGCCCCCAGAGGTGATCGTCGGGCAGCCTGTCCCGCAGAACAAACCACTTCAGCGGCTTGTCGATGAGGTCTGGCAGGACGGAGCCGAGGGCCACGAAGCGATAGTCGAGCGGGTCTGGCGCTATCGGCGACCGGCGCCGGAGCGTGCGCCAGATGCGCGAAGCGCCCTTCACTCCGCCGGCGGCGATGCCCATGTGCGTGAACGGATACATGTAAGGGGAACGTTAGCAGACGGTGATTCGGTGCGCTTTGGACGTCTCAGCGACGCGTCTCTACATGACGTTTCCCTCTTGGACATCGCGCGGCCGCTGCCCCATGCTGGGTGCTGAAAGCTGGGTGCTGAAAGCCCGCGGGGGAGGGGTGGCGATGGGCGATCTCGCAGGGAAGTGGGTCTGGGTCTGGAACTGGCGTCGCTGCGACGGCGGCGATCCGCAGCGCGTGGCTGACCGGCTGAAAGCAACCGGGTGCCGGGGCGCGCTGGTGAAGGCGTTCGACGCAGGGTACTGGTTCGACCAGGGGCTGTCGTTCCGCGACATCTGCCGGCGGTTGAAGGCGCGCGGCGTGGCGGTCGGCGGCTGGGGTTACTTGTACGGCGAGGACCGCGCCGGCGAGGCCCAGCGCGCGATCGAAACGGCGCAGTACGGCGAGGCCGACCTGCTGATGCTGGACGTGGAGTCGGAGTTCAAGGGGCACCCGGAGGCCGCAGAAGAGATCGCGCTGCGCATCCGGGAAGCGCTGGGGCCGGACTACCCGCTGTACTTCAGCAGCTTCGCCATCGCGCGCTACCACCAGGCGTTCCCGTTCGAGCAGTTCCGCGCCCGCTGCACGGGCACGGCGCCGCAGGTCTACTGGAACGCCTTCCGCTGGCCGCTGGCGCAGGCGCTGGGCTGGACGTACGACGACTACGCGGCGATGCGCATGCCCGGGGGGCAGGTGTTCCCGGTGGGCGGGCTGTACCAGGAGGGCGCCGTCCGCTACCCGACACCGGATGAGGTGCGCGCCTTCGTGCGGGAGGCCGCGGAACGCGGCTCGCCTGGGGTGAGCTTCTGGTCGTACGAGCACATGTCGGAGGAGATGTGGGAGGCGGTGGCGTCCGCGCCGCTGCCGTTCGGGGAGGGGAAAGAGATGTCGAGCACCGAGTACGCAACGCTATCGCAGGAGCTGGCGGCCGTCGGCGCACGAGTGGACCGGCTGGAGGCGGCCGTCGCCTCGCTCACCGGCGCGCAGCCGGGCCCGGCGCCGCAGCCGAGTCCGCCTAAGGCGGACACCTACACCGTCGTCGCCGGCGACACGCTGAGCGGGATCGCGCAGAAGCTGGGCCTCGGCACCTGGCAGCGCCTGTACGAGGCGAACGTGGGCGTGATCGGCGGCGACCCGAACCGGATCTACCCGGGCCAGGTGCTGGTGTTGCCGTAGAGAATCGCCCATCCCAACGGTTCCTGCGATAATCCCCGTATGACTTTCGACTGCGACGTGGCCGTCATCGGCGCGGGGCCGGCGGGCTCGCGGACGGCCCGCAACCTGGCGCGGGGCGGGCTGCGGGTGCGGCTCGTCGAAGAGCACCGGGCCGTGGGGGTGCCTTCGCACTGCTCCGGACTGATCTCGCTGCGGACGCTGCGGGAGGCGGAGATCGGCGAAGAGGCGGCGATCAACCGCATCACCGGCGCCTTCGTGCACACGCCTCGCAGCGAGGCCGCGCTCGGCGGCACGAAG
>DATKKM010000055.1:0-19705 GCA_035542855.1 Dehalococcoidia bacterium
ATTCGACGTCAATCCCGCTCCCGGCCCGGAGCCGGTGAACGAAAGGCAGTGGCGATGAAGGTTCCCCCAGCAGCCGTGTACTTCCCAGAAGAGGACCGCGCGCAGATCGCCGCGGATATCGCGGAGTGCCTGGCCTCCGGCGCGCTCACGCTCGGCAGGCACGACAAGCAGTTCGAGGAAGAGTTCGCCCGCCTTTGCGGAGTGCCGTATGCCGTCGCCGTGAACAGCGGCACCAGCGCGCTGGAGATCATCCTTCGCTCCATCGGCGTGGAAGGGCGCGAGGTGATCGTGCCCAGCAACACGTTCTTTGCCACGCCGGCGGCGGTCCTCCACGCGGGCGGGCGGGTGCGGTTCGCGGACTGCGAGCCGGAGTCCTTCGCGCTGGACATCGCCAGCCTCCGCGCCAACCTCAACGCGAACACGGCTGCGGTCATCGTCGTTCACATCGGAGGGATCATCACGCCCCATCTTCCCGAGATCGCCGAGACATGCGCGCGGGTGGGGGTGCCACTCATCGAAGACGCCGCCCACGCGCATGGATCGACCCTGAACGGCAAGGCCGCCGGGAGCTTCGGGCTGGCGGCGGCATTCTCCTTCTACCCGACGAAGGTGATCACCAGCGGCGAAGGCGGCATGATCACCACGGGCGATGAAGCACTGCACCGAGAAGCGCTGATCTACCGCGACCAGGGCAAGGAGGGCTTCACGACGAACTTCCACGTCCGCCTCGGCTACAACTGGCGGATGAGCGAGCCGCACGCCGTAATCGGCCTCGCCCAACTGCGGCGTCTGCCGGAGTTCATCGCGCGGCGCCAGGAGATCGCCGCCGTCTACGACGAGGACCTCGGCCGCCTGGGCGAGTGGCTGCGGCCGGTGCGCCCCACCCGCAACGGTGTTTCCAACTACTACAAGTACATGGCGATGCTCGATCCAGCCGTAGACCGGGCCGCCCTCAAGAAGAAGCTCAGGGAAGAGTTCGACGTGGGGCTGAGCGGCGAGGTGTACGAGACGCCGTGCCATCAGCAGCCGGTCTTCGCGGACTGCGCGGGCGGCACGCTCACCAGGTCAGAGGAGATCTGCGCACGGCACATCTGCCTGCCCGTGTCGGCAAAGATGACGAAGGACGACGCGCTCTACGTCGTGTCGTCGCTGGAAGCGGCGCTCTCCGAAGCGACGGTCGCCGCAGCACGGGCGGGGAACTGACGTGCGGGCAGGGATCACGGGCGCATCCGGTTTTATCGGGTCATACGTCGTCGAAGCGCTGGTTGCGACCGGCCACGAGCCCGTCGTCATCGACGTGCGGCCGCCCGCGGATCCGGCCGTCGAATACCGCGAGGCCAGCATCCTCGATGGGCCGGCGCTGACGCGGGCTGCCGCCGGGCTGGACGCGCTGTTCCACCTGGCAGCCGTCGCCGATGTAAACGACGTCGTCGCAGATCCCGCCGGCGCAATGGACCTCAACATCACGGGAACCCTCCGGGCGCTGGAAGCGGCGAGCCAGAACAACCTCAAGCGATTCGTCCTGGCCAGCACCGTCTGGGTGTACTCTTCCGTGCCGCAGACCCCCGGCGACCTCGTCGACGAGACGGAGTGTATGGACGTCGCGGCGTCACGCCACATCTACACGACGTCCAAGATCGCCGCCGAAATGCTCTGCCATGACTACTGGAACATGCACAAGCTGCCCTTCACCATCCTCCGCTACGGCATCCCCTACGGCCCGCGAATGCGCCTTTCGCTGGTTGTCCCGGTGTTCGTGCGGAAGGCGCTGAGGGGAGAGCCGCTCACGGTCAGCGGGGACGGCAGCCAGCACCGCAAGTTCGTCTACGTGGAGGACCTGGCGCGGGCACACGCGCTGGCACTGAGCGACGTTGCGGAGAACCAGACCTACAACCTCGACGGCAGCGAGAAGATCACGATCCTGCGCATCGCCGAAAGCGTCTTGCGCCTCACCGGCTCTGACCGGCCAATCGAGTTCATGCCGGCGCGCGCCGGCGACTATTCCGGCAAAGACGTCTCGAGCGAGAAGGCACTTCGTGAGCTGGGCTGGGCCCCGCAGGTGACCTTCGATGAAGGGATGGAGCGCACCGTTCCCTGGCTGATCGAACGTATCCGGGCGGACGAGGAGGAGCAGGCGGTCGCGATCGCGCGATGAGCATCGCTGAACGGCCCGCCGAAGCGCTCCGCGAAGTTCGCCCGCCACGGCGCGTCGCCGTCGTCCCCGTGTTCAACGAAGAAGCCACCGTCGTGGCCGTCCTCGACGAGCTCGAGCGCCTTGTCGACGAGATCATCGTCGTCGACGACGGCTCCGTTGACCGCTCCCGTGAGCTGATCCTGGAGTGGTCGCTGAACCGGAAGAACATCTACCCGATACTGTTCGACCGGAACCAGGGGCTTTCGGCGGCATACTACGCCGCCTTCCGCGACGTCGGCGCGCGCCTGAAGTTCGGCCAGTTGCAGCCGGACGACCTCATCATCACGGTCGACGCCGATGGCCAGCACGACCCGGCCGACCTCGACCGGCTCGTTGCCCGTGTGACGGACGACGGCTACGACGCTGCGGTCGCCCGCCGTGACCTTTCGGGCTACAGCCCGCTCAAGCGCACGGGCAACAACCTGCTCTCGCTCTGGTCGTCCCTCTGGGCGGGCACCAGGCTCTTCGATGTCGAGTCAGGGTTCCGCGTGTTCAAGGCCGGGCCGCTCGTGGACGCGCTGCGCTTCTACAAGGGGTACCGCTACAGCGAGACCGTTGAGGTGGCGGTTGTGTTGCCAAGGCTGGGCTACCGCCTTTCGAACGACGTGCTGGTGCCGGTGCCGGTGCAGCGCTCGCGGACCAGCATCCGTGATGGCGTGATCGACTCCCTGGCGATGGTGGGCGCCTGGTGGCGAGTCTTCGCAGGGCGCTGGAAGCCGGCGGACATGCCAGCGTGGTCGGTCTACGTAGTACCGCTGCTCGCCATCATCGCCATCCTCTTCGCCGCCGGCGACATTCTGCGCACCTCGCTCTTCCTCGGCGCCGATTCGATGATCAGCTACACGCATACCTGGTACCTGAGCGATCAGATCTTCCACCACGGCACGTTCCCCATGCACGTCGCTTCGCTGGACAGTGGCGAGGCGATCATGTTCCCCTACGCCATCGCGCCTTACGTGCTGGGGGCGCTGATCTTCCCGGCCTTCGGGAGCTGGTCGGTGAGCCTGCTGATGGTGTTGGCCGTCGGCGGCACCGTCTGGGCCGCCGGTCTGGCGAGGCCGGTGATGCGCGACCCCTGGCTGATCCTATTCTTCGTCCTCAATCCCTTCTTGATCGATGCCACATTCGCATTCCAGTACGCGACGGTGTGGTGCGCGTTCTTCTTATTCTTGTTCGTCTGGTCCTTCGAGCGCCGGCGGCTCATTGCGGCAGCCGCGCTCCTCTGGCTCTGCGTCAGCAGCCAGCCGGTCATCGGTGCCGTGGCCATCGCCGGCTACGGGGCGTACTCACTGATCCGCGCCCGCTCTTCCTTGCGCGACCTCGCCCTCGTCGGCGTACCAGCGGGTATCGCGTTGATCCCGATCTTCTGGATGACGTCGCAGACGCAGTCGCTCGGCGAAGCGGGCGTCGGGACGTGGTTGCACGACACCGGCTCCTCCATCCTTTCCCGCTCGACGTTCCTGGCAGCGCCGTTCCTGCTCACGGCGGCGGCGCCCTGGCTGCGGCGGAACTACCGGCTCGCGCTTGTCCCGGCGTTGGCGGCGACGGTGGCGGGCATTGTGCTGCTCGGCGGCTTCATCCGCTACCGGCACGCCCCCGCCGGCTACTTCGGAGTCGTTCATACGAGTTCGGACGTCTACGCGGAGTACTTCGCCTCGCCGCAGTTCCAGCCGGGCGCCCACTACAGAGTGCTTGAGCCCAGCGAACGGGAAGACGGGATGTACCGCTTCGTCCGCCACGGAGCCGTTCTCTCCAACGAGTTCTTCACCGAAAGCACGTTTCACCGCTGGTGGAGCCAGGAGCAGTACGGCTGCTACACCTCGTTCAAGGGGGTCGATTTCGTGGTCGTGGAGCAGGCGTGGGAGGACCGCCTGCACACGAACGAGGAGCCGCTGCTGCAGGAGCTGGTGGCCGGCGGCGATGCCCGCGTTAGCTATGCAGATCCGGGCGGACGCTTCACCGTCTACGACATCCGCCCCTTCGTCTCACGCCAGCAGAAGCCAGAGTCTCTCTCGCAATGTCCGCTCTAGCGTCGGCGCGGCCGATATCCCTCGTGCGCACGTGGCTGCAGCCGGTGTTCGCGCCGCGCGTACGGCCCTACGCCGCGCTCGCCTTCTGCATCGACGCGGCGCTCGTCTTTGTGCTGTTCGTGGCTGTTCAGACGTACCTGCCGGCGCATCATCACGTCAGCGCGGCGCTGCCCGGGTACGTGCTGGCGGCGTACGGCGCGGCAAAGCTCGCCGGCCAGCTGGGCGCGGGCTGGCTCTCCGATCGCATCACGCCGAGGCGGGCTCTGTCTGCCGGCCTTGTCCTGGCGCTGGCCGGGCAAACCGCGATGCTGTTCAGCGCCGCGTGGACCGACGCCGTCCTCCCAGCGGCAGCGCTGTACGGCCTCGCGGGCGCCGTCGTCTGGCCGTCGATCTTCGCCATCGCTGCGTCCGGCTTCCCGGAGAACGAACGCGCGCGCTTCTCGTCTGGCATGACGGTGGCCACCGGTGCCGCCGTCGCCAGCGCGCTCGGGCTCGGCATGCTGCTCCCGGCCGGCTTTCCGTTCGAGGCGGCGGTTGGGCTGGGGCTTGCCGGCACGGCCTGTGCGCTGCTGGTGGGCCAGTCGCTTCCGGCGTCCTCGCCATCGCACGTAGATGACGCGGCCGTTCAGACGGGCGCCTGGCCGCTGATCCGGGCCATCATCGCGCCGCAGCGCCTGGCCTTCTCGCTGATCATCCTGCTGCAGGCGGCGATCCTGGGCGCGGTCCTCGCGGTTTTCCGCAGCTACGGCGCGAACATTCTCCACGTCTCGTTCCGCGACGAAGTGCTCATGCTCGCGCCGGCGGGCGCGGTTGGGGCCGTCGCCGTGCTCGCCGGAGGCGCGCTGGCCGACCGTTTCGGGCGGATTCCGGTGCTGGGCACGGGCTACCTCGTGGTGACTTTCGCTGTCTGGGGCCTGTCGACAACCGGCGTGCCCGGCGCGGTGGTCCCGCTGAGCATCCTGGCCGCGGTCGGGCTCGCCCTCGCTCTCCCCTGTTCGAGCGCCCTCTCCATGGACCTGGCCAGGAGCGCGGGTGCCGGCACCTTGCTCGGCTGGTTCCTGACGATGGAGGGCGCCGGACACGCGATCGGCCCCGCAGCGGGCGGCATCCTTAACGAGAAGGGCGGCACCGCCACCGCCCTCTGGCTGGTCGGCGGACTGGCGGCGGTGATCACCCTCGTCGCGCTGGTGCCGCCCATATGGGCGAAGGCCCGCGACGCCACGAGGCCGCGGTCCCGCGTCCTGGCGTTCGCCTCCGGCACATCGAAGGGCGTCCTGGTCTTCGGCCTCGCGTTCCCTGTGATCGCTGCTTACCTGGCCTGGGATCCGTCATCGCAGCTCTACGGCGATATGATCACCCACGGCCCGCGCGACCGCATGGAGGTGGCGATTACCTTCGATGACGGCCCCAGCGTTCCCTGGACGCTGCAGATCGCCGGCGTGCTGGACCAGTACAACGTCGACGGTACGTTCTTCACGATCGGCCAGAACGCCGACGCTCACCCTGAGGTCGTGCGCGAGCTGGTCAAGCGCGGCGACTTGATCGGCAACCACTCCTACCACCACCACAAGCAAGACGCCATCCTTGACCTGAACTACGGCGACCTCTGGAAGGCCGAGACGGCGATCGCCTCCGCGGCCGGCGTCTGTCCGGCGCTCTACCGTCCGCCCAACGGCTTCCACACGCCGTGGCAGTTGCACGCCGTTGCCAGCCATGACATGAAGGCGGTCACGTGGGACGTGATCCCGCGCGACTGGAAGAGCCCGCCCGCGGACGTGATCGTCAAGCGGGTGCTGGACTCCGTGAAGCCCGGATCGATCATCCTCCTCCATGACGGCGACGACACGAACCAGGTGCTGGACCGCTCGGCGACGCTGGCGGCGCTGCCCGGGATCATCGAAGGGCTGCGCGCGCGCGGCTATGACATCGTCCGGCTGGACCAGCTGCTCGGCACGCCGGGCTACCTGCCCACCTGCGACGGCCTGAAAGGAGCCGGCTCATGACCCACACGAATAGCAACACCGCGCGCCGCGTCCTCGTCACCGGCGGCGCGGGGTTCATCGGCTCCCACGTTTGCCAGGCCTTGCAGGCGCTGGGCTGGGAGACACATGCCCTGGACAGTCTGGCCACCGGCGACCGCGGCAACGTCCCGGCCGGCGTCGCGCTTCACGTCGCCGACATCCGCGCCGAGGGCGACGTCCGTGCTCTGTTGCGCGATCAGCGCTTCGATTCGATCGTCCACTGCGCGGCCCAGACGAGCGTGGAGCGTTCGATGCTTGACCCCGATCTGGACCGCGACGTGAACGCTGGCGGCACGCGCCACCTCCTGGACGCCGCGCGCGTCGTGGGCGTCGGGCGCTTCGTGTTCATGTCGTCCGGGGGCGCGATCTACGGCGAGACGGACGAGCCCGCCACAGAGCGGTCTGTGCCTGGGCCGCGCAGCTTCTACGGGATCCACAAGTACGTGGCAGAGGAGTTCGTGCGGGCCGGCGGCCTCCCCTTCGCGGTGCTGCGCCCGTCCAACGTCTACGGCCCCCGGCAGCGGTCCGACGCAGAAGGCGGCGTGATCGCCATCTTCTGCCAGCGGCTTTCGGCCGGACAGCGCCTCGAAATCCACGGCGACGGGACGCAGGCGCGGGACTTCGTCTACGTGAACGACGTCGTCGATGCCGTGCGTCTCGCGCTCGAGTCAACGGACGACGTGATCTGGAACGTGAGCAGCGGCACCGCTACGTCAGTCATCGAAGCGGCGCAGCAGGTGGCACGGGTCATCGGCTGCGCCGCACAGCTCGACTTCCGCCCCCGGCGCGCCGGCGACGTGACGCGATCGCTCGTAAGCCCGGCTAGCCTACGGGCAACAGGCCGCTGGGGGCCGCCGCTGCGTCTCGAGGACGGACTGCGGGCCTTCGCGGGACGTGCTGCGTTGGCGGCAGCCGGCCAGGAGACTGGCTAGACCAGCGTCACTATCAGCGAGAACGTCGCGTGAATCAGGTGGGCGGCGGCGGGAGCGGTTTCCTTCGGCGCATCGATCTTGTCGATCCCGAACCTGTCCGCCAGCGTCGGCCACGCCGCGGGCCAGAGGAATCCGTGCACCACGTACTGGACGAGGTCCATTGGCGAGAACTTGGTGCGGTCCGCTGCCGACGCGAACTTGACGCCGTAGTGGATGCCAAGCATGACAGCCGTGATGACGAAGACCAGGCCCCACGCCTTGAACTCCGTAATCGTCGAACCGAGCACCACGAAGCTGATGGCGACGCCCGCGCCCGTGGCGATGGCGCAGGCCGCGAAGACCAGCCACACGATGAGCTCCTGGCGTACCCCCGGCGATACCCTGACGAACAGGTTTTCACTCAACATGTGCTTGCCCCCTTCTAGAACTGCCGGCCACCCGGGCGGGTAGCTCGGTATGGCCGCAGCTTAGAGCGCCGAGGCCGGGCTGTCGTCAGACGAAATACCCATTCGCGAAGCCAGCGTCCCGATGCCCGGCGCGGCGAACTGGTACCTGCCGTCCTGGCTGTGCTGGCTACCGGAGATCCGCACCGAGGGCGAGGCCATGGATGGCCGGCGGGCGCGCCAGGCGCCTCTCGGTGGCGTGGCGCCGGCTCCCAGCGGGGACTGGCGCGAGCCTTAAGCACTCCGCGACGGTATGCTGGGCGGCGTGAAGTATCACCTCGCCCAGTACAACATCGCCCGCCTGCTGGAGCCGCTCGACAGCCCGCGCCTGGCCGACTTCATGGCCGCGCTCGACCCGCTGAACCGTCTCGCCGACGAGTCGCCCGGCTTCGTCTGGCGCCATCAGACGGAGGATGGCAACTCGACATCGATCCGCGTCCGCGGCGATCCGATGATCATCATCAACTTCAGCGTCTGGGAGTCCATCGAATCGCTCTTCGAGTACGCCTACCACAGCCCGCACGTGGAGATCTTCCGCCGGCGCTGGGACTTTTTCGAGCACCAGACGCTGCCGTACCTAGTCCTCTGGTGGGTGCCTGCCGGCCACGAACCGTCAGTGGCCGAAGCCGAGGAGCGCCTCGACTATCTGCGTGAGCACGGGCCGAGCCCCTACGCCTTCACCTTCAAGTCGCGGCACCTGCCGCCGGAGTGAGCGCTAGGGGCGCTCGCCGCCGCTGAGGCGGGCGTTGATCTCGTCCAGCAGCGGCGGCACGTCGCCAACGCCATCGGCGGCGTAGTGTGCGCCGGCGTCCAGCAGCTTCTGACGCGCGCGCTCCAGCCGGGCGTCGAGCTCCACTGGGGGCAGCCGGTCGAGATCGCTCTCGCTGAGGCCGATCTCGTTGCCCGTGCGCGCAACCCCGATCGTCCACATGCCCGCGTTCAGCCCCTCCGCGATATCGGGCATCGTGTCGCCGATCTTCACGCAGGCCTCGGCGGGGTAGACGCCAAGGCGGATCATGTTGAGCAGGCACATCCAGGGCGCCGGGCGCCCGGCCGAGACCTCGGACGCGTTCACGCTGGCGTCCGGGGTGTAGCCCTGGCGCGCGGCCTCCGGCTCCAGGATCGCCATCATCTCAGCTGTGTAACCGGTCGTCCCGCCGATTTTCAGGCCGCGGCGCCGGAACTCCGCCGCCGCCGCGAGCGCACCGGGGATCAGCTCGGAGTGCTTCTTCAGGCACTCCATCTGGATCGGCACGAACTGCCGGAACATCGCATCGATGTCCGCATCGCCCGGAGGTGCGCCGTGCTTCTCGCGCCAGGCGGCCGTGACCGGCGCCATCGCCGCGATCTCCGCGATGTGGTCTCTCTTGTGCTTGCCCATCGGGGCCCGCGCCTGCTCCTGCGTGATCTGGACGCCGTTGTGCGCGAAGACTTCGACGAAGGCGATCACCGGCGCGATCGAGCCGAAGTCCACCGTCGTCCCCGCCCAGTCGAGGATTACCGCTTTCAGCGGGCCGAGGTACGGGCTGCGTGCCATGTCAGCCTTCCCGGATGCCCATCTCGATGAGCGTCTCGCGAATGGCCGCCAGCAGCGCCCGGATGTCGGCTTCGAAGAGGCGGCCGATGTTGCCGATGCGGAAGCTGTCGACCTGCGTCAGCTTGCCGGGGTAGATGATCATCCCCTTATCGCTCAGCCGCCGGTAGAAGTCGGCGAACTCAAAGCGCGGGTGTTCGGGGTAGAGGAACGATGTGATGATGTAGCTCTGCTCCTCCGGCCGGACCAACGCGCGGAAGCCGAGCCCGCGCATCCCGGCTACAAGCGTCTCGTGGTTGGCGCGGTAGCGGGCGGCCCGGCCGGCGACGCCACCTTCGGCATCGAGTTCCTTCAGCGCCTGCGCGAAGGCGAGAACGACGTGCGTCGGCGGGGTGAAACGGAACTGCCCGTTAGCCTCGAAGCCGCGCAGCTGCCCGAGCAAGTCCAGGCTCAGGCTGCGCGCGAAGCCATCCGTCGCCAGCAGCGCCTCCCGCCGGGCGATCACGAACGAGAACCCTGGCACGCCTTCGATGCACTTGTTCGCCGAAGACACCAGGTAGTCGATGCCGGTGGCTCGCATGTCGATGGGCACGGCGCCAAAGCTGCTCATCGCGTCGACGATGTACGTCCGACGCGCCCGCGAAACCGCCTCGCCGATCGCCTCGATCGGGTTCAGAACGCCCGTCGTCGTTTCGCAGTGCACCGCGGCGACGCTGGTGATCGACGGATCGTCCGCCAGCACCAGGGCGATCGCCTCGGGGTCCGCCGGCTGGTCCTCTGGAAAGCGCAACGCCGTGACGGGAACCCGCGCGACCTCCGCCATGCGCACGATGCGCTCGCCATATGCCCCGTTGACGGCCACCAGCAGCCTGCCGTCCGGCGGCACGGTCGACGTGACCGTGGCCTCGACGCCGAAGGTGCCGCTGCCCTGCATCAGGACGCAAACGTACTCCCCGGCCGGCACACCCGCGACTTCGAGGAGCTTCTCGCGCACGCCGCGCACGATCTCGTTGAACTCGAAGTGCCAGGAGCCGGCGTCGCGCAGCATGGCCGCCTTGACGGAAAGGCTGGTCGTCAGCGGTCCCGGCGTGAAGAGGAGCTTGTCTCTGGCGGGCGGCGGTGGCTGTTCCATCATGCGTCCCTGCGAATCTTACACGGCGCGCCCTGTCGCGAGCTTGAACTGCTCGGCGTAGAGGGGATCGCGCGGCACGCAGCCCGCCGGGAACTGGCCCAGCTCGTTCCCCTTGGCGCGCATCAGCGCCGTGCAGTAGCTGACCCCGATGCAGGCCTTGCGGTCAGACATCTGGCCGCGCTCCACCAGGTCCGCAGCGAAGTCGGGGTAGGCCAGCGCGCCGCGGCCCAACCCCATCAGCGTGACGCGGCCAAGCGCGACGTTTGCCTCGCCGGCCAGCGCGGCGTAGTGCCGCAGCCAGCTGTACCCCGTGCCGATAACGGCGATGTCCGGATAGGCGCGCTGCACCTCACCGGCCAGGCGGAAATGCCGCGCGACTCCCTCCAACGGGTGTTCCGGCGGCTCGTAGCCGTCCACCGGCGCCCGCTCAAAAGGCCGCCCGATGTGCGGGTTGAAGTACGGGCTGCCCATCGTCACGTTCACCAGCCGCACGCCCAGGTCGCGCAACAGCCCGACGAGCCGCAGCGGCTCCGCCATGTCCGGCGAGATGCCGTCTACCCCGCTGACGCCGAAGCCTGTGTTGTCAGGCTCGGGATCGGGCTCGCCGCGCTGGCCCGGCGGCCCGCCATAGCGGGGCCCGTCGTAGACGTTCACGCGCGAGGCCAGCAGCAGGCCGTCGCCTGCCTCGCGCCGGATCGCGGTGATCACATCGCGAAGCAGGCGTGTCCGGTTCTCGAAGCTGCCGCCGTACGGGCCATCACGGTGGCGGGCGGCCAGCAGTTCGTTCAGGAGGTACGTGTGGCACTGCTTAACGTCCACGAAGTCGAACCCGGCGTCCCGCGCGAGCCGGGCGGCTGCCGCGTACGCCTGGGCCAGGCGTTCCAGGTGCGCATCATCCAGCAGCGGTCCATCCGCGCCGATGTGCTTGAGCGGGTCGAGCGTGCGCGAGTGGCGCGCGATGAGCGGCTGTGGGTAGCTCCAGCGGCCGGAGTGCGTCAACTGCAGCCCGATCAGCAGGTCATCGTCCCGCTCGAAGCGTTCCTGGTGCACAGCACGCGTCTCGCGCAGAAGCCGCTCGAAGTCCGGCGCGGTGTCGTCGTTGACTAGCAGCTGCCGGGGGTTGGCGCGGCCCTCCGGCACCACGGCTGTCGCCTCGCCCCAGATCAGCTTCGCGCCGCCGGAGCCGAAGCGTTGCCAGCGGCGGAACGTGAGTTCCCCGGGGCGCCCGTCCAGCGTTCCGTCGCAGCCTTCCATCGGGTGCACGGCCAGCCGGTTGCCGATCGTCCGCCCGCCGATCGCCACCGGCTGCAGCAGTCGATCGACTCGGTCAGCGAGGGTGATGTCAACACCACGGGCGCCGACGCCGGCGCGGAGGTCGTCCAGGGAGCGGTAGGTGAAGTAGCGCGACATCTCGGCCCGGCGCGGGGCTAGTCGAAGTAGATGTCTTCGGCTTCGAGGGCCGGCGCGCCGAAGATCAGCACCTCCAGGTCGCCCCTGGAAGTGTGGCGCACCAGCGGCGGAATGACCACGATGTCGCCGGCCTTGATCGCGTGCGCCTCGCCGTCCAGGAAGATCTCGCCGCTGCCCTCCAGCACGTAGTAGTACTCCGTCATGATCTTGTGGTAGTGCTCGCGGGAGTTGTCGATCACCAGGTGCGAGACGTAGGCGACCGGCGTGTCGGCTCCCGTGATCAGCTTGCGCCGGAAGCCGCAGACGCCGCGCTCCTGTTCGATGTCCTGCACGTTGCGGATGATCGAAGCCTGCTTGCGTTCTGTGGCCATCGTCTTCCTCCTCAGAGAAGCGTGAGCTCGGGCGGGGTCGCGTACGTCTGCCAGTGAGCGTCGAGCGCCCCGGAGTCCGCCGCGCCTTCGTGTACGATGATGCGGTTGCGCAGACGCCAGCTGTCGCCGGGCTCGATCGTCAGCGGCCCGTCAAAGAAGGGGAGGTTCGTGCCCAGCGGCCCGTAGCTCCGCGCGAACCAGGCGTTCGGGTGGTTGTGGTTGCCCGGGTGGTCTAGCATCGCGATCCCCCACCACTCCGCGTCCCTGTGCGGCTTGCGGATCAGCGGCCCGCTGCAGTCCCCCCAGCGCGCCCGCTTGCCGACGCCATCCTTGCCGCCGATGATCCCGCCTTCCAGCGTGATGCGCCCGCCGTCCCACTCATCGATGATGTCGGCGACGCGGATCAGCGGCAGCGCGTTCTCGTTCGTCTGCCCGAACGTCACCGCTTCGCCCGCCGGCGAGAACTCCGCCTCGATATCGAACACGCGCTCCGTGCCCTTGCGCCGGTAAATCAGGAAGCGGCGCTCATCGCGCACCAGCGTCTCGCCGCCCGGCGTCACCCACGAGAGGTGCTGGCGGAAGCCGCCGAACACCGGTCCCGAGAACACGTCCGAGAAGCGCTCGTGAACGATGCGCCCTTCGCCCCCGCGCTCCAGGTAGAAGTCGGTTCCGTTGACGTCGCCACAAGCGTACCAGAGCGACCGGTGCCAGATGTGGTCGGGCGGGCTATCGTCCGTGACGCTCTTCGGGTAGACGGTGTCCGGGTCCTCCATGTCGCCCAGCCTGGCGCAGGGCACCGTGATCGGGTAGAAGCGCGGCTTGAAGTTCTCGCGGCCGTAGTGGTAAATCGTTTGCAGGAAGCCGCTGTAGTTCACCACCAGCCGCCCGTTCTCCGGCTGGTCGGCGATCTCGATGCCGTGCGAGGCCTTGCCTTCTTCTGCGGGTCGCAACTCGAGTTCGAGCGACGCGTCCGCCGCGAGCTCCGGCACGAGCACGCCGATCAGCGACCGCCCACCCGCGAGCCGCGTGACCTGCGCTCGGAGGGCATCGCCGGCACTGCCCGCCGCTTCGTACGCGCCCTCCGCCAGGTTCGTCTCGACTTCCGCGAGCGCCACGCAGTTGTTCACCGGGGCGCCGGCCGTGATCCGGATCTTCGCTGCGCCCATCAGGCCGCCGCCGTCTGCGTGGCCAGGTTCGCGCGCTGCACCGCCTCGCGCACCCGCTGCTTCTCGCCTTCGTCCAGCGGCAGCAGCGGCCGCCTGACCGCCGCCGAGCCGATGACGCCCAGCGCGCAAAGCGCCTCCTTGGTGCGGGCGCGGTAATTCCTCACCGGCGCGGCGAAGACCGCGCTCACCAGCGGCTGCACGATGTTGTCGTAGATCTGGCGGGCGCCGGTCAGGTCGCCGGCCTTGTAGCGGCGGATCATCTCAATCTGTTCGGCGACGGCCAGCGTCCCGAAGCCGATGAGCGCACCGTCGGCCCCGAGCATGAACGATTCCAGGATGAAGTTGTCGTTGCCGGTCAGAATCTGCAGCCGGTGCGGCGCGTCTTGCAGCGCGCGAACGGTTTCCACGAAACGCACGGCGTCGAACGACGCCTCCTTGATCGCCACGACGTTGGGGATCGACGCCAGCCGCAGCAGCGTCTCCCGCGAGAACAGCACGCCGCCCAGCGAGGGCTGCAGCTGGAAGACGACCGTCGGCAGGCCCGTGGCCTTCGCGATCGCGGCGTTGTGCTCGTAGATGACGTCAGGGGACTGCGGCTCGCCGGCGAACACCGGGTGCGGGAAGACCACCACGCCGCTAACGCCGGCGTGCATCGCGTCGCGGGCCATATCGCAGGCCAGGTCGGTGTGGCCGCCCACGCCGGCGAGCACCGGCACGCGGCCGTCCGCCTCCTGCAGCCAGACTCCCAGGACGCGGCGCTGCTCGTGCGCGAAGAGCTGCGGCCCCTCGCCCGTGTCCATGTTCACCGCCACCGCCTTCAGGCCATCGAAGGCCAGAAGCCAGCGGGCGTAGTCGCGCAGCGCCTCGTCGTCGACGCGGCCGTCTTTGTGCATGGGCGTGACGACGGCCGGGACGAGACCCCCAAGATCGAGTTCCACGTGTTTCTCCTGCGCCTACTATATGGCTGGCGTGTAACAGGTCAAGGCAGCTTGAACCCCTCAGGCGGAAGCGACGCGTACCACGGATCGTCCGGCGAGAGCGGCAGCTTGACCACCTGGCGGGACATCGCCGACTTGTAGATGCCGGCTGTCACGTTGAGGGCCGTGCGGCAAGCGGCGATTCCGGCCAGGGGCGGCCGCCCCACCTCGATCGCGTCGAGGAAGTCGGCGACGGCCGGGCGGTGCAGCATGCTCGGCCCTTTGGGTACGCGCTCCTCCGATTCGGCGGCCAGCTCTTCGCTGACCCCGGCCGGAGTGGCCAGCGTGAAGAGGTCCTTCGTTGTGTCGTACGCTTCGCCCCCGCCGATCGCGGTCATCTCTGTCCCGTAGAGCTCGAGGCGGGTGCGCTCCGGCCCCATGGCGTTCACGGTCGAGGTGATCTGGCCGATGGCGCCGCCGGCGAACCGCACGACCGCAACCGTCGTATCGTCTGTCTCCACCTTCGCGCGGAACGTCCCGGCCTCCGCAAATACGCTGACCGGCTCACCGAGGAACCAGACCAGGCAATCGATGGCGTGGATCGCCTGGCTCACGGTAACGCCGCCGCACTCCTGCGCCCACATGCCGCGCCAGGCGACGTCGTCATAGTAGGGGTGATCGCGGAACCACAGCGTCTCGGCGATGCCCAACGTCAGCCGGCCGAGGCGCCCCTCGTCGATTAGCATCCGCAGCTGCCTGGCGCCGCGACCGAACCGCCACTGGAAGATGCCCGAGAACACGTTCCCGCTCGCCCGCTCCGCTGCATCGATCGAATCGAGCTCTGCCAGGGTAGCCGCGACCGGCTTCTCGCAGAGCACGTGCTTGCCGGCGCGCAGGAAGGCGGCCGAGATCTCGGCGTGGAGGAAGGGCGGCGTGCAGACGCTCACGGCATCGATGTCGTCGCGGCCGAGCACCTCACGGTAGTCGCCGGCGATCTCGGGCGCGCCAAACCGTTCGGCGGCCCGCTGGGCGCGGGCAGGATCGATGTCCGACACGAGCACGACCTGTGCCCGCTCCGCCGCCTTCGCGTAGGCGTAGAGGTGCGCGTCGGCGATGGACCCGGTGCCGATCACAGCGATGCGGAGGGGCGTGCTCACACGCAAGTTGTACTGGAAAACGGTCTTCGTGCGCTACCGTCGGCGGCTGGCTGCGCTGGCGCCGGCGGCAGGCGCGCTTGCACCGTCCGGAACGTCTGACCTTCGCAGGTGCAGGAACGCGTCCACGATTCGTGGGTCGAACTGGGTGCCGCGGCCCCGCTCCAGTTCAGCCAGGGCGTCATCGCGCGTCATGGCCACCCGATACGGCCGGTCAGAGGTCATGGCGACGTACGCGTCGGCCACCGTCACGATGCGCGCCGCCACCGGGATCATCTCGCCGGCCAGACCGTTTGGGTAGCCGCTCCCATCGAAGCGCTCGTGGTGGTACAGCACCGCGGCCGCCGCCATCCCGGCCGCCGACGTGTGCGACAGCATGTTCGCGCCATCAACCGGGTGACGCTTGACCTGCGCCATCTCCTTCGCGGTCAGCGGGCCGGGCTTGCTCAGGATCTCGTCCGGGGTCGCCAGGATGCCGACATCGTGCGTCAGCGCGGCGAGCCGTACGCCGGCCGCGTCTGCGTCCGAAAGACCCAGCGCGCGCGCCAGTTCGCCGGCGTACATCGCGCAGCGCTCTGCCCGGTCTCGCGAGGAGTCGTCCTTGGCCGCCAGCGCCATTCGCAGGGACGTAACCACGTCTGAAGGGCGGCGGCGGTCGCTGCCGTATTGGGGGTCGCCCGTGGCGCCGGCTACGTCGATCCAGGCGCTTACTCGGTTCTTCCCCGCTGACTTGGCCCAGTACATCGCCATGTCGGCCCGGTACACCAGCTCCTCTGACGTGCTGGCGGAGTCCGGCAGGCAGGCCACCCCGAAGCTGGCCGTGACGCCGTGACCCGGCGCCGACGACACGCCGAGGATGGCGCCCTGCAACTGCTCGGCAATAGACAGCGTCGCAGCCTGGCTTTCACCCGGCAGGAGTACGGCGAGCTCGTCGCCGCCGTAACGATAGATCTTGTCGCGATTGACAACCCGCCCAAGGGCGGCTGCGACTTCCCGCAGCAGCTGGTCGCCGGCCAGGTGCCCCAGCGAGTCGTTGACCTCCTTGAAACCGTCGAGGTCGATGATCACGAGCCCCAGGGATCCGCCGTGCTCGATCGCGTACTCCGCCTCGTCACGGAGCGACTTGTGGAACGCCCGGTGGTTGCCCAGGCCGGTCAGCGGGTCCGTCGCCGCCTGGATACGGGCGTCGGTCAGTTCGCGGTTCTGCGCCCGCAGGCGGCGGTTGGCCTGCCGCAAGTCCTCCGCGCGCTCCTCGATGGCGGACATCATCTCGTTCAGCACCGCTCCCAGATGGGTGAGCTCTCGCGGTCCCGTGACAGGGGCTCGCGCCGAGAGATCGCCTGCGGACACCTTGCGGGCGGTGCGCTCCAGCGAGGCGAGTGGCCTGATGATGGACCGCGCGATCCAGAAGGACACCGTCAGGCCGACAACGACGCCGATGGTCCCCGAAGCAACCAGGAGCCAGAAGGCGAGCCGGCCCGCTGCGTTGGCCTGCGCACGGAGCTCCACGACCTGGTCTAGCTCACCGGCGGACAGCGCCTCAAGCCGGATGCGATAGTCACGGAAGACGGGCGCCAGGCGCTCCACTTCCGCAGACGCGGCGGCCTCGTCGCCGGCCTGGCGCAGCGTGGATGCCCTCGCTGCCCCCTGTTCCAGCTGCGTCCCCGCGATGACGATCTCGGTGAGCTCACCCGGACCGCCCCGCGCCAGCGCCGCGTTCAGCGCTGTCTGTGCCGCCGCCGCGTGATCATTCAGCTCCGAGATGTACTGTCCATCGCCGGTGTATACGTACCGCTGAAGAAGCTCCGCGGAGATGGCCGCCTGCGCTTCGGCGGTCTGCAACAGCGAGGACATAGTGGAGTGCTCTTCCACTCGCGCCAGGTCTGACTGGTGGTTCCTAACCTGGATTGCTGCACCGATGGTCACCACTGCCAGGATCCCCACCAGTATCCCGAATCCGGCTAGCACCCGGTATCGCACCGAGACAGACGCCATAAGCCGGCCGCGATTTACCGAGTCCTTCGCGGCCGGTTTGGCTTCCGTTGGCACCCCGGCCAATGCGCGTATGCGCCGTTCCGTAACGCCTTTTCCTTTCACCCGGAGTGACATTCCGCGGTGACCGCGGCCACCGGGCGGTGCCGTCTTCAGGTTCTCCGTCTGAGCTAGGAAGTCGGCAGCGCGCCCAGGCGGCGGCGAGAAGCCGTGCTCCGCACGTACAGCACCCCGAGGGCCACCGCGCCGAGAGCGAAGATCGCCGCGCCCACAATAAGCCCGGTCTGGGCGTCAGCTGCGCTGTCGGCGTCGTTCTGGGCCTGCTGGGCGGACGCCTGCTCGCTGGCGATGATCGCGTCCTGGGCGGAGATGAACTCCTGGAACTGCGTGGTCAGCTGCGTCAGCGCAGTGATCGCGCCCTGTGCGTCACCTGCCTGGCGCAGCGCAATGATCTGGCCCTCCGCCTGCACCAGCGCGGAGCCGCTGTCCAGGAACGGCTGCGAGTTCACCCCGGACTGTTGCACTGCGGCCGTCAGCTTCGTCACGCCGGCGCTCGTGTGCTCATTGATCGTTGCGATCAGCTGCGAATCACCTGTCGCCACGTACTGCTGCAACGCTTGGCCGGCGGCCTGGCCCTCGGCCTCGGCGTCCTGGAAGCTCGTGGCGACGGCGACGTGCGCCTCCACGTCGTCGAGCTTCGACTGCTGAACGTCGCGCTGCCAGATGGTGGCTATCGCAAGCGCCACCACAAGGCACGTGCAGAGGACGATGCCGGCCAACGCGATCTTGCCGGCCCCCCTTGTCGTTGTACTCATTCGTCTCCTCCGTCCCGGGCCATGTATGGAATTACGGCCCGATTTCGTTAAGAAAGGACGGTAATTCCGGAGATGACGTTACAGAAGTGTTGCTATCCGGACGGTCTACAGCCTTCTTCGCAGGCGTACGTGACGAATTACGGCCCTCAGGCGGCTACGCCGAGCAGCCAGTCGGCCGCCAGAGCGATGACGGCCAGCATCATAGCCAGCCAGTGGACCCGCGGGATGCGCAGCCGGTCCGAGACGATCCCGACGACGAGCAGCCCTATCGAAATGCCGAAGAGGTACCCCGGCGAGCTTCCCTCAGGCCAGAAGGCGACCGCCAGGACGTAACCCAGCGCAAGCGATCCCCAGCAGGCCAGCCGCGCGCCGCCCTGGCCGAGCACCTGAGTGAGCCCCTGCACCCCCAGCGTGCGGTCGCTCTCGATGTCGGTCAGGCTGTCGGCGATGTAGATCGGGAAGACGAGCGGCAACCCTATCACGTACGCCAGGAGCAGCTCGCTCTGGTAGGCGTGCACCACCGTGAACGAGGCGATGACCAGCGTAGGCAGGGCGACCCAGAACGGCACCCAGGCCAGCACCGTGCGCTTGAACGCCGCGTTGTAGGCGAACCCCATAGCCGTTCCGAGCACGCCCAGCGCCGCCACGTCCAGCCCCAGCGGGATCGCCAGTGCCAGGCTCGCGCCGAGCAAGACCGCCACAAGCTGCAGCGCCGCCGCCGGCCTGACCACGCCGCTCGGGATCGCCCGCCACGGTTTCGCCTCCCGGTCCAGGCCGCGATCGCAGTAGTCGTTGTGCACGCCGATCGCCATCTGCGAGCAGAGCACAGCCAGCAGGTACACGCCGATCCGTCCGACCGGGGGCGATCCGTCCGCCGCGACGGTGGCGAACAGGCCGCACGCCAGCAGCACCATCAGGATCGGCGGGAAGTGGAACAGCTCGACTAACGCGCGGGCGGAGGAGAGCCGCCGGGGCGCGGCCAGCGCAAGGTCGGGCGGAGCCAGCTCGAATGCGGGAATCAGCGCCTCCGTTGGGCGCTATTCTACTCCCGTTGCGCTAGGCGGTATCGCGCTGGTCCTTGACTCCGAAGCGGTCGTCCGGGTTCAGGATCGCGCGCATCTTGGTGATCCGCACTCTGTCCTGTAGTGCGTTCGTGACCTCCTCCAACTGGCGGTAAACGCGGACGTGGTCGAAGTAGGCGAGGATCTGACGCATCAACGCGACGCTGACCAGGCAGACGAAGCCGATCAGCACCTCGCCGCCCACGGTGAAGCTTGAGCCATCAGGATGCAGGAAGAGCATTGCGGCCACCGGCACCAGCAGTCCATGCAAGGCGGTGGTCTGCCAGAACGGCAGCGGTCTCGCAGCGTCTTCGGGAACAGCGTCCAGATTCCATTGCCTGCCAGACTCCAGGAGTGCCGCCACTGCGATCAGCAGGTAGCCGATGACCCAGCCCAGGTCCAGGAAGTTGCCGCTGGAGTAGACGCTCACCTCGCCGGTGTAGGTGTAAAGGCTGTCTGCCACGGCGATGGAGATGAATCCCAGCGCCAGTGTCGTCAGGGTTAGCATCGTGAGGCCGCGGCTGGCGCGCGCC
>DATKKM010000056.1:0-9521 GCA_035542855.1 Dehalococcoidia bacterium
CGACTCAACGCTGGCCGCGGCCGTGGCGTACGACGTCCTCGGCGAGAGCGCCCTCGCCGTCACCGGCGTCTCGCCCTCCGTCCCGGCTGCCGAGGTCGAAGAGGCGAAGGCGCTGGCAGCCCAGATCGGCGTACGCCACGAGCTAGTCGACACGCGCGAGATGGACGATCCCGGCTACGTGGCCAACGCCCCCGATCGCTGCTTTCACTGCAAGGACGAGCTGTACTCGCGCCTCGGCGAGATCGCGCGCGAACGGGACATCGGCGCCGTGATCGACGGCTGCAACCTGGACGACACCGGCGACTACCGCCCCGGCCGCCGCGCCGCTTCCGAGCACGGCGTCCGCAGCCCGCTGATCGAGGCCGCCCTCGGCAAGGCCGAGATCCGGGAGCTCTCCCGTCGCCGTGGCCTGCCGACGTGGGACAAGCCCGCCATGGCCTGCCTCTCCTCGCGCATCCCCTACGGCACGCCCGTCACACTGGAAAACCTGAGCCGCGTGGGCCGGGCCGAGCAGTACCTGCGCTCGCTCGGCGTGCGCCAGCTGCGCGTCCGCCACCACGTCCTCCCCTCCGGCGACCCGCTGGCCCGCATCGAAACGGACGAAGCCGGCCTGGGCGTCCTCCTTGAACACCGGGCCGCAGCGACCGAGCGCCTGAAGTCGCTCGGCTACCTGTATGTGACGATGGACCTGGCGGGCTACCGCAGCGGCTCTCTGAACGAAGCGCTGAAGGGACGGGCGAAGTGACGTTCGAAGCCGTTCCTCAGGCTTCTAATTCGCGAGTGATACGCTAGGCCCATGAACTGCCCCCGCGACGGCGCCGAGCTCCACACCGAACACCTCCACGGCATCGAGGTCGACGCCTGCCACACCTGCCGCGGCCTCTGGCTCGACCAGGACGAGCTCGACAAGCTGGAGGCGAGCACCGCCTCGACTGAAGAAGAGCGGCGCGCCACCGTCATCTACGGCGAACGCCCCAGCGAGCTGAAGTGCCCCGTCTGCGGCAAGGGTATGACCGTCTTCAACTACCGCGCCCACGCCGTCGAGCTGGAAATGTGCGACGAGCACGGCTGGTGGCTGGACGCCGGCGAAGAGGGCCGCGTCCGCGAGATCATAGAGGAGCGCGTCCGCGACCTCGGCCGCAAGTACAGCGCGGAGTCAGCATTTGGCCGCTTCCTCAGCAGCTTCAAACGCAAGCGCTGACCCGTTCGTCCTGAGCCAGTCGAAGGATTACCGCAGCTGGTCGAAGCAGCAGGCTGATCCTACGCTGCCGTCTCCGGCGCCGCGCCTGTGCCCGCCCGCACCTCTCCCAGCGCCGCCGCCGCCGTGCGCACCATCGAACCGGCGTCGTCCGCCACCTGCACCAGCCGGAACCCCTGCCCGATGCGCTTCTTCGCCACCGACGCGTTCCCGCAGAACGCACCCGCGACAACGCCGTGCTTCTTGCAGGCCGCCAGCACCTTGTCCAGCGCCTCCGTGAACTCCACCGCCTCCTGATCGTACGAAGGCGGCAGCCCCAGCGAGACGCTGAGGTCACTGGGGCCGATGAAGATCGCGTCCAGCCCCGGCGTCGAGATGATCTCGTCCGCCCGCGCGATCGCCTCCCGCGTCTCCAGCATGCAGATGCAGAGCACCGTGGCGTTGGCGTTCGGGAAATAGTCCGGCCCGGCGTAGAGCACAGCGCGCCCGGGGCCATAGCTGCGGTAGCCCGCCGGTGCGTAGCGGCAGGCCCCGATCGCCGCCTCGGCCTCGGCGCGGCTGTTCACCATCGGCACGATCACGCCGTACGCGCCGCCGTCCAGCGTCTTCATGATGATCCCCGGCTCGTTCCACGGCACCCGCACAACCGGCACGGTGTCCGTCGTCGAGATCGCCTGCAGCATCGATAGCGCCACCTGGTAGTCGATCGAGCCGTGCTGCATGTCCACGCACAGCCAGTCGAACCCCGCCCGCGCCATGTACTCCGCCGAAATGTTGGACGGCAGCACCAGCCAGCCCCCCAGCGCCGGCTTGTCCTGCGCCCAGAGCGTCTTCAGCCGGTTCTCACGCATGGGCCCAAGCCTATCACGAAGAACCAACAGACCGGCAAACCATTCGGGCGGCGATGGGTATGGCGGTCCTCATCGGCGGTCAAGAGTGCGGGCGTGAAGGGCGCGGGGCGCGCCGGCCGGGCAAACGGGCCGAATGTACCTTGTCTGCCCGCGCGGATGTTTGTATGTTTGCGGCGACAGGAGCGACACCATGTACCTGGAACTGAACAAGAACCTCACCGAACAGGAGCAGCAGGTCAAGGCCGAGACCCACCGCTTCGCGGCCGAAGTGCTTCGCCCGGCTTCGATGGAGCTGGACAAGCTGCAGAACCCAGAGGATGTGATCGGCGAGGGGTCCCTGCTGTGGGACGTCTTCCGCCAGGCGTACCGGTTGGGCTACCACACCGCGCACCTCGCGGAGGACCTGGGCGGGGCCAGCCTCTCGCCAGTAGCGCGGCACATCTTCATGGAAGAGATGGGCTGGGGCGCCTGCGATTTCGCGGTCGGCATCGGTGTCACCGGCATGCCCTTTAGCTACGCCGCCTTCGGCCGCAACCAGCGCATGATGGACGAGATCGTCACCCCCTTCGTCAACGACCGCGACGCCCGCTTCGTCGGCTGCTGGGCGATCACAGAGCCGCAGCACGGCTCCGACATGCTGGGCGTCGGCACGCCGGTGTTCAAGGACCCCAAGGCCGCGGCCAGCCTGCGCGCCGTCCTGGACGGCGACGAGTACGTCATCAACGGCCAGAAGTCGGCCTGGGTGTCCAACGGCACCATCGCCACGCACGCCGCCTGCTTCCTCGGCGTCGATCCGGAGAAAGGGCAGGAGGGTGGCGGCGTCGCTGTGATCCCTCTCACCCTGCCCGGCGTGAGCAAGGGCAAGCCGCTGAACAAGCTGGGCCAGCGCGCGCTCAACCAGGGCGAGATCTTCTTCGACAATGTGCGCATCCCCAAAGAGTACATGCTGGCCCAGGGCATGATGTACAACTACGTGATCGACGCCACGATGGCCGGCGCCAACGCCTTTATGGGCGCCACCTTCACCGGCGTCGCCCGCGCCGCCTTCGAGGAGGCGCTCACGTATACGAAGGAGCGCGTGCAAGGCGGCAAGGTCATCGCAGAGCACCAGGCCGTGCAACTGAAGCTGGCCAACATGTTCATCAACGTCGAGGCCGCCCGCCAGCTCTCCCGCGCGGCCATCGGTTACAACTCCACCACCAGCCCGCCGGCCACGCAGTACTCCATGGCCTCGAAGGTCTTCTGCACGCAGACCGCCTTCAGCGTCGCCAGCGATGCGCTACAGCTGCACGGCGGTTACGGCCTGGCCAAGGAGATGCTGATCGAGAAGCTTTTCCGCGACGCCCGCGCCTCTCTGATCGAAGACGGCACCAACGACGTGATGTCGCTGACGGCGATCAACAAGGTGCTGCAGAGCTACGTGCCGTAGCCGGGGACCGGCCAGCCCGCAAACCCCTGTGTGCCTGTCACCAACGAGCGTTACGCGGGGGAGAGTGCAGAGAAGGGGCGGAGCCCCGTCTCTGCGGGGGGCGGGGTGTCCCGCGCCCCTACCAACCTCGCGGGCGCGTCGCACGGCATTTCGCGTCACAGCAACGCGGAGGGACGCGGGCTCACCGGCAGGTCTAAAGACCTGCAGCTACTCCTCGCGCCGCCACCAGATCGTGCCCTGGCTGCGCGCCTGAAAGTTCCGGATCACGATCCCCTCCGGCGTCTCCTCGATCAGCTCCGGCAGCGCCGCCTGCAGCCGTTTGTCCGCGTCGCTGTCCGGCTCCACGTAAAGGAAATGCCGCGCCATCATCAGCGCCGTGTCGCGGTCCGGCACGGACATCCGCCCGGCGATCGAAGGCCCCATCGTGATGTTCGGCTCGATGCCCATTTCCCAGAGCACCGGCACAAGCTCCGGGAGCCCCGGCAGATCGATTCGTTCCTCGCCATACGCCGCCTTCCAGAACGGCGACATCCGGGTCAGCGGCGCCTGCATCGCCATGACGATCGCCACGTAGTCCCGCGAGCTGTCCTCCAGCTTGCGCACGAACGGCACGATGTCGGCCAGCGCGTAGACCACGTGCGCGCAGAAGACGACGTCCGCCGCCTCCACGCTGGCCTGCTCCCACTGCTCTGCGACGATGGAGTAGTTCGCGATACCGGCGCTCTTCGCGGACTCCGCCAGGGCGGCCCGCATCGCCGGCGATGGCTCAACGACGGTGACGTGGCGGCAGCGCAGCGCGAACGGCAGCGCGTGCCGTCCCGCGCCTCCACCCACGTCCAGCAGCGTGCTCTCCGGTGTCAGCCAGCCGCCGACGAGGTCGATTATCTGGTCGCCGGTGCGGCGGGGGTCGTCCTGGAAGCCGCCGGCAAGGCCGGACCAGAGGTCCGGCACGTCGCGCCCGGCGCGGGCCCGCAACGTCTGAGCGTTGTGCGCCTCGATGCGCTCCCGCCACTCGCCGGCGGCGCTCACAGCTTTTCGATCTCGTCCGCCGCGCGGCTCAGCACCTGGCGGATCGACTCGATCTTCTTGGAATCGCCGGCGGCCGCGGCCCGCATCGCCGCGCGGAAGACGCGCATGCCCGGGCCCATCACTTCCATCGCTCCGGGGCTCATGGCGTCGCTCCAGTCGTCCCACTGCGAGGCGCGGTTCCAGACGCGCTCGGCGGCGTCCTTGTTCTTCTCCAGCTCAGCCCGGCCGGCGTCCGTCAGCGAGTACACGCGCTTGCCGTCTTCCGGCACCTCGGCCTTGATCAGCCCCTCGTCCTCCATCATCTGCAGGTTGGGGTAGACCGTGCCGGCGCTCGCTTTGTACATACCGCCAGAGCGCGCTTCCAGCTCCTTCATCAGCTCATAGCCGTGCTTCGGCCCGTCCTTCAACAGCGAGAGCAGCGCGATGCGCACCTCGCCGGCCTCGAAAAAGCGGCGCCGGAAGCCCCAGGGGCCGCCGTGATGGCCGGGCTCACCCCAGGAGAAAAAGCCGCCGCGAATGCCCCCCCGCCTAAACACTGCGCAGGAACCGGCGCCGGATGCGCCTGCGAATGCGGTTGCGCCGGGTGATGGCCAGCAACCCGATCCCGCCTATAAGTGCCAGTGGCCAGAGTCTCATGTGAAACCTCCCTCTCTGCTAGAAGCGGCGTCCCCAGCGGCGCTGCATCCGCCGCATGAAGCGCCGGCGCAACATGAAGCGCTGGACGATGCCGATGAGCATGAGCACTGCGATGACGATGAGTACTATGAGAACCACCCGTCATGCCTCCTTACGTTCTATCGGAGACTGTATCGTACGATATAACGTGTGTCAAGGGAACAGCCGGTGAACACCGAAAAGCGCCAAACAAGCCCTCTACAGCACGGACAGCGGGTCCACGTCCACCGTCCAGCCACGCGGCAGCGGCAGGTCACGGATGAGGGCCGCCGGATCGCCGCCGCGCAGGATCACGTTCCAGCGCCAGCGCCCCCGCACCCTCGGCACAAACGCCGGCGCCGGGCCCAGCACGTCCAGGTTCGGCAGGCCCAACCGCTCCTGCTCCTCCCGCAAGCGGCGCGTCATGATCGCCGCCTGCCGCTGCGCGTACTCGAACCCCGTGTGCGCGAACGTCATCCGCACCAGCCGCCCGAACGGGGGATAGCCCATCCGCCGCCGGAACTCGATCTCGTGGGCGTAGAGCGAGTGATAGTTGTGATCGGCCGTGGCCACGATGGCGTAGTGATCGGGCGTGTAGGTCTGGATGATCACGCGGCCGCCCTTCGGTCCGCGCCCGGCGCGGCCCGCCACCTGCTCCAGCAACTGGAACGTGCGCTCGCCGGCGCGAAAGTCCGGGAAGTGCAGCGCGATGTCCGCCGAGACGACGCCAACAAGCGTGACCAACGGGATGTCCAGCCCCTTGGCGATCATCTGCGTCCCGATCAGGATGTCGGCCTCGTGGGCCAGGAAGCGGGCCAGGATCGCCTCGTGCGCGTCGCGGCCGCGGGTGACGTCGCGGTCCCAACGCACCGTCCGTGCGCCGCGGAACTCTTCGCGCACCGCCTCCTCGACGCGCTCAGTGCCCAGCCCCACCTGGCGCAGGCGGTTGCCGCCGCAGTTCGGGCAGCGCGGGGGCATCGGGTAGGTGCGGCCACAGTAGTGGCAGACCAGCTTCTGCTGCGGGGCGTGATAGGTCAGGGCGGAGGCGCAGGAGCGGCACTCCGGCACATGACCGCAGTCCCGGCACTGCAGGAACGAAGCGGTGCCGCGCCGGTTGAGGAACAGCATCACCTGTTCGTCCGCGTCCAGCGCGCGGCGGATGGCCGCTGCCAGCTCCCGCGAGAAGATGCTGCGGTTGCCCGCCTTCAGCTCCTCGCGCAGGTCGATCACATCCACCTCCGGCAGCGGCGCCGGGTGCACCCGGCCGTCGTCCTCGCGCACGAGGCGCTCCGGCAGCTCGAGCAGCGTCGTCGAGCCTTCTTCGGCCCGGAAGCGGCTCTCCACGTCCGGTGTCGCTGAGCCGAGCACCAGCGCGGCCCCGGCCGCCCGGCACAGATGCTCCGCGGCGAGACGGGCGTGGTATCGGGGCGAGCCCTCCTGCTGCTTGTACGTCCACTCGTGCTCTTCGTCGATAATCACGAGGCCGAGGTCCGGCTGCGGCGCGAAGAGCGCCCCGCGCGGGCCGATCACCACGTCGTAGCGCCCGGCCCTGACGGCGTGCCAGATATCGAAGTGCTCGCCGAGCGAGAGTTCGCTGTGCATCACCGCCACGCGTCCCGGAAAGCGCTCCGCGAAGCGGCGCAGCGTCTGCGGCGTTAGCGCGATCTCCGGCACCAGCACTATCGCCCGCTTACCCAGCGCCACCGCCCGGTCCAACGCCGCCAGGTACACCTCCGTCTTGCCGCTGCCGGTCACCCCGTGCAGCAGGAAGGTCCGGGCGCCAGGATCCAGGCCGGCATCATCGTGGGTCAGGGCCCCTGTCCTGACCCCCAGCGCCGCGCAGATCGCGTCCGTCGCCCGCTGCTGGTCTGCCGTCAGCCGCGGCGGCGCCCGCCGCGCGTACTCGCGGCCGGCCAGCGGATCGCGCAGCACCTGCACGTCCTCCACCGCCGCGATGCCCTCCGCCTGCAGGTCGCGCAGCATCGCCGGCGTCAGACCCAGCGTCCGTGCACGGCTCAGCGGCATCGGCCCTTCGTCCGTCAGCGCCTCCAGCACCACCGCGCGGCGCTGGTCCGGCTTGCGCCCGCTCTCGCCCAGCGCTCTCGCCTGTGAGCGCGCCTCTTCGTCGCCGATGAGCAGGCGCAGGTGCGGGACGTGCTTCTCGGCCACAGACGGCCGCGCCAGGCGATACGTCCTCGCCACCAGCCCGCGCTTGACCAGCGAGGCGACGGCCCGCACGCCGCCCTTCACCGCTCGCTTCCCCTCCTCCGCGTCGATCTCGCCGCGCTCGGCGATGGCGTCCAGCACTGCGCGTTCGGCCTCCGAGAGATCGCCGGGCATCGAGTCCGGCGCCCAGAAGGCGGCTCGCAGGAACGTCAGCGGCTTGCGCTTGAAGCCCGCCGGCAGCATCAGCGTGACGCAATCGAAGAGCGGCGCCAGGTAGTGCTCGCTCAACCACTGCGCCACGGCCAGCCGCTGCGGCGAGACCAGCGGCTCTTCGTCGATGATGCCCTCGATGTCGCGGGCGTCCGCGAAGGCGGGCGTCTCTGTCACCGCCATCACGATGCCCTGCAGCGTGCGCGCCCCGAACGGCACGTAGACGGCGTGACCCGTCCGCACATGCGCCAGCGAGTCAGGGATGCGGTACGTGAACGTCTGGCGGATGGGCTGCGCCGCGTTCACGGCCACTTCTGCGAACATAGAGAAAGGGTCAGGGGTCAGGGGTCGCGGGTCAAGGGAGGAGTGGCCGTTTGACCCCGGAACGGCGTTTCGCTACCCTAGACAGGTACGTTTTCCACACATTCGGAGCGATTCTTATGACCCAGGAAACCAAGGCCCTGCTGAACGTCGCCAGGCGCGAGACGCTGGGCAAGAAGGTGAAGGCCCTGCGCCGCGGCGGCGCCGTGCCCGCCAACATCTACGGCCGCCACGTCGACTCGCTCGCCGTGCAGGTCCAGTTCGATGACCTGCGCCACCTGCTGCGCCACCACAACCGCAACGACATCCTCTACGTGCAGGTGGACGGCCAGGAGCGCCCCACCTTCATCCGTGATGTCCAGCGCCACCCCGTCAGCGACAAGATCCTGCACGTCGACTTCCTGCAGATCTCGCTCACCGAGAAGGTGCGCATGGAAGTGCCGATCCACATCGTCGGCAAGGCCCCGGCCGTCGAGACCTACGGCGGCATCCTGACCCACCCCTCCACGCACATCATGGTGGAGGCGCTGCCCCTGCAGATCCCGAACATGCTCGAGATCGACGTTAGCGGCCTCACCGAAATCGGCCAGACGCTGCACTCGTCGGACCTCATCGCCCCGGAAGGCGTGGCGATCGTCAGCGACGTGACGCTCGTCCGTGTCGACCTGCCGGCCGCTGAGCGCGCCGAGGAAGCCGTCGCCGCCGAGGGCGCCGTCGAGGCCGCCGAGGGCGCCGCCGCCGAGGGCGCGGCACCGGCCGCCGAGGGCGAGAAGAAGGAAGAGTAGAAGCTGCCGTAAGTCAGGGCCCTGCCCTGACCTGACCAGGACACACGACAAAGGGGAGGCGAGCAGCCTCCCCTTTCTTATTTCCCCGCCGCCTCCAGGCGCTTGCCGATCAACCCCGGCGCTCCTCGCAGAAACTCCGCCGAGCTGACGGCGCGCCGGCCCGCGCGCTGCAGCTCGATCACCGAGAGCAGCCCGTCCCCGGTCCGCACGGCGAAGGCCGATTCCGGCGTGTCAGCCAAATACTCCGCCGGCAGCGCAACTATCGTGCCGGGCGTGCCCTCGGAGCCAAAGTCCAGCGGCCAGGCGCGCCAGATCGTGATCTGGTCGCCGTCGAGTGATGTGTAGGCGCCGGGCCAGGGGTTGCAGGCCCGCACCTGCCGCCAGATGTCCGCCGCCGCACGCGCCCAGTCGATCGCGCCGTCTTCCTTGCGTGTCAGCCGCGTCACCGTCGCCCGCGATTCGTCCTGCGGCTGTGACTCGATCTCGCCTGCCAGCCAGCGGGGCAGCGTCTCGCCCAGCAGGTCCGAGCCCACCTCCGCCAGACGCGCGGTGAGCGAGCCCGTGGTGTCGTGCGGCGAGATCGCCTCGGAACGCATCGCGAGAACGGGGCCGGTGTCCATTCCGGCATCCATCAGCATTATCGAAACGCCGGTCTCGCCGTCGCCGGCCAGTATGGCGGCTGCGATCGGCGAGGCGCCCCGGTACTTCGGGAGCAGGGAGGCGTGCACGTTGAGCGCGCCCCGCGGCGGGATGGCCAGCACCTCCGGCCGCAGGATCTGCCCGTAAGCTGCCACCACGAGCACCTGCGGCGCCAGCGCCCGCAGCTGCGCGACCGCCTCCGGGTCACGCAGAGTCGGGGGCTGCAGCACCGTCAGGCC
>DATKKM010000057.1:0-18566 GCA_035542855.1 Dehalococcoidia bacterium
TGGGGTTGTCGCAGCCGCAGAAGTGCCGGGGGAAGACGAAGGCACCGGGGTTGGCGCCGCCCCGATGTAGAACTGGAAAGCGCCCTGCGCTTCATCGCTATCCTCCGCAGACACGTTGTGCCAGATCACGGTGTATCGCCCGTCCGGAAGGTCGGCCTTCAGGTCGGCGCTGATGTGCTTGCGGTCGTTGTCGTCAAGAGCCATGTTGCTGCTCACTGTATCCCCGGAGCTGTTCACGACGATAAGAGTCGGCAGACCGTTGGCGCGCGACATCTCTTCCTTGAAGTAAGCGTCGATCTTGGTCGGGGCCACGGCCAGGACTTCGCCGTCACCCGGAGATGAGTGATCATACCCGGCATGCGCCGATACCTGGATCGCGGGGATGGCGAACAAGGCCAGCGCCGCCACGATTGGCGCGATGAGCAACGCCGGCCGGATCAGATGCGCGGTCACACGTCTTTGCGCAGAGTACATATGTTCTTGCCTCCCTTGGATTTTGTTCCTACCTCCTCCTAGATTAGCCCTCGTTGAACTGCTTGCACTATGACTAGTTTTGCGGCTAACACCGACTATAGAGTTACGAGCGCGCCAGCGGACACGGACGCCCATCCGGCGTGAACTTGAGATGGTCATCCTCTGTATCGATGTCTGGCCAAGCTTCGAGCCTTATCTTACGGCCCCGCCTCGAGTGTTCATTAAAGGCCGGCTTGACACCGCTCACCGCGCAAGCGCGCCAGGCCGATCGCCTCAGGGAAGCTCGAGAACCACTGTCCCCGAGATCATGTCGTGAAGCGCGCGCGACTCCTTGTCGAAGAACATGGGGATGAGGCCGAGGCCCAGCGGAATCAAAGCCACCGGCGTCATGATCGTGCGCAGAAGCGCCTGCCAAACTGACATGTGGTAGCCGTCGCGGTCGGTCACGATTATGCGGACTGCCATCTGACCGACGCTCTGCCCCTTCCACCACCCGAGGATGAAGAAGTACAGCGGTATGACCAGCGCAAACGAGGCGAGGATCGCCTCAGCGGTGAGCCCTTCCCCCTGCGTGAAGTTGGAGTTGCTACCCCAGTCTGTCCTTGTCAACAGGTAGAAGCCGGCGGTGCTCGCCCACAACAGGCCGAGCGAGGCAAGGACTATCAGGTCCAGGATTCCCGCGACGATTCGTAGTCCGGCGCTTGCGTACGGTAGCGCTGGATACTCTTCGAACTGTGGTTCTTCGGTCGCCTGCACCTGTGGAATCGAGGTCATTGAAGAAAGTATAGCGCGGTTGTTCTGATACAGGCGAGCATCATCCATCACTTCTATAAACGCATTTGCCGCCCGCCCAGGTTCCCCAAATGGCCAAGTCCTTCGTCATCGCTACGAGATCGGCGTCAAGCCCTGCGGCCAGAGATCCCTTTCGGCCGGCCAGCCCGGCGACGCGCGCCGGCACTGCCGATGCCATCCGCAACGCCTCTGCCGCATCCCCGATCCCCCACGAGACCACGTTGCGCACCACGGCGTCCATCGTCGCCGCGCTTCCGGCGATCGTTCCGTTCGGCAGCCGGATCGATCCTTCCGAAAGCACGGCTTCCTCGTTGCCGATGCGGAAGGTGCCTGCCGCGAGGCCCGCCGGCGTTACCGCGTCCGTGACCAGCGCCACGCGGTCGATGCCGAGCGCTCGCACCAGCAGCCTCACAGTGGCTGGGTGCAGGTGCACCCCGTCACCAATCGCTTCGACGGTGACCCCCTTCGCCTCAATCGCTGCACCGATGGGGCCAGGGTCGCGGTGATGCAGTGGCCGCATCGCGTTGAAGGCGTGCGTCACGTGCGTGGCACCCGCCTCGAACGCCTGCCGGGCGATGTCATACGTCGCATCCGTATGTCCCACCGACACCCGCACACCGGCGTCGACAGCCGCACGGACCAGCTCTATCCCGCCATCCAGGTCCGGCGCGATCGTCATGATGCGGACCTCTCCGGCTGCCAGCAGCCGCTCCAGGAGCGCGCGGTCCGGCCGCTGCAACCAACCCTCCGGCAGCGCGCCGCGACGCTCGGGGCTGACGAACGGTCCCTCGAAGTTCAGGCCGAGAAGCTCGGCTCCCCCCTCGATCACGCCGGTGACCGCGGCCACCGCCTCTGCGTAGGCGATGCCCTGCTCGATGTCGGCGGCGCAGATCGTGGCCAGGAACGATGTGACTCCGCGAGATACGACCCAGCGCGCGTGAGCCTCTATCTCGTCGCGATTCACCGTCAGTAACGAGTGGCCGCCACCGCCGTGCACATGCACATCGACAAACCCGGGCGCCAGCGTCAGTCCGTCCATATCGATCACCTGCGCACCGTCGGGGGCCTCGACGACCGGCGCGACGCGCCCGATCCTCGGCCCGTCGAGCAGCACGTCAGCGCGATCGATGCGCCCGTCCGGCCAGAGCGCGTTGGCCCCTCGCAGTAGCACCAGATCGGCCATGGCCCGTATCATACTGTGCTCAGATGACTGAACTGCCAGCCGATCTCCAGCAAGCCGTAGACGACCAGGCGCAGGCCCGCATCGCCATGAACCTGCAGGGTTTCGCCAAGTACCTGACACCGGAGGCCGTCGATTCCTTGCGGGCCTCGTTCCAGGGCATCCCGCCGCGCGTCAACCGTTACGACGTCGCGGCCGCCGAGCCGCTCGGCGCCGATTTCATCGTCGATATCCGCTACTACGCCCGCGACGATGGGTTCATCGTGCGCAGCCGCTGGTCCCGCCGCGGCGACCCTTGGATGGTCGTGCACGCCGAGCGCCTCTGGGCTGAAGGCGACAAGCGCCCCGGCTTCCTCTCCCGCCTGGTCGCATCGATCGCGGGCCGCTTCGCCTCGCGGCCCCGCTAGTCCGCAAGCGGCTCGTTGCCGGTGACGTTCCCCTCGGCGTCCGTGGTCAGCAACCCTTTGCCTAAATCGAGGATCACCAGCGCATTCCCGAACGGGTCCTCAACCACTGCGCATTTTCCGATCTGTATCTCGAACGGCGGCGCCAGCACGCGGCCCCCTGCCTCAACGAAGCGCTCAACCGCATCGTCCACTGAATCGACGAGGAGATCCGTCTCCTGCTCAGGCCGCTCGGTCTGTAGCACCAGCTCAAGGCCTCCGAGGCGCAGCCCCGCCGCAGTCTCTGAGCGCCAGATGAGCGGGTGGCCGAGCTTGTCCCGGTAAAACTGAAGCCCTTCGTCAAGGTTGAGCACTGGCAGGCGATAGCAGTCGATCTTACGGAACAACGGTGTTCTTTCCTGCACACCGGGATTGTACCGGACACTAACCCTCCCTGAACCGAGGGATGTACACCGTTCTGTAACCTGCCCCGAGATACGCGAGTCTTCAGTTATGAAAAGTCAACACTCGGAGGGAAGGTCAATATGCCCCGCAAAATCCTGCTCCCTGCCGCCCTGCTCGCCCTGCTCCTCGCAGCCCTCGCTATGGCCGGCCGCTCCGCCGGCAACGCCTCGGCAGCCCCCTCGCTCGATTCGGAAGAGCAGGCGTTCGTCACGCTAATCAACAACTACCGCGCCCAGAACGGACTTGGCCCGCTGGCCGTCGCCACATCGCTCGATGACTCGGCCGACTGGATGAGCGCGGACATGGGCCAGAAGAACTACTTCAGCCACACCGACTCCCTGGGCCGCGACCCCTGGACGCGAATGTGCTACTTCGGCTACTGCTACAACACCTACATGGGAGAGAACATCGCGGCCGGTTACCAGACCGCGCAGTCCGTCTTCGATGGCTGGAAAGCCTCGCCGGGTCACAACGCCAACATGCTGAACGCCAACTACCATGTCATGGGCCTCGCACGCGTCTACAGCGCCGGCAGCACCTACGGCTGGTACTGGACGAACGACTTCGGCGGCGCAGTCCCGCCGGGGACGCCCCTCAGCGGCCCGACCGACACACCAGCACCCACCCCAACTACGACCCCTGCGCCGACGCTGGCGCCCACTCGGACACCAACCCCTACAGTGCAGCCGGGTTCCGCCTGTCCGGGCGACAGCGACTGCGACGGCTGGAGCGATGCAGCCGAAGCTCGCATCGGGACTAGCAGCGTCCTCGCATGCAGCGCCGATTCGGTCCGCGACAACGAGTCTCTGGACGCGTGGCCACCCGACTTCAACGATGACGGCGTTTCGGACATGGCGGATGTGCTGACGTTCAAGGCGCAATTCGGCCACCATTCGCCGCGCTGGGACTTGAACCTCGACGGCGCGGTCAACCTGAGCGACGTCATCATGCTAGCGCCCACGTTCGGGCACGCCTGTTAAAGGCCGATCACACCACCAGAGCGAGGGCCGGTCATGAGACCGGCCCTCTTCGTTTCTTCACGTGTGGGTAAGGGCCCCAGCACTGATCGGGTCAACTAGTCCAGGCGCTCGATGATCGTCGCCGTGCCAAGGCCGCCGCCGCAGCACATCAGCTGCATGCCGTAGCGGCCGCCCGTGTGCTCAAGCTCGTGGAGTAGCGTCGTCATCAGGCGTGCGCCCGTCGCACCCAGCGGGTGGCCGATGGCGATCGCGCCGCCGTTGACGTTCACCTTCGACATGTCAGGCTTGCACTCCTTCTCCCAGGCCAGCACCACGGACGCGAACGCTTCGTTGATCTCGATCAGGTCGATGTCCTTCATCTCGAGGCCGGCGTGCTTCAGCACCTTCGGCGTCGCTGTGATCGGGCCGGTCAGCATCAGCACAGGGTCGGAGCCGACGACCGCCTGGCCCACAATCCGCGCCCGCGGCTTCTTGCCCAGCTCCTCCGCCTTCTCGCGGGCCATCAGGAGCACGGCCGAGGCGCCATCCGTGATCTGCGATGAGTTGCCGGCGTGGTGGATGCCGTCCGGCCGGAACGAAGGCTGCAGGCTGCCCAGCTTTTCGAGGCTGGTGTCCCGGATGCCCTCGTCCGTCTTCGCGGTGTGCGGCAGGCCCTCCAGCTTGACGTCGATCGGCACGATCTCGCGGTCGAAGCGGCCCTCGTCGCGGGCGCGCTTGGCCTTCTCGTAGCTGCCGAGCGCGAACTCGTCCGCCTGCTGGCGGGTGATGCCCCACTTAACCGCGATCTCCTCGGCGGAGATGCCCTGCGGCGTCAGGGCATACTTCTCCATCAGGGCAGGGGTGAACGGCGCGCCGGGGCCCTGCATGATGTTCACCCCCAGCGGCACGCGCGACATGGACTCGACGCCGCCGCCGATGGTGATATCGCAGACGCCGGCCGCGATCAGGTTGGCGGCGAAGTGCACAGCCTGCTGGCCGCTGCCGCACTGCCGGTCGACGCTCGTCGCCGGGACGGTGTACGGGAAGTCCGCCGTCAGCAGCACGTTGCGGGCGACGTTCGCCCCCTGCTCGCCGACCTGGTCGACGCAGCCGAAGACGACGTCCTCGACGATGCCGGACTCGATGCCGGCGCGCTTCACGACTTCGTTCAGCACCTTCGCGCCGAGCTCGTTGGGGTGGATGCCGGAGAGGACGCCGTTGCGCCGGCCCATGGGCGTGCGCACAGCCTCCACAATAACTACTTCTCGCATGGGATGCTCCTCCTTCGTTTGGGCAGGCTCATTCTAGCACTCAGCACTGAGAGCTACCCTTGGTACAGGTTGGGGCAATTTCGGGGATAAGTGCCGCCGCGCGCTTCCCCCGGCACGGGCGCGGGGGTATGCTTGCGCCGCAAAAGACATACGCACCCGGATGCGGCGCTGTCACTGGGGGCACTGGCGAGCGCCTATCCATTCGCCAAGTGGAGGTCCCCGCCGTGCCACAACCGTCCCGCCGCCTCGCCCGCCCGATCCTGGCGCTCACACTCATCTTCGCCGCATTGCTCGCGCTGGCTGCCGTCCTTGGCGGCAAAGGCACGACGGAGGCAGGACAGATCGTCCAGTGTACGAGCCCAACGTTGCAGGCGAACGCGACGATCAACTGGACGCCGCACAACTCCGGCGCGCAGTCGAGCGATCTCCAGGTTGACCTGCTGGACACGCAAGAGACGCCAGACACCGCTACGCACCTGGCGGAGGCGTTCCTGGCCGATACGACAGCCGACCTGAACCTGGGCCACTTCATCGGCTCGGCGACGATAGCCGCGAACGGGACCTCCGCGACCATCAACGGCCACGTCCCCAACATCGCCGATGGAACCTACGACGTATTCGTCTGCTGGGAATACCGGCCCGTTACAGGCGGGCCACCCGCCTGGCACTACCAGAACGCGCGCGACTTCACTGTCACGAGCGCAACCGCCTCGCCGACGCCATCGCCCACGCCAACGCCGACGCCGGCGCCGACTCACACGCCCACACCAACTCCATCCCCGTCCGGCCCGCCGTTCAAGTACTTCCCCCTGAACGTGGGGCCGCTGCTCAACTACGTGGCGCCGTTCACCGTGCTCGACGACCTGTCCATCTTTGGCATCGAGGTCACCCAGGGAATCCAGTGCTTCAACACCAGCCAGGGCCTGTCCGGCTGCCCCGACAATTCGCTCCCGCTGGTGGCGCAGAAGGACACGACGGCGCGGATTTACCTGAAGTACGGTGGCTCAGCCGGCAGCAAGGCAGGGGTCCCCGTGCGCCTGCACCTCTTCGCAAACGGGCAGGAATACATCGTCAACACGTTCGGGCGAGCCCGCAAGACGCTGGACCAGTCCGTCACGGACAACGCGAACGTCTGGTTCAACGTCAACTTCGTCAACGGCACGGACGTCTCCTTCTACGCGGAGGTGGACCCCAATAACACCTACGCCGAGCTCAACGAGAACAACAACCGCTTCCCGTCCTCCGGCACCTTCACCCTGCACTTCTACAAGCGCACGACCTTCGACGTGGTGGGCTGGCGGATGTCGTACCACCCTTCGGGAGCTTCGGACGCGGGGGTGGCAGGCGGCTGGGGCGTCAATTCCGGCGGCCCCAACTGGCTGAACCTGGTCTGGCCGGTCAAGAACGGCGGCATCCACTACTCGATCCACAGCGGCTACCTCAACTGGACTTCGGCCAACCCAACCAGCGGCGACGTAGTGAACCTGGCCAAGTTCCTGTCTGTGCTGGCCAACATCTTCCCCTGGACCGACCCGGAGATCTCCGGCGCCGATCGAGTGCACGTCTGGTCTCCGTCTGCGCACTTCATCCGCGGCCTGTCTGATCCGCCGTTCAGCGGCGGGCTGGGGGTCGCCTCCGTTGGCGATGACTCCTTCAACGCAGGCATGTCGCTGGACTCGCCGGGGTTCGGGCCGGTCAACTTCGTGCACGAGCTATCGCACAACACCGGCGAGCACCATACGGCCACCGGCCAGGGTTGCGACACTTCAGCGGACGGGGGCACGGACTGGCCGTACTCCAACCCGAAGATCCAGGAGTTCGGGTACAACCCGGATAGCGGGTACGTCTACAACCCCTCCAACACGTACGACTACATGAGCTACTGCTACGGCGGGGGCGCCACCACGTGGGTCTCGCCCTTCCACTGGACCCAGCAGTTCAACATCGAAGGCTCAAGCTTCGGGCCGGTGGTCAGCGCCGACGCAGGGCCCGCCGCCAACAACGCCGACCTGCTCGCCGTAAGCGCGACGCTCGACAATCCAGACCTCAACGGTGACACCGGCGGCAGCCTCGGCACAATGTACAAGACTGATGGCGGCGGCAACCCGGCCCCGTCCCCCAGCGGCAGCGGCTACTCGGTACAGCTCCGCGACGGCGACGCGGTGCTCGGCACACAATCGTTCGGCGTGAGCTTCGTGCCGCTCGAAACCGACGGCGTTTCAGAAGTCGACGGTAACTCGGACCTCGCTTCGATGGACGTGGCGTTTACCATGCCCTGGGTGGACGGTGCGACATCGATCGTCCTCCTGCGCGGCGCGCAGGTCCTGGACACTGTCGCCGTCAGCGGCCACGCTCCTACCGTCCAGGTGACGTCGCCATCCTCGCACGAGAGCTGGAATGCCAGCAGCACCCACACCCTCTCCTGGACCAGCAGCGACTCCGATGGCGACACGCTGACCTACGCCGTCTTCTACGCGCACGACGGTCAGGACTGGGAGGTTCTGGCGGAGGGCATCACCGGTACCACTTTCGACGTCGATGTCGATACGGTGGGCGGCGGCGATGATGCCGTTTTCCGGGTCGTCGCCACTGACGGCGTGAACACCGGCTACGGCGACAGCGCGACCGTCTCGATCCCGGCCAAGCCGCCGCTGGTGGCTATCACCGCTCCCTCCGATGGCGAAGTCGTCCAGGAAGGCGAGCTGGTTGTGCTGCAGGGCGTTGCCACGGACCTCGAAGACGGCCAGCTCGGCGACGAGAGCCTGCACTGGACCAGCGACCAGGACGGAGACCTCGGCACGGGTGCTGTCCTGCCGACGAACACGCTCTCCGCCGGACAGCACACCATCACCCTCACCGCGACCGACTCGGACGGCATGTCGTCCAGCCAGTCGATCACGCTAATTGTCGGCGTGCGCGGACAACTGGACGTGCGGCCGAAGGCGATCGATCCAAACACTTCCGATGACGTGACGGCAATCGTCACTCTGGTACCGGGTCTCCCGCCGACGGACATCAACCTGTCCAGCCTGCACCTGCACATCGGCAGCGCAGACCTGACCCCGACTGGCACCTCCCAGCTCGGCGACACGGACACCGACGGCCTCCCTGAGCTGCGGCTGACCTTCGACGGGGCGGCGCTGCGCGCGGCCCTGACCACTCCACGCGTCCTCACCGACGTCCTGCTGACAGGCTCGATGAACGGCGGCGCCGCCTTCGCAGCCGGCGGGCAAGTCGCCCTGGTTGCGCCGGGCGACGTCGATTGCAGCGGCGCGACGACCGCCGGGGACCTGGTCGCCGCACTCGGTTATGCCGCCAACATCAGCTTGCCGGACTGCCTGTTCGCCGGCGACTTCACCTGCGACGGCCTCGTCACCCCGCTCGACGTCATCGGCATCCTTGGCCAGATGGCCGGCGTCACGAACTCGGCGGCAAACTGCAACACGGCCTCGCCGGCATCGGTCGCCCGTTTCCAGCCCGCGCCCGATCGGGGCTCGCACGGCTTCTCGCTGAGCGATCTCTCGCCAGCGGCGTGGCTGCTGCCGGTGACCCTGCCCGCGCTGGTGGCCGGCCGGCCGGGGAGACGTAAGTGAGCTAACGGCGCGGCGGGCCGGGGCTACCGGCGAAATCGATGAACGCGACCGGCACGCCGCAGGCCCCGCTGTGGTGGACGGAGACGATGCGCCCGCCCTGGAGGGCCGCGTGCGGCTCCCCGATGGGGTAGCCGCGGGAGCGCACGCGCTCCGTCAGGCCGTCGATGCCCTTCACCTCGAACGCCAGGCCGGCGATGCGGCCTGAGCGCGGGTCACCACCTGCCTTTGGGCCGATCACCTCGATCACGACATCACCCGGGCGCATGAAGGCGAAGGCCTGCTCACCGCGCTCCATCGTGCGCTTCGTCGGCACGCCGAACCACGCCTCCATCCGCTCGCTCGCGGCGGACACGGACGGCACGCGAAGGACCACGTGGTCGATGCGCGTGATGTGGCCGGACGGCGCGTTCACACCGGCCAGCGCGGACTCCGGCTGCACCACCTCCAGCAGCGCCCCGTCGAACGCCTCAGGCCGCAGGTAGCTCAGGCGGCCGGTGAAGCCGTCGCGCGGCTCGTGGTCTTCCAGCTGCGCTCCGAGGTCGCGGAGCTTCGCCACGTCCGCGCCCGCGTCCGTGCTCCAGAGGGCGACGTGGTGCAGCCCCTCGCCGCGCTCCTCGATGTGCGCCGCGAACGGGGACGAGTCAGCGGTGGGCTGGATGATCTCAAGGTAGCTCCCTCCGGCCGCCAGCACAGCCACGCGAACGCCGCGCGCCGCCATCTCGCCTTCCTTCACGCACGGCAGCTCCAGCGTGTCGCGGAAGAACGCCAGCGCGATATCGAGGTCGCGGACGGCGATGCCGACGTGGTGGACGTCCCTGATCATGGCCGCAGTCTAACGCCCGGGCGGCGGGGGGCCAAATTGACCCTGTCGCCGCCCGCCTAATATCATTGCCAAGCGTTGAGACAGGCACACGTTTACACACCCGCGCGGGAGGCTTCATGACCCCAGCGAATGAGTTCCCCGGCAACATCTTCTTCTACGTCTTCTTCGTGGGGTTCATCGCCTTCTTCATCTGGTCGGCCGTCCCCCGCGCCAAGTGGTTCCTTGAGGGCAAGCCGCTCAACCGGCTGGACCACCTCTTCTGGCGTGTCACCGGCCTCGTCCCCTACCTGCTGGGGAACGCGCGGGTAGCCCGGCGCCGCTACTGGTACTCCGGCACCCTCCACACCATGATCTGGTGGGGCTTCCTCGTCCTGCAGATCCGCACGCTCAACTTTCTCCTGAACGGCGTCGACCACAGCGTCTCGTTGGAGGCGAACCTCGGCATCATCTATGACCTGCTGCGGCCGGTCATGGACCTGTTCAACGTCCTGGTGCTGATCGGCGTCGGCATGGCGGCGTTCCAGCGCTACTTCTGGCGGCCGAAGCGGATGACGCTGAACATGGACGGCTGGATGATCCTGTTCTTCATCGGCTACCTGATGTTCACGGACGTCATGGTGAATAGCCTGGAGTTCTACCTTCACCCCGGCGAGTTCGATCACAAGAGCTGGGCGTTCCTGGCCAACGGCGTCTACCAGATCTGGAAGCAAGTCGGCCTCTCGCAGGGCACAGCGGAGGCGCTCAACACGTTCTTCTGGTACAACCACCTGCTGGATTTCCTGGCCTTCCTCTGCTATCTGCCCTACTCCAAGCACTCCCACGTGCTCACCGTCGCGCCGCAGATCACCTTCCGCCGCTACGAGCCGACCGGCGTCCTCCGCGAAATCCCGAACATCGAAGAGGCCGAGACGTTCGGCGTGGGCGAGCTGCGGCAGTTCACCTGGAAGCAGTTGCTGGACTCTTACACCTGCACGGAGTGCGGGCGCTGCACCGCCGCCTGCCCGGCGAACCTCACTGGCAAGCTGCTCTCCCCCAAGCAGGTCATCGTCGATATCCGCCACCTGATGGAGGAGCAGGAGACGCCGCCGCCCTGGTCGCGCGGGCACAAGCCGGCCATCGCCGGCGAAGGCACGACCCCGCCGGCCAACGGCAACGGCGCTGACGGCCACAAGCACATCACGCCGCTCACCGAGGGCGTCGGCTTCGAGCCGATCTGGGACTGCGTGACGTGCGGCGCCTGCATGGAAGAGTGCCCCGTCTTCATCGAGCACGTGCCAACGATCATGGACATGCGCCGCTTCCTGGTGATGGACAAGTCTGAGATGCCGGAGACGGCGCAGGCAACCCTCATGCAGCTGGAGCAGCGCGGCCACCCCTGGCGCGGCACCCAGCTCACCCGCACCACCTGGATTGAGGAGCTGGCCGCGGAAGGCGTCACCGTCCCCACGTTCGATCGCAACACGGAGTACCTCTACTGGGTGGGCTGCACGGGCGCGCTGCAGGAGCGCAACGTGAAGGTGACGAAGGCGCTGGTCAAGCTGCTGATCAAGTCCGGGGTCAGCTTCGGCGTCATCGGGATGGAGGAGGGCTGCTCCGGCGACCCGGCCCGGCGCCTGGGCAACGAGTACCTCTTCCAGCTGCAGGCCCAGCAGAACATCGAAACGCTGAAGGGCAAGCTGGTGCACAAGGTGGTGGCCAACTGCCCGCACTGCTTCAACACGATCAAGCACGAGTACCCGCAGCTTGGCGGCGATTTCGAGGTGATCCACCACAGCGAGTTCCTGGCGGACCTGGTCGCGAAGGGCAAGCTGAAGGCGAACCAGGTGGACGAGCTGACCGGCAAGACCACCACCTACCACGACCCGTGCTACATCTCCCGCCACAACAACATCATCGACGAGCCGCGCTCCATCCTGGCCGCGATGGGCACGACGCAGGTGGAGATGCCGCGCTGCAAGCGGGGCACCTTCTGCTGCGGCGCCGGCGGCTCTCACATGTGGGTGGAGGAGAACCGCGGCGAGCGCATCAACGTCGTGCGCTCACAGGAGGCCGTGGCGACGGGCGCGGACGTGATCGCCGTGTCCTGCCCGTTCTGCATGCAGATGTTCGAGTCCGGCCTGGGCAGCGTGCCAGAGGCCGACGAACGCGGCGTGCAGGTCTTTGACCTGGCGGAGCTGCTGGAGAAGAGCGTCTCCTACAGCAAGCCGGCCGCGAAGCCCTAGACCGCTACTTCTCGGCCGGGTCGCCGATCGGTACGCAGTCCCCGTTCACCGGCAGCGGGTCAGCCTCGGCCAGGTAGATCGCCACCGCCAGCGCGTCCATCGCGTCCGTGTCGTTCAGGCAGTTCACGTTGTCCTGGTACGTGTCGCACGGCGCCGGCTGGCCGATGCCGATTCCCAGCAGCACAGCGATGTCGCCCACCTCAACGGCGCCGTTGCAGTTGGCGTCGCCCTGCAGCAACGCCAGGGGGCTGGACGTCGGTGTCGCCGTCGGGCCGGGCGGCGGGCTGGGGCCCACCGGCGGATCGCCGAGGACCAGCTCTCCCGCGCCGAACACGTTGTCCGTGCCTACCAGGCCGTGGTCCACCGTCGAGTCCTTGAGGTACGCGGCGAGAGAGTCCGGGCTGTCGGCCAGGTCTGCACTGAGGACGAGCGCGGCCGCACCGGTAACCGCCGGCGTGGCGGCGCTGGTGCCATTGAAGCAGCCCGGCGCGTAGGTGAAGCTCGATACGCAGGACGCGGCCGAGAGGTTCGGCTTGGTGCGGCCATCGTTGGTCGGCCCCCAGGAGCTGTAGGTGGCGATCGTCGATCCGTCCGCCGGATCGATCGCGCCGACCGAGAGCATGCCCGGGTTGGCGGAGTCGGACATCGGCCCGCTCGCGCTGTACGGGTTCTGCGAGTAGTAGAAAGCAGTCTGGTTGCCCATCAGTTCCAGCGTGTCGCCGTCGGTGCCGTTGCCCGGATCGGCGAGCGCGATGACCAGCCCGTCAACGTCGCTCGGGCCGGAGCACGTCATGGCCTCTTCGTTGCCCGTCAGCTCCAGCGGCGGGGCGCCGAGCTGCTGCCAGTCGGCCCCCGCGACCTTCGGCGTGAGCGAGTCCGGCGCGTCAAAGATGTAGACGTCGTAGTCGGTGGGGTTGGGGCCCCAGTCGTTCCAGCGGAGCCCGTTGAGGAAGCCGCAGAAGAGCGGCAGCACCTCGTTGTCGCCGTCAAAGTTCAGATACCCGTCGTCATCGGGGTCGTTCCAGGCGCCGCGCCAGTAGGAGCCGTTGGAGGCGCCGTCTTCGCTGGCGTTGTTGCCGGCGGCGTTGTCCCACAGCATCCCATCGGCGATCGCGTTGTCGACGACCGCGTCCAGCGGGCCTGTGCCATCGCCCGGCCCGTCGAACACTGCCGTCTCAGAGCGCGAGATGATCTGCACCCCGTGCGCGTGGAAGTAGTCGACAGCGGCCTGCAGATCGCTGGCCGAGTAGACGGTTGCGATGTACAGCTGCGCGGACGGCGCCATCTCGTGGATGATCTCGGCGACGGCCACACCATGCTCGACGCCCGCCGTCCAGAGGTCACAGCTGGAGCCCATGAACTTGCAGAACGTGCCCGCCGGCTCCGGCACCTCGCCCGCGGCCTGCGCGCTATCCCAGGTAGCGCCGTCGAACGCGTCGACGATGCCGATCTTCACGCCCTGTCCGGTAAAGCCCGCGTCTTGCCAGGCGTCGGCGTTGGTCTTCGCTACCTCTTCGCCGGTGACGCCGGCATCCTGCGCGTCAACGTCCTGCGCGGAGGCGGCGCCCGGCTCCGGATCAATCGGCACGCCCACGTTGGCCGGCGGACGCACGTAGTCAATGCCGGGAGTCTGCGCCAGCTCCACCAGGCGATCAACGGGGACCAGCGCCTCGACCAGGTAGCCGGGCACTTCGCCATAGACTTCGCCCCCGAGGCCGGCTACCGCTTCCCGGATCGCCTGCGAGCTCATGTGGTGCAGCACCTCGACTCGCACGGAGCCGCCGCTCATGCTGAGCGACGTCGGCCCGGCGATGCCGCGCTGCGATTCGGACACCAGTTCACGCAGCGGGCCGTTCGCCAGCGCGACATCATCATGAGAGTCGATCGACACGCCGCGCGCGCCGGCGTCGGCGTTGACGGGCGCCAGCTTCTGCGCTGGGCCCCCGCTGGAAAGCGAGCGCAGCGGCAGCTGGCTGGCGGAGGCGCCGGACGTGACAAAGACGGCGGCAAGCAGAATCAGCAGGGCTGGGGCGATGATTCGGTTGAGCACGCGTTACCCCCTCGTCTCGAGAGATGTTCACCCAAATAGATGGCCCACCAGCGCGCCTCTGATACGGGCGATCGTTGAGGTTGGGTTAGCGTTGGCCCAACACTTGACCAGCGACCGCAGACCCGCGACGCTTGTCGCCATGAAGGCCGAGATCATCTCCGTGGGCACCGAGATCCTGCTCGGCGAGATCGTCGACACCAACGCCTCCTGGATCGCATCGCGGCTACCGGAGCTGGGGATCGACCTCTACTACAAGTCCGTCGTCGGCGATAACCTGGGCCGCATCGTCGACACGATCGAGCACGGCCTGCGGCGTTCCGACGTCCTGATCATGACCGGCGGCCTGGGCCCCACGGACGACGACCTGACGCGCGAGGGAATCGCCGCCGCCCTGGGCGAGGAGCCCTTCATCGACGAGGACATGGCGCGCGCGCTGCGGGCGTTCTTCGAGAGCCGCGGCGTCACCTTCCCGGAGCGCAACCTGAAGCAGGCCAGCCTCATCCCTTCGGCCAGCCCCATCCTCAACCCGCGCGGCACGGCCCCCGGCTGGTGGGTGGAGAAGACGCTTCCCGACAGCGGCGGCCGCTACATCATCGCCATGCCCGGCGTGCCCCAGGAGATGTACCGGATGTGGGAGAAAGAGGTCGCGCCGCGGCTGCTGGAGATCGCCGGCGGCAACGTACTGGTGACGCGCGTCCTCAAGACCGTCGGCATGGGCGAGAGCCACATCGACGAGCAGATGACGCCGCTCTCCCGCGGCATGGACAACCCCTCGATCGGCATCTACGCCAAGCAGGACGGCGTCTACGTCCGCATCGCCGCCAAGGCCGAGACGGCGGAACGGGCCCGCCAGCTGATCGCGCCTGTCGAGGAACGCGCGCGCGCGATCCTGGGCCAGATCGTCTGGGGCGCCGACGACGAGACACTTGAGGCCGCCGTCCTCCAGATGCTGCGGGAGCGCGGCCAGACGGTGGCGACGATGGAGTCCTGCACCGGCGGCCTGCTCTCCTCCACGCTGACCGACGTGGACGGCAGCTCGGACGCCTTCCGCGGAGGCTACGTGACGTACGCGACCGATATGAAGGTGGCGCTGGGCGTCGGCCAGGCGCTGATCGATCAGCACGGCGTGGTCAGCCCCGAAGTGGCCGCCAGCATGGCCCGCGCCGCCCGCGAACGCGCTGGCGCGGACTACGGCGTCGGCGTCACGGGCATCGCCGGCAGCGAGCCGGTGGAAGGCAAGCCGCCGGGGACGGTGCACGTCGCCGTCCATGACGGTACGAAGGCGGAACAGCTCTCCTACACGATCAACCTGGGCCGTCCGGCCAACAAGCGCCGCGCGGTCACCTCAGCGCTGTTCCTGCTGCGCCGGGCGCTGCTGGCGTCCAGGTAGGGGCGCAGCGAGCAGCGCCCCTGCGCCATCCGTATTGACGGGGGATGTAAATCCCGCCGGGGCCGGATTACACTCGCCACACGATGGGACAGCGGGGTAGACCGAGGTATCCGGACCTCCTCACGCCGCGCGAGCAAGACGTCCTCGCGCTCATCCGCGAGGGGCTGACAAACGAGCAGATCGCCGCGCGGCTGGGGATTGGCTTCGAGACGGCGAAAACGCACGTCTCGCAGATTATCTCGAAGCTGGGCGTCTCCACGCGCGAAGAGGCCGCCCAGTGGCGGGAGGGGGAGCGGCGCCGCTGGTGGTCGACGATACCGGTGCTGCTGAAGGCGGCGCTTGTGACTGCTGCCGTGGCTGTGCTGGCGGGCCTCGTCCTTCTGGCCGCGGAGTTCTTCGGATCCGGCGGCAGCGAGCCGTCCAATGTGCTGGCGACGGGCGAGCCAACCGTTACGCCGGCGCGGCCCTCTGCCAGCTCCGCCGCCTCACGCACCGCTGGGGCAACGCCCGCTGCGTCGCCGGCCCTGTCGACACCGACAGTGGCCACGATCGAGGTTCCGCCGACGGCGACGGCCACCGCTCCGCCTGCTCCAACGTCCACCATCCCGACCGGCAGACTCCCGATCTCCGGCTACGAAGTCCGCGTCGTCAACTCGGACGGAAGCGGAGTGCAGACGCTGGCGGTCGGGCGATCGCCGGTTTGGGAGCCCGGAGGCGATAACGTCGCCTACATCGCGCAGACTACGCCGGTCCAGGTAGACGGCGCCGTCTACCTGGAAGGAACGCACTGGGTCCACCAGGTAGGGGTGGACGGCGCTCCTGACACAGAGATCGCCTCCTACCAGTGGAGCGACATCCTCTTTCGCTGCAACGTCACGGGCCGCAGCTTCGGTTGGTCCGCGGACGGAACAAACTTCATCACCTGGAACCTGGACGATCTCGGCGGCACCCTCTTCGATCTGTTGACCGGCGCTACGTATCCAATCGAAAACGGCTGCTCGTCCCTCTGGCTGCCCGATGGCCGCCTGCTCATCACTGCCCTTTGCGAGGAGAGCCGCTCGGAGTTCTGCATCTACGCTTACAACGGCGGCAGCAGCATCCGCCTGACCGACGGCCTGATCGGCGATGCGTCCCCGGATGGCCGGCGGCTTGCGTTCGCGCGCAACGGCGGCCTCTGGGTGCGAGACATGGAGAGCGGCGCCGAAGAGCTTCTGCAGAACCTGACCGGTCTCGGCTCGGTCGAATGGTCGCCAGATGGCCGCGAGATCCTCTTTCTTGAGGAACAGGAGGAGCCCCTCTCTGGCCGCATCGAGGCTTACGACATCCAGTCGGGTACCACGCGGCAGATCGCCGAGGGCCTGAGTCCCCGCTGGTCGCCGGACGGATCGTACATCTCTTATACGTCAGTCGCGTCAGACGGCTGCCCAACAGGTCACGTGATCGACGCCGCCAACCTACACGAGCGCTTTGCCTTGAGCAACGCTAATGACCTGGAGTGGTCGGGGGACGGATCGCGGCTGGCCTACACCGAGTACGTGAACGACCGCTGCCAGTCCTAAGCCGTCAGCTGGCGGTAGAGCGTAGTGATGCGAGACGGCTGTACTCGCCTGTCTGGGGCCATGGCTCCCGGCAGGATCAGGCCTTATGGCCCATTCCGCCGGGCGCACGCCTCCGTTGTAATGTGCGCGGAGGCCATAAACAATGCGCCGGCTGATTGCTGCCACTGCCGTAATCGCCTTCTTGCTTTCCGCCTGTGGTAAGGGCAACAACCTGACTCCGACTTCGACAGCGAGCGCTCCGCCGAGTCCGACGTCGTCCCCCTCACCGAACCCGACCCCTACGTCGAGCCCGTGGGCCGGCATGCCGCCAATCCTCGAAGTCGCCGACCTCGCGGGCTATGAGCCCGGGAGTTGTGCAGTGCAATTCCTCTACGACACCGTGACCCGCCGCCTATTCCGGACGTGGTGGCGGGGTGGCTGGTCCGCGGACCAGCGTCTCTTCGTATGGCGGCAACCCAACGAACCGGATTGGGGCGGGGGCGCGGCACTCGTAGACCTCGAATCAGCTACCGCCTCAACCGTCAACTCGACTCCGTCCAACCTGCGCTGGGCCCTGTCGTCGCCAAACGGATCGAAGATCGTCTACTTCGTTCCGTCTCCTGACTCTAGCGTGCTTCATGAGCGCGCGGACATGTATTTCCGGGAGTTGGGAGGCTCACAATCCACCCTCATCGACACGGAGCTCCCGTTCTATGCTGGATCAAGTTGGTCTCCTGACAGCCGCTTCATCGCCTATTACACCAGGATTGGCGCGCGTGTGTACGACACCATCGGTGGCAGAGACGTCCTGTTGCCCGGCACGGAGGGCAGCACCGACCAAACGTGGTCCCCGACCGAAGATGTCCTGGCGTACGACTCCGGCGAAGGACTGTTTGCGTTCGACGCCATATCCGGGCGCGAGCGACAAATCGTGGCCGGTGACGTTGACGCTCCCTTGCTGTGGTCGCCGGACGGATCGCGATTGATCGTGCGGCATGGCCAAGTGGCCCCCATCAAGACGCTTGCAGGCGAAGCCATGAAGCCGGCTGCCGTGTCCCTTGACGGTGCCGTCGTGCAGCTTCCCCAGGCCCTCGAATGGACCTGGTCGCCGGACGGCCTGCGGGTCGCGTACAAGAGCGGCGACGGGAGCGAGATCAGGCTCTACACGATTGCCACGGGTGACGACATCCTCGTTGGCGACGTGCGCGGCAGAGGTCTTGCCTGGAGTCCGGACGGCCGGACACTAGGCTTCAATGATGGCGAAATGATAGCCCTCTACGACGTCGCTTCCGCGGCAACGGCTCTGCTAGACTTCAGCGCCGGCCTTCAACCAGACTACATCGGCTCGATCGGCTGGTCACCGGACAGCCGCTATTTGCAGATCGACAAGTACACCTGCTCGTTAGACTGACCGTTACGCCGTCAG
>DATKKM010000058.1:0-9825 GCA_035542855.1 Dehalococcoidia bacterium
TAACGCCAACACCGACGGCGACTCCAACAGAGACACCAACGTCGACGCCCACTGAGACGCCCACGCCTACCGCTACGCCGACCGAGACGCCCACTGTGACGCCGACCCCAACGGAGACACCCACCGTTACGCCGACGCCGACACCCACCTCCACTCCGACGGCAACGCCCACGCCTACACCAACCGCAACACCTACGCCCACTCCGACACCGACTCCCACGCCTACTCCCACCCCGTCACCAACGCCCACCGCCACCGCTTCGCCCACGCCCACGCCGACGCGGACGCCATCGCCTTCGCCGACGCCAACGAGAACGCCCACGCCCACCGCGTCACCGACTCCCAGCCCTACGCCGTCCCCGACTGCTTCGCCCACGCCGACGCCGACGGTGCTGGCGGTGATCGCCACGCCAAAGCCAACCCCTTCGCCCACCGCTTCGCCTACCGCCTCGCCCACGCCGACGGCGACTCCTACGGCTTCACCAAGCCCCACGGCTGAACCGGCTGCGGCGACGCCGGCGGCGACGCCGACGGAAGCGCCGGCCGTAGTGGTGACCAGGGTGAACAAGGACACGCCAAAGGTCGTGCGAGCGGTGCCAGACGTCGGCGAGATCTCGTTCAGCCCGACGGTTGTTTCGACTAACTTCGGGCTGGCGCTGATAACTCTGACGCTCCTGATCCTGGCGGCGGTAGTGTTCAACGAAACGCTCGAGGAGAACGAGCAGAGGGTTCACGGAATATTGAAGAGCGTTGCGGCGCCGTTCGCGGGTCTGTTCGCCGGCTTCGGCGGCGCTGCCAGCGGCTTCGGCAAACTGCCGCGTTGGGCGCGGACCATCGTTCCGACGCTACTGGCCCTTGCCCTGGCGGCTGCCCTCTACGGGCTTGAGGAGCCCGGCAGCGGTTTGAACCAGAAGAGCCTCGTCCTCTTTGTGAGCTACCTTGGAGCGTTTGCGGTGGTCACTTATGCCTGGGACGGGACGCAGGCGCTTGTCTGTCGCCGGTTTGGAGTGCCCGCTGTAGTCCGGGTCTTCCCGATGGGCGTGCTTGTCGCCGTGGTTGCGGTGGCTCTCACGCGAATTCTCGGCTTCCAGCCGGGGCTGATGTACGGCTTCGTCGCGGCTAACGCGATCGTCGCTCCGGCCACTCTGACCGCCGAGCAGGAAGGCAAGAAGGCGCTCTGGTCCTCGATCGTGCTGCTCTCGCTCTGCGCCGTCGCCTGGGCGCTCGTAGGGCCCCTGCGGACGGTGTCGCAAGACCACAGCGGTTTCTGGGCGGCGGTGCCCGAGGGGATCGCGGTCGGTCTGTTCGTTTCGGGGCTGGAGGGCCTGTTCTTCCAGATGATTCCGATCGAGTTCCTGGACGGCCGCAAGCTGTTTGACTGGAACAAGGGGGCGTGGCTGGTCATCACGCTGATCAGCGGCTTCCTGTTCTGGGAGGCGCTGCTCAACGATGATCAGCAGTCACTCAGCGCGCTCGAGCAGACGAAGACGATCATTGCGCTTGTCGTCTGCCTCGCTTGCCTGGTGGCCACCATCGCGCTGTGGTTGTTCTTCCGGGCGCTGGGACCGCACCACCCGGCTGAGGCTGTCGCCGACTCCGACTAGCGCCGGAGCAGCTAGGCGCGGCGGGCAGCGCGCCCTGGGAGTCGCGGAGACGCCTGGACCGGCGTTAGCGCGATGAGGTCGTCCAGGGGATCGCCGGTTGTGGCGGGCGCGCCCAGGGCGGCAATGTCGATCGTCTCTCCGAAGCGCTCTTCGATGACCTTCGCGCCCTCTTCCAGCAGCGCCGTCATGAACTGATCTTCGGCCACAACGCGGACCACCTCGCCCTTGCGAAAGATGGCGCCGCGGCCCTTGCCGGCGGCGAGTCCGATATCGGCATCGCGCGATTCGCCGGGGCCGTTGACGACGCAGCCCATGACGGCGACAGTGATCGGCTTGCCGATCGCCTTGAACGTCTCTTCGATCTTGTTGGCCAGCGGGATGAGGTCCACCTCGATACGCCCGCAAGTCGGGCAGGCCACAATCGTCGCGCCGCGCTGGCGGAGGTTGAGCGACTTCAGGATGTCCCAGCAGACCGGCAGCTCTTCCACCGGGTCTGCGGCCAGCGAGACGCGGATGGTGTCTCCGATGCCCTCCGCCAGGAGGACGCCGATACCGACGGCGGAGCGGACGGAGCCGGAGCCTGGAGTGCCGGCCTCGGTGACGCCGAGGTGCAGCGGGTACGGGATGCGCGTGGCGATCTGACGGTAGGCGCTAACCATGGTGGGCACGTCGAACGCCTTCATGGACAGCTTGATGTCCTGGAAGCCCATCTCTTCCAGCACCCCGATCTCCCAGAGGGCGGCGCTGACCATGCGCTCGACCTTCGTGGGCGGCAGCTCTCCGTCGGCGAGCGCGGGGATCGGCGGCAGCGAGCCTTCGTTGACGCCGATGCGGATGGAGATGCCGCGTGCCTGGGCCGCTTTCACGACTTCGCGGACTTTGCCGGCCTCGCGGATGTTGCCGGGGTTGAGGCGAAGGCCGTGGATGCCGCCCTTGATCGCCTCCAGGGCGAGGCGGTGATCGAAGTGGATATCGGCGATAAGGGGCACCGGCGTGGCGGCGACGATGTCAGGAACGGCGGCGGCGGCCGCCCTATCCGGCACGGCAACGCGCACTATCTCCGCGCCCTCGTCCGCCAGGCGGGCGATCTGCTCAACCGTGGCACGGGCGTCGGCGGTGTCGGTGTTGGTCATCGTCTGGACGACGACGGGAGCGTCGCCGCCGACCTGCACGTCACCAACGTGGACGGGGCGGGTCTTGCGGCGCGCGGCCAGCGCGAACGGTTCGTCTGTCATTGTGCAGTCCTATCGGTCAGGGCGCCGGGCCGTCAGGAGAAGAGGCTCTTCCCCCCGACGATGCGCACGACGTCCACGTACGTAACCACAACAGCCATGGTTATGATAAGCGCCAGGCCGATGAGGTGCACTATCGCCTCTTTCTCCGGGGCGACGCGTTTGCCGCGGCGCGCGATCTCGATGAGGACGAAGGTCATACGGCCGCCGTCCAGCATAGGCAGCGGCAGGACGTTGATGATGGCCAGGTTGATCGAGAGCAGCGCCGCGAACTCCAGCAGGGAGTTCCAGCCGCTCGACTTCACCACCTCGCCTGTGCCCTGGGCGATGCCGGCGGGGCCAGCGACGGCCGGCCCCTGGCCGCCCTTGAACATGGCGATCACCTGGTTGCGGGCAAGCTTCAGCGAGTCGATGGTGGAGTGCCAGCCCTTCGAGAACGCGGATAACAGGCCGTAGGACTCGCGCTCATAGCAGTCGCTGGGAGGGCTGCTGCCGGTGCAGACGGCGGAGCCGGCCACCCGGTCATGGATGCGGATACCGGTGGGACCCTGGCCGCTCGGCGGGTCCCAGCGCGCGGTGGCATACAACGTCTCGACCGTGGTCTCGCCGAAGTCCGTGTGTTGGACGGTGAAGGCGATAGTGTCGCCCATGTGAAGGCGGATCGCGCGGCCGGCCTCCTCGGTATTCTTGATCTTGTCGCCGTTGATCTCCAGGATGATGTCCCCCTGCTGAAGCCCGGCGGCGGCGGCCGGCGAGCCGGACTCGACGCCGTCGATGACGACGGGGCCGCGCGGGACGTTGTGAGGGATCATGAAGAAGATGGCGAAGAGGATGATCGGCAGGATGGCGTTCATGAAGGCGCCGGAGCCGAGGATGATCAGCCGCTTCCAGGCCTTCTGCGCGGCAAGGCTCTGCGGGTCCGTGGGGTCTTCTTCGCCCAGCAGGCGCACGAAGCCGCCCAGGGGGAGCGCGTTGATGGAGTAGATGGTGCCGCGCCAGGTGAAGCCCCAGACACGCGGCGGATAGCCGAGACCGGCCTCCAGCACTTTCACGCCGAAGATCTTGGCGGTGACGTAGTGGCCCAGCTCGTGGATGACGATGAGGCCTATGAGCATGCCGAAGAACGGCAGGATGTAGTGGATTAGCAGGTCCAAGCGTTAGCCCCCCAGCCCCTTATCCCCCTGAAATGAGAACAACGGAACGTTCGAACATGTTTCGGGCGTGATCAGTGGCTTGCATGTCTGTACTTCTATGATACGTGCGCCGCGGCGATTATGCTTTCGCGCGCACCAGATCGCCCGCGAAGGCCCGCGCCCAGCGGTCCGCCTCCAGCACCTGCTCCAGCGATGGGTTGCCGGTCTCCGGGTGCGCCGAGAGCGTGTCTTCGATGACGCGCGCGATGTCCGTGAAGCGGATGTAGCCCGCCAGGAAGTTCTCGACGGCGATCTCGTCCGCCGCGGCCAGGACGGCCGGCGCCGTGCCGCCCCGCCGGCCTGCCTCCAGGGCAAGGCCCAGGCAGGGAAAGCGGTTGTGGTGCGGGATGCCGAAGTTCAGCGTGCCGATGGTCTTCAGGTCCAGCCTGGGCACGGCTGTCTCCGGCACGCGGTCCGGGTATGTGAGTGCGCACTGTATGGGTAGACGCATATCGGGTACGCCGAGTTGCGCCTTAACCGAACCATCACGAAACTCCACCAGCGAATGGACCACGCTCTCGCGGTGGAGGAGCACCTCGATGCGGTCCAGGGGGACGTCGAAGAGCCAGCGCGCCTCGATGCACTCGAGGCCCTTGTTGAGGAGCGTGGCGCTATCGACGGTGATCTTCTTGCCCATCTGCCAGTTCGGGTGGCGCAGCGCCTGCTCGGCGGTCACGCGTTCCAGCTCCTCCTGGCGGAGGTCGCGTAGCGCGCCGCCGGATGCGGTTATGACAAGCCGCTCGACGGAATCGGCCGCTTCGCCCCAGAGGCACTGCCAGATGGCGGAGTGCTCCGAGTCGACGGGGCGGAGCTCCGCGCCGGAGCGGCGCGCCTCGGCGGTAAGGATGTGACCGGCCATGACCAGCACTTCCTTGTTGGCGATGGCGATCTTCTTCCCCGCGCGCGCCGCGGCCAGGGTGGGCGCAAGGCCGGCTGCGCCGACGGTGGCCACGACGACGAGATCGACGTCGCGGTGGGTGGCCATCTCTTCCATGGTTGCCCATTTCCCGTTGAGCGAGCCGTCCTTGATGCGGCCGCGGATGTAGTCGTCTTCACGGTCGCAGCAGACCATGCGGGGGCGGAACTCGCGGGCCTGCTCTTCGAGGATCGTGACGTTGCCGCCGGCGGCGAGGGCGACGACGTTGAAGCGCCCGGGCAGCGAGCGAATGACATCGAGCGTCTGGCGGCCGATGGAGCCGGTGGAGCCGAGAAGAGCTACGCGGATCATCCGGGAGGAAGTTGGAGGTTGGAAGTTAGAGGCTGGAGGCAGATGTGGGCAAATCTGCGCGTCACAGGACAACCCATATCGCAAAGTAGTATACCAGCGGAATGGTGAAGAGAATCGAGTCGAGGCGGTCCAGGAAGCCGCCGTGGCCGGGCACGAGCTCGCTCGTGTCCTTGACGCCGGCGCCCCGCTTGAGCATCGACTCGCCGAGGTCGGCGAGGACCGCGACCGGCGGCAGGAGGAGGCCAAGGAGGATGCCCTCGCCCGCGCTCATGGGCAGGTCCAGCGGCCAGTTGAGGAGCGCGACGACGGCCACGCCGCCCACCAGCGAGCCGGCCGTACCCTCCCAGGTCTTACCGGGGCTGATGCGCGGCGCCATCTTATGCCGGCCGATGGCCTTGCCCACGGCGTAGGCGCAGGTGTCGGTCCCCCAGGTGCCGAGGACGGCGAGGAGCAGCCAGTGCTCGCCCTTGTCCAGGTCACGGAGGAGGACGAGGTATGAGCCGAGGAAGCCAACATAGGCGATAGCGCCGACTATGGTCAGCCAGTCTCCGGGGGCGTCGTCGATGGTACTGAGGGCGATGATGAAGAGCAGGCCGAGGCCAACGCCGGCGACGAGCGCGCCGGTCCAGTAGTCGAGCCCGTTGTCGGCGCCGACGACGACGGCGACGACCGCCACGACGGCGACGACGGCGGCCGGGGTGGGTTGCCAGAGCGGACGCTCATGGCCGGCGAGCATATGGACGAACTCGAGGGCGCCGAGGGCGAGGATGAGGGCGACGACGGCGGTGTAGAGTGGCCCGCCGATCAGGATGACGGCGACGATGATGGGTATGCCGGCAGCGGCGGTGGCCAGGCGCTGGGCGAGCATGCCCTACGGCTGGTGGCCGTTGCCGTTGACGCTGTGGCCGTCGTGCTCGTCGGGGAGGAGGCCGCCGAAGCGGCGTCGGCGCTGGCTGTAGGCGTAGAGCGCATCGTCGATCTGCTGGACATCGAAGTCGGGCCAGTAGACGTCTGTGAAGCAGAACTCGGAGTAGGCGCCCTGCCAGAGCAGGAAGTTGGAGAGGCGCAGCTCGCCGGCGGTGCGGATGATGAGGTCGGGGTCGGGCAGGCCGGAAGTGGAGAGGTAGCGCTCGATCAGGTCTTCGTCGATCTGCTCGGCGGGGACGCCGTCGGCGACGATGCGCTGGACGGCGGCGGTGAGCTCGGCGCGGCCGCCGTAGTTGAAGGCGATGGCCAGCGTCATGCGGGTGTTGTCTTTGGTCAGCTCAATGGCGTCCAGCACGCGGCGGCGCAGGTTGCTGTTGAGGGGCGAGAGATCGCCGATGTGGACGAGGCGGATGCCCTCTTCGTGGAGGTTCTGTGTCTCCTGCTTGAGGAAGCGGGAGAGGAGGGCCATGAGGGCGCGCACCTCCCAGCGGGGGCGGTCCCAGTTCTCGGTGGAGAAGGCGTAGAGGGTGAGATAAGGCACGTCATAGGCAGCGAAGCGCTCGATGACGCGGCGGACGTTCTCTGTGCCGGCCTTGTGGCCGGCGCGGCGGGACTTGCCGCGAGAGCGGGCCCAGCGGCCGTTGCCGTCCATGATGATGGCGACGTGCCGGGGTACGCGCGGCAGATCGAGGATGGGCGGTTGTCCGGATTCGGCCTGTGTCTGGTCTGCCCTTGGGGGGGAGATCATGTTGCTCACAAGTATAGAACGTCTGAGAGTGGCGGGCGACTCGCGCGGCTGTCCACGGATTGCCTGCGGCCCAACGGAACTGACGGACCGTGCGCGCTAGACGGTCAGTATCTCCTGCTCCTTCTCGGTGCCCAGGTCGTCCACCTGGGCGATCTGGTCGTCCGTTAGCTTCTGCAGCTCCGTCTCGGACCGGTGGAGGTCATCCTGGGAGATGGTGTGGTCGTGCTCCAGCTTGCGGAGGTGCTCGTGGACGTCGCGGCGGATATTGCGGATGGCGACGCGGGCGTCTTCGACGCGCTTGCGTACGTGCTTGGCGATCTCCTTGCGGCGCTCTTCAGTGAGCGGCGGGATGGCCAGGCGGACCACGGAGCCATCGTTAGAGGGGGTGAGGCCGATGTCCGACTTCTGGATGGCCTTTTCGATGGCGCCCATCGCGGTCTTGTCGTAGGGGGAGATGACGATGAGCTTGGCGTCCGGCGTGGTGATCGTCGCCAGCTGGAGGAGCGGCGTGGGCGCGCCGTAGTAGTCCACCTTGATGTTCTCGACAAGGCCGGGGCTGGCGCGGCCGGTGCGGACGGTGCTCAGCTCATGCTGGAGGGCCTCGACGGCTTTGTGCATGCGGGATTTGGCGTCGCCGATCTGTTCCTGGACCATGGTTACCTCTTGGCTTGAGCTCTGGCGGCGCGCGCGGGCGCCTCTTCTTCGATTGCAGTTGGCATATCGCCGACCCGGGTGCCGATCTCCTCGCCGGCGGCCGCGCGCTCGATGCTCGCGGGGGCGCGGATGTTGAAGACAACCACGGGCAGGGAGTGCTCCATGCACAGGGTAAGGGCAGTGGAGTCCATCACCTGCAGGCGCCGGTTGAGCGCGTCTATGTAGGAGAGGGTGAGGAAGCGCCTGGCTCCCGCGTTGGTGTTGGGATCAGCGTCGTAGACGCCGTCGACGTCCTTCTTGGCCATCAGGAGCACCTCCGCGTCGACCTCCACGGCGCGGAGGGCGGCGGCGGTATCGGTGGTCATGTAGGGGTTGCCGGTGCCGGCCGCGAAGATAACCACGCGGCCCTTCTCCAGGTGGCGGATGGCGCGGCGGCGGATGTAGGGCTCGGCGACGGCGGTGACGGCGATGGCCGACTGGGTGCGCACCTTCACGCCGTTGCGTTCCAGGGCGTCCTGGAGGACGAGTGCGTTGATGATGGTGGCCAGCATCCCGGCGTAGTCGCCGGTGGAGCGGTCCATGCCGGCCGACTCCGCGGTGGCGCCGCGGAAGATGTTGCCCCCGCCGACGACGATCGCCACCTGGACGCCGCCCTGCCGGATGCGCTTCACCTGGCGGGCGATATCGTCCAGCACGGCGTTGTCCGTGCCGTACGGCTTGTCGCCCTGGAGGGCTTCGCCGCTCAGTTTGAGCAGGATGCGCTTGTAGGCAGGGTCAGCGGACATGTGTGGTTCAGTCTAGCCGACGCGGCGACAAACCTACAAACCGGCGAACCGGCAAACCTACAGACCGGACGCGGCGGGTTGGCGCATACGCCTGGTTGCCGGGGGCCAACGTGGGTTAAGACCCCTCAGCCAGGCGTCTTTGCACCGCTAGCGGCCCAGTTCGAAGCGCGCGAATCGCTTGATGCGGATGTTCTCGCCGGTCTTGGCGATGGCGTCGCGCACCATCTCGCCGATGGTGATCGATTCGTCCTTGATGAACGGCTGCTCCAGCAGGACGACGGCCTTGGGGTCATCCTTGCTGCCGGAAGGGAGCTCGTCCTTGGTGACGTAGAGTGTCTCCGGCTTGCCGGCGACCTGCAGGGCGACGGCGGCCACCAGCGCCTTGAAGTCGTCCGTGCGGGCCACGAAGTCGGACTCGCAGTTGACCTCCACCAGCGCGCCGACGCGGTGGTTGTGGTGGATGTAGGAGTGGACGGCGCCTTCGGCGGTCTCGCGCTCGCCGCGCTTTTCGGCCATCTCGTGACCCTTCTTCTTGAGGGCCTCCATGGCCTTGTCCATGTCGCCGCCGGCCTCTTCCAGCGCCTTCTTGCACTCCAGCATGCCGGCGCCGCTTCGTTCGCGCAGTTCCTTAACGTCTGATGCAGAGATTGCCATGTGCGGTATTGCTCCTGGTTAGGGTTGGGGTTATGCCTGGGGCTCGGCGGCCGGCGCTTCCGGGGCAGGGGTCTCGGCGGCCGGCTCGGGATCTGGGGCGGTCGCCTCTGTCGCGGGCGCGGGGGCAGCAGCCTCTGCCACGGGCGCAGCAGCCTCCGGCGCCGGTTCAGCGGCCGGCGCGGCCTCTTCGGTGACGGCTTCGGCGGGCGAAGGTTCGTCAGGCGAGGCGATGTAGCCGGTCTCTGTGTAGGCGCTGACCTCGACATCCTCCGCCTCCAGCGCGGCCTGGGCCGCGAACTCGCGGGCCGTGAGGCCTTCGAGCACGGCGTCCGCGACCTTGGAGGTGATGAGCTTGATGGCGCGGATGGCGTCGTCGTTGGAGGGGATCGGGTAGTCGATGACGTCCGGGTTGCAGTTGGTGTCGACGAGGGAGACGATCGGCGTCCCCATGCGCAGGGCCTCGGCGACGGCGATGTCTTCCTTCGTGGTGTCGACGATGTAGACGGCGGAGGGGAGCGCGGTCATCTCCTTGATACCGCCCAGGTAGCGGTTCAGGCGCACGATCTCCTCTTCCTTCTGCAGGCGCTCCTTCTTGGGCAGCGATTCGAACTCGCCGCGGGCGCGGGAGTCTTCCAGGCGGACGAGGTAGTCGATGCGCGACTGGATGGTCTGGAAGTTGGTGAGGGTTCCGCCCAGCCAGCGCGTGGTGACGAAGGGCATGCCGGAGCGGCGGGCCTCGGACTCGATCGCTTCCTGGGCCTGGCGCTTGGTGCCGACGAAGAGGATGGTGCCACCCTCCG
>DATKKM010000059.1:0-11330 GCA_035542855.1 Dehalococcoidia bacterium
CGTAGTCCACCATGAACCGCACACCCTCTGCATCGATCAGCCGCCCGCCCTCGCCGCGCACCGCTTCGCTGATCAGGAACGGCCTCTGTCCTTCCATGCGCAGCGCCGTTGGGTGGAACTGGATGAACTCCATATCCGTAACCTCGGCCCCCGCCCGGTAAGCCAGCGCAATCCCATCGCCCGTGGCCACCTCAGGGTTCGTCGTCACCGAGTACAGCCGTCCCGCCCCACCCGTCGCCATCACCACAAACCGCGCCCCGAACTCCAGCGTCTGCCCCGTGCGTTCGTCCAGAGCAACAACGCCCGTAACAGATGCTCCCTTGCTCCCTTGCTCCCTTGCCAATCGCGTCGCTATCGTCCACTCCCGCACCGTGATCCCCTCCAGCCGCGCCACCGACGAAAGCGTCAGCTCGATGTACATCCCCGTCGAGTCGCCGCCCGCGTGCAGAATACGCGGCGCGGAGTGTGCTCCTTCCATCCCCAGCGCGATTTCGCCGTGGTCCGTGTCGAACCGCACCCCCAGCGCCACCAGGTCGCGGATGCGGTCCGCCGCCTCGGAGGTCAGCACCCGCGCCGCCTCCTCGTCCACCAGCCCCGCGCCGGCCACGATCGTGTCGCGCAGGTGCTTCTCCGGCGAGTCCCCAACCCCGATCGGCGCCGCGATCCCGCCCTGCGCCCACCGCGTGTTGCAGTCGTCGATGCTCCCCTTCGTCAGCACCAGCACGGAGCCGTGCTCCCGCGCCAGGATCGCCGCATACAGTCCGGCAATCCCGGAACCGATGATCACGTAGTCGTACAGGTCACTCATCCGCGAACATCCCCAGCTCGCGTCCTAGATATGCGCGCGTCTCCAATTCTGCAGCTTCCGGGTACTCGACGCCGTGCTCTTCACACGCCGCACGAAATTCACGCCACACGGTGCTCAACAAGGTCTCGTACGCAGAAAAGACCGCTTGTCGGGATGGCTCACCTTTCTCCATGCCTTCGAAGGCGCGACCAACCGCCGCAACCAGACCATCGACTTGCGACCGGCGCTCGGGGCTAAGCCAGCGCTCGTTGTGGAAGTGCGGCCGGAAGAAGTGCTGCGGCGAGTCCTGGATCAGTAAAGCCGGCACGAGAAACTGATAGACAACGATCAACCCGTTCGCGAAGAGCGTTCCCCACTCGCCGCGACCAGCCAGGCGCGCAGGCCACATCCCTCCGAAAAAGAACGTCTGCGTTAGTTCCTGCAATCGCGCTCTGATCAGCGGCTCGATGTCATGCGTAACCTTCAACGACAGCTCGACTCCGCCTCGGTCGAACATCAGGCGATGTTGGTCAAGGCGCAACGCCTCGCTGATCCTCTCCCTGCGCTCGATATAGAAGTCAAGGCGTGCAGGTCCGCTCAAAGTCGTAAGGATGAGTTGCGTCCCCCAGGGGAAAGGCACCTCCCCATAGGCGAGGACGTCCCCGATCCGTTTCAAGATCTCCCGCGCTTCTCGCCTGAAGGCAGGCCAGTCGGCATCGCTCACTGCCACGTGCAGATCCACGTCAGACCACGCGTCCGCCGTCCCCCGCCCGAATGACCCTTCCAGCCAGCAGGCAAGTACGCGCTCGTCGGCTTCCAGGACCTCGCAAGCCCTCTCGATCAACCTGTCTTGCACAGCGGTGGCGACCTCAGGTGATCGCATCGACACTGCCTACCGCACGCTGAGCATGCGCTCCAGCGCCACCTTCGCGTCCCGCGCCGTCTCTTCCGGCACCACCACCTGGTTCACAACCCGGCCCGCCGCCAGCTCCTCCAGCGCCCAGCACAGGTACGCCGGGTGGATGCGGAACATCGTCGCGCAGGGACAGACCACCGGGTCCAGGCAGAACACCGTCTTGTCCGGGTTCTCCCGCGCCAGCCGCGACACCAGGTTGATCTCCGTCCCCACGGCCCACGTTGAGCCCGCAGGCGCGTTCGTAATCGTCTTCGTGATGAACTCCGTCGAACCGTCCATGTCCGCCGCCTGCACCACTTCCATCGTGCACTCCGGGTGGACGATCACCGTCACGTCAGGGTGCTCCGCCCGCGCCTTCTCGATCTGCTTCACTGAAAACCGACGGTGCACCGAGCACCATCCGCGCCACAGGATCACCTTTGCCCGCTCCAACTGCTCCCGCGTGTTCCCGCCCAGCGATCCGTACGGCAGCGTGTAGTCCCACACCACCATCTCTTCCAGCGGAATGCCCTTCTTCAGCCCCGTGTTGCGGCCCAGGTGCTGGTCGGGAAAGAACAGCACCTTGCTTCCTCGTTCAAGGGCCCAGTCGTACACCTTCGGCGCGTTCGATGACGTGCAGACGATGCCGCCGTTCTTGCCGCAGAACGCCTTCAGCGCCGCCGCCGAGTTCATGTACGTCACCGGCACGATCCCCTCGAACCCCGCCTCGGTCAGCTCGTCCCAGCAGGCGTATACGTCCTCCGGGTCCGCCATGTCCGCCATCGAGCAACCCGCCGACATGTTCGGCAGCACCACCTTCTGGTGCGGCGCCGAAAGGATGTCCGCAGACTCCGCCATGAAGTGCACCCCGCAGAAGACGATGTACTCCGCGTCCTGCTTCTCCGCCGCCCATCGCGAAAGGTTGAACGAATCCCCCCGGTAGTCCGCGAACTGGATGATGTCCTCCCGCTGGTAGTGGTGGCCCAGGACCACGCACCGCGTCCCCAGCTTCGCGCGCGCCGCCGCGATCCGCTGCCGCAGCTCCTCGCCGCCCAGCGACCAGTACTCTTCCGGGATGTCCTTCTGCCAGAACGCGAACGCGTGCTCGCTGGTCAGGGGCTTCGTGTCCAGCGGCCGGTCAACCAGGCACTCGTTCGCCTCGTTCAGCACGTCCGTCTCGTCGATCGGCGCCGGCCGGGGTCGCGTTTGAATCACCATCTCTGTGCCCTTTCATTGACTTAGTGTACTTCGTACACTATCTCAGGCACACACAGACTACCACCGCCCCTGGAAGGTGTCAAGGCTACACGAACTCAGCCATCACTCGATTCGATACCATCGTCGTCCTCGCCGAAACCCAATACCCTCCGCTGCCCTACAATAGCGGCACCATGCTCCGCCTGGCTCTCGCCCTCGTCGCCCTCCTCGGCCTCGCCCTCGCCGCCTGCGGTGGCGACGAAGAAGCCGCCGACCACGCCGTCGATCTCGGCCCAACCCTCACCACCGGCTACGCAGGCAACGTGAGCATCTGCCCGCGCGTCGGCGTCCCCGGCGAGGCCACGCCCGCCACACAGACGCCCGTACCCGCCTGCAAACCCGGCGCCAACCTCGAAACCGTCCCCGGCGTGCGCACCACAATCGCCCAGCCGCCCGCACTGCCGCCCGGCGCCGGCGCCCTCACCAACTATATCGAGTTCACCATCGACCACCCCGGCACTGCTGCCGTAGTCGCCATCCCGCTCGAGACAGCCGTACCCATTGGCCGCACGCTCACCTGGTACACCTACGAGAACGGCGTCTGGCACGCCCTCGACGCCGCCGTCACCGTCCACGAGTCCACCATCGCCGGCCAGGACGCCCTCGCCGAAGCCAGCTTCGAGTCGCTGCCCGCCAACCTCATCCTACTGGCGGAGAACTAACGCACCACGTAGACGGGGGCGCGGCTGCAGGATAGACTGCCTTGCACGAGTAGAGCGGTGTCAAGATCAATAGCCTCAGTTGCCCTGGCTCTCGTCCTCGTTGGAGCGCTGCTTGTCGTCAGCCGCGGCTGGCCTGCCAGCGCAGCATCAACGTTCACTGTCAACAGCACAGCGGACACCCTGGACAACTCCTGCACCGAGGACTCTGGCGGCTGCACGCTACCGGACGCCATCGCCGCGGCCAACGCCACGGGCGGCGCCGACACCATCGACTTCGACCCCTCGGTCTTCCCGGCGAACGACAGCGGACCCGCCATTGAGCTGAACACCACACTGCCAACCGTCAACGCCACCGACGGAGTCACGATCGACGGCTCCGGGCGCGGCGTACGCATTCACAGCCCGGACAACAACCAGAGCGCACTCAACATCCAGAGCGGCAACGGGACGCCGGCGCAGAACGTCACGATCAAGCACCTGCGATTCACGGGCATATTCTTCACCGGCATCGTCGTCTGCGGTGGGCTGATCTCCATGACCGCGGACCCCGGCTGCCATGAGGGGATATCCAACATCACCATTCAGGACTCCACCGTCGAATACTCGGGGGTTACCGATATCACGTTCCAGGGCTCCTCCGCGAGCCACCTGGCTGCTCTCAACAACACACTGCCTTTCGGATATCTCGCCGGTATCCAGGTGAACATCGCCGGCCAGGGCTCCAACATCGAAATCGCGGGCAACAACATCAGCAGCGGCATCTCAGGAGGCATCACCATGTCCGTGCTTGGGCAGGCCTCCAACATCAGCATCCATGACAACAACATCAACGGCGGGTACTGGGGCATCTACTACGGCACCGTTGGGGGCCACAACAACTCCATATCTCACAACACCATCCGCAACGCTCCCTACTACTCCGGCATCTCCGTCATCGCCCTGAACGGCTACGAGGACACCCACGTCAAGATCTCCCGCAACAGCATCTACGGCAACGCGCACCTCGGTATCGACCTCGAAGACAACGGCGTCACACCCAACGACCCGGGCGACGCTGACTTCGGCGGCAACGACCTGCTGAACTTCCCCGAAATCACCAGCGCCGACGCCCAGCACGTCACCGGCACTGCCTGTGCGAACTGCACCGTCGAACTCTTCTTCTCCGACAACGACCCCTCCGGCCACGGCGAGGGCCAGGCCTTCCTCAACGACGCGACAGCCTCCGCCGGCGGCGACTTCTCGATCTCCATCTGCGCTCTCGGCTTGGCTCCCCCTGCCAGCGTTACCGCCACCGCCACCGACTCAATCGGTAACACCTCGGAATTCTCCCTCAACTTCCCGCTGTCCGTGGCGTCCGGATCGTGCCCGACGCCATCACCAACTCCCACCAGGACACCGTCCCCAACGCCCACCTCCACACCCACGCCAACCGCCGCACCCAACCAGCACACGCAGGGCGACCTCGACTGCAGCGGCTCCATCAACGGCAAGGACGCCCTTCGCCCTCTCCGCTCCGATGCCGGCGTTCCCCAGGACCGGCCCAACGGCTGCCCGCCCCTCGAATCAGGCTCGCCAGCCTTCGCCGACGTCACCTGCGACGGCTCAATCAACGCCGGCGACAGTATCGCTATCATCGAGTATGCAGCCGGCCTGCCAATACTCCCGGCCCAGCACGGCCCCTGCACGTCCCTCGGCGCAGTGCTCAGCTAGCGCCCAGCCTGCCGGGAGCCAACCCCGCACGACAAATTGCCCCCGCGAAAGCGGGAGAGATCGCGGGACCTACGCGTCCTGCAGCGCCGCCACGCCCGGCAGCACCTTCCCCTCCAGGAACTCCAGCGAGGCGCCGCCGCCCGTGCTCACGTGCGAGAACTTGTCCGCCAGGTGCAGCGACTCCACCACCTCCGCCGTCTCTCCCCCGCCCACGATCGTCGTGGCGTCCGTCAGATTGGCCAGTACCACCGCCATCCGGTGCGAACCGTGCGCGAACGGCGCCATCTCCGTCACCCCCATCGGCCCGTTCCACACCACCATCCTGCAGTCCTGCAAAGACCGCGCGAACACGTCCACCGTCGTCTCGCCGATGTCCATGATCCGCCAGCCCGCAGGCACCTCCTTCACCGACACCCGCTTCGCCGGCGAGTCCGCCGCGAACCGCTCCGCTACGATCACGTCCGCCGGCAGCAGCAGCTTCACCCCGCGCGCCTCCGCCTTCGCCATGATCTCCCGCGCCTTGTCCAGGCAATCGTCCTCCACCAGCGATTCACCGATCTCGAACCCCTCCGCCTTTAGGAACGTGTTCGCCATCCCCCCGCCGATCAGCAGCTTGTCCACCTTGTCGACCAGCGACAGCAGCACCGCGATCTTGCCGCTCACCTTGGCCCCGCCGATCAGCGCCGCGTACGGGTGCGCCGGGTCGGCCACCGCGCGCCCCAGGTAATCGATCTCCTTCTCCATCAGAAGGCCGGCCACCCCCGGCAGCAGGTGCGCCACCCCCTCCGTCGACGCGTGCGCCCGGTGCGCCGTCCCGAAAGCGTCGTTCACATACACCTCGGCCAGGCTGGCCAGCGCCTTCGCGAACTCCGGGTCGTTCGCCTCCTCCTGCTCGTGGAAGCGCAGGTTTTCCAGCAGCAGCACCTCCCCGTTCGCCAGCGAGTGCGCCGCCTCCTGCGCCTCCGGCCCAACGCAGTCCCCTGCGAACTTCACCGGCGCCCCGATCAGCTCGCTCAGCCGCTCAGCCGCCGGCCGCAGACTCAGCTTAGGATCGACCCCCTTCGGCCGCCCCAAATGCGAGACCAGGATGACCTTCGCATCGTGCTCCCGCAGGTACCCGATCGTCGGCAGCGTCGCCCGGATACGCGTGTCGTCCATAATCCGGCCGCTCGCCTTGTCCAGCGGCACATTGTAGTCCACCCGCACCAGCACCCGCTTCCCGTCCACGTCAATATCGCGAATCGTCTTCTTCCGCATACGCCACTCCGTTCGTCTGTCTGCCCGCCCCCGGAGCTGACGGCCCTAAGGCGAGGCCGGCGCCGGCGTCGGCATCACCGCGTCGGCGGGCACCTCCGTCAGCACCCCCGCCAGCGAAATGATCCCGTCCCGGCTGTTGAACCCGTTCAGATCGTTCCCCTGGTCATCCAGCCTCGGCTCCACCTCGATCTGCACCGCCGCATCGCCGTGCTTGAACACCAGCCGCCGATACAGCTTCGCGTCCGAGTGCGGGCAGCTCGCCGCCGGGCACGGCAACGCGTTCACCGTCAAGATGCTCGTGTACAGGGTGGCCGTTACGCCTCCCGCCGTCACCGTCTCCTCGTTCTCCGGCAAGTCCCCCGCGAACTGCGGGATCTGCGGGTGCGTGAACTGCGAGGTGTCTTCCGCCAGCCGGATGATCACCGCGCCCTCGCTCTGCAGCGTCGGGCTGACCAGCGCGTAATCGATGTGCGCCGTCTTCGCCTCGGAGTCCGCCGCTATCGACACCGTCGGCGGCAACTGCAGCTCCCCGTAGGGCCTGCCGTCGTAATAGACCCCGAACCACAGCGGCGTCAGCCCAATGTCCCGCACCTGCTGCAGCCCGTTCTGGTTCGTCTTCACCTGCTGCTGCACGATCGACTGGTCGAAGAAGTCCGCGGCCAGCGAAGAGCGCGGGATGAAATCAGATGTGTACACCACGCGCGCGTTCGGGTCCTGCCCCGCCACCGCCGGCGTCGGCGTCGTCCCGTTGGCCAGCACCTGCCGCCGCTGGAACGCGTGCGGAAGGAACGTCTCCGCGTCGATCTCCACCCGCCCGAACAGCGTCCCTGCCTGGTTCCCCTCCTTGTCCACCACCGGCGTCGACGCCTGCAGCACGATCACCTGCTTCCCGTCCGCCACCTCGCGCCCCGTCACCTCCAGCCGCCCGCTGAACGCCAGCGCCGCCGTCGGGTCCGTCCAGCGCGCCAGCGGATCGTCGATCCTCGGCCTCTGCGCACCCGTGGGCGACGTGTCGTCCTGCGCCACCACGTTGTTCTGGATGTCGTACGAGTACCGCGTCCAGCCTTTGCCCACGGACGTCAGCCCGCCGTCCAGCGTCGCATCGCGCCGCCGGTACTCCTCGTCCGCCGGGTCGATCCAGGCGACGCTGCCGTCAGTCCCCACCACCTGATACACCATCCCGGGCTTCGTGATCGCCTCCAGCACCTTCTGGGCGATCTCATCCCCCGATCCGGGGTTGTCGCTGCTCCCGCCGCCCAGCACGCCGCTCAACAGCAGCGCCGCCACCACGGCCACGGCAACCACCGATACCACCGCCGCTCCTGACAACAGCCACCGCAACGCCGCGGGCGAAGACGTCATCCGCCGCCGCCCAGCCTGCGCCCCAGCGCCTGCTCCAGCTCCTCCAGCGATACCGGTCCCTGCCGCACGATCTTCGGCCCGCCTTCCGCCGTCACGTCAATCACCGTGCTCTCGCGCCCGCCGCGGCTGCGCCCGCCGTCGATCACAAGCGGCACCATCTCGCCCAGCTGGAACGCCACCTCAGCGGCCGATACCGGCGGCCGCGCGCCGGAGCGGTTCGCGCTCGTCCCCGTCAGCGGCTCCCCCAGCATCTTCGAGATGCCGCGCGGCACATCATGGTCCGGTACCCGCAGCGCCACCGTGTCCTGCCCGGCCAGCGCCAGGCTGAAGAACCCCGCCTTCTTGCGCACGACGATCGTCAGCGCCCCGGGCCAGAACTTCGAAGCCAGCGTATGCGCGGTCGATGTCATCTCCCCCACCCATTCCGCCATCAGGCTGTCCGCCACCAGCAGTGGCACCGCCTTGGACAGAGGCCGTCCTTTCACCGCATACAGCCGCCGCACCGCGTTCTCCTCGCTCGCCGCCGCGCCCAGCCCGTAGACCGTGTCCGTCGGGTAAGCCACAAGCTCCCCCGCCCGCAGCAGCTGCACCGCGAAATCAAGCGCCCGCGGATCACTCTCCGCGATCACCTCTGCCATCCCCCTGAGGTTACCGGAAATCGCCAGTACGGGCGACAACAAACGTAGACGCGCCTTTGCAGACCCGCCCTACGCAGTTGCAGCCGCCGGTCACCATCCTCGGCTCCTCCCACCGTCAACGCAAAACTGCCAACCGCTAACGAAACTGAACCGTTTATTGCCCCACTCCCACTCGCCTGATAACATCCGAACATGAAGCCTCATCCCGCCGAAACCGCCCGCCAGCACCCCACCTCGGAAGACCTCGAAGTCGCCTCCTACCTCGAAACCGCCGAAGCCTCCGCTCATCCTGAGCCTGGCGAAGGACCGTCCGCCGCCAGGCGGACTCCTCGGGCTGAGCCCTCCGAAGCCCGCAGGCACAAAACCGTAGTCGTCCTCGACTTCGGCGGCCAGACCGCCATGCTCATCGCCCGCCGCGTCCGCGAATGCGGCGTCTACTCGGAGCTCCTCCCCTTTGACGCACCGTGGGAGCAGGTCCAGGCGCTCAACCCCGCCGCCTTCATCCTCTCCGGCGGCCCCGCCTCCGTCTACGAAGAAGGCGCGCCCCACACCCCCGCCTACGTCTACGAATCCGGCCTCCCCGTCCTCGGCATCTGCTACGGCATGCAACTCCTCGCCCACCAGCTCGGCGGCCGCGTCGAACCGTCTGACCGCAAGGAGTTCGGCCACGCCGTGATTCACGTCAACACCACCGCCGTAGCCGCTCCGCTCGCTGCGCCCCCGTCTGCGCCTGGCGAAGCCAGCCCCCTCGCCCTCTTCCACTCCCTACCACACGACATCCCCGTCTGGATGTCCCACGGAGACCGCATCACCGCGCCGCCGCCCGGCTTCCGCATCCTCGCCTCCTCGGACCACTCACCCATCGCCTCCATGGGCAACGACTCCGGCTACCTCGGCATCCAGTTTCACCCCGAAGTCGTCCACACGCCCGACGGCAAGACCATCCTCGAAAACTTCCTCCTCCGCATCTGCGGCCTCCGGCCCGACTGGTCCCCCGGCAACTTCATCGCCGAATCCGTCGAACGCATCCGCGCCCAGGTAGGCCATGGCCAGGTCATCTGCGCCCTCTCCGGCGGCGTCGACTCCGCCGTCACCGCCGCCCTCATCCACAAAGCCGTCGGCGGCCAGCTAACCTGCGTCTTCGTCGACAACGGCCTCCTCAGGAAAGAAGAACCGGAGCGCGTCGTCGAAACCTTCAAGCGCGGCCTCGGCCTCAACCTCATCCACGTCCCCGCCGCAGACCGCTTCCTCGAAAACCTCGCCAACATCACAGACCCGGAGCAGAAGCGCAAGATCGTCGGCGAAACCTTCATCCGCCTCTTCGAAGAACAGGCCGAACTCCTCTTCCCCACCAGCGCCGTGGGGGCGCAGCGCGCTGCGCCCGGTGGGCCGGGGACCCCCGCTCATCCTGAGCCTGCCGAAGCCCCCCTCGTATCTGGCACCTCCAACCTGGCACCGCGCTTCATCGCCCAGGGCACCACCTACCCGGACGTCATCGACTCCGGCGCGCACGCCAGCCCCTCCGGCAAAGCCGCCGCCACCATCAAGACCCACCACAACGTCGGCGGCCTCCCCGAAGACATGAACCTCGAGCTCGTGGAGCCGTTGCGCTACCTCTTCAAGGACGAAGTGCGCCAGGTCGGCCTCGCGCTCGGCCTGCCCGAAGAGATGGTCTTCCGCCAGCCCTTCCCCGGGCCCGGCCTCGCCATCCGCATCATCGGCGAAGTCACCCGCGAGAAGCTCGACACCCTCCGCGAGTGCGATTGGATCGTGATGTCGGAGATCAAGGCGGCCGGCCTCTACCGCGACCTCTGGCAAGCCTTCGCCATCCTCACCGACACCCGCAGCGTCGGCGTCATGGGCGACTTCCGCACCTACGGCCACGTCGTCGCCATCCGCGCCGTTACCGCCGAAGACGCCATGACCGCCGACTGGGCCCGCCTCCCCTACGACCTCCTCGCCCGCATCGCCAACCGCATCGTCAACGAAGTCCCCGCCGTCAACCGCGTCGTCTACGACGTGACCAGCAAGCCGCCCGGCACGATTGAGTGGGAGTGAGGGTGCCTGACCCCGAACTCGTCGCGAGGTCGAAGAACGGCAAGTACATACGTCTCACGCAGACAATCTGGCGTAAAATACAGGAACACCACCCGGAGTTCGCAGCCGATGTCAGCTATCCCACTACGATTCGCGAAGCCATCGAGCAGCCCGAGTATGTCGTCAATGGCTGGGGCGGCGCTCTCATCGCACTGGCCTGGTGTCAGACTGCACCGGCGACTCCGAAGCACATCGCCGTCGTCTATCGCGAACTCAACGGAGACGGCTTCGTCATCGCCACGTTCTTCATCTCCCGATTCGAACGCCTACTGAAACGAGGGATCCTGTGGCAAAAGACCTGAAGACCGAAAAGATAAAACTTGATTACGACGACGAAGGGGACGTCCTCTACATCACCTTCGGCGAGCCGCAGCCCGCCGACGACAGTGACGTGACCGAGGAGGGCGTCGTAGTGCGTACCCGCCAGGGCAAGATCGTGGGCCTCACGATACTCAACGCCCGCGACCGAGTCTACGAACCGGCCTGAACGAAGTCCCCGCCGTCAACCGCGTGGTCTACAGCGTGACAAGCGAACCCCCCGGCACGATTGAGTGGGATTGAGGCTGGACACTTGTCCATCTAAGGGTACCAAGATCGGACGCGACTCGAAGACCGGCGAATTCATCTCAGTCAAAGAAGCGCAACGCCGTCCACCAACCACCCAG
>DATKKM010000060.1:0-23744 GCA_035542855.1 Dehalococcoidia bacterium
AGCAGTACGACAGCGCGCACCGCGCCTACCTCGATGCGCTGGAGGTGGTGCGGGCGGCGGTCTTCGGGCGCGCGGCGACGGTGAAGGCTGGCGCGGCGAAGTCCAGCGTGACGAAGGCGAAGCAGCGCCTGGACGAGGCAGAGCGGGAACTTCAGCAGTACTGGTCGACGGAGCAAGTCGCACAGGAGGTGTCGGGATGAAGAAGTACCGCGTGATGTACCGTCCGACCGATCGCGCAGGCGATCTCTCGGCGAAGACGGAGGAGGTCTACGCCGACGGCTGGCGCGTCGACCAGGAAAGCGTCGTGCTCTTCACCCACACGGCGGAGCGCGACGACGCCGTCTTCGACGTGCCGAAGTCGCGGGTCATGCGCATCCAGGAGATCGGCGCGGGATGATTGTATCGCCCCGCGACCTAAATCGCTCGTAGAAAATCGCACCCCGAAATTTCAAAACAGTTAACTGAAATCGAATATCAGAGTTACTAATGAAAGGGATGGTTATATGACCCTCGCACCTGAGACCAGACCTGAAATCGCACAGCGTCCCGGCAGCGGCAACCGAGTCCGCAACGGAGATGCCCGTCTCCCCATCTCCCGCTACTTCACCCGGCCCGACCTCGACCCCTATGACGAGATTGCCTGGGAGATCCGGTCGGCGATCATCGACGGCGCCGACGGCAAGCCGGTCTTCGAGCAGCATGATTGCGAGATCCCGGCCAACTGGTCTCAGAACGCGACCAACGTCGTCGCCTCCAAGTACTTCCGCGGGCCGCTGAAACCGACAAACGGCCTGGTGCGAGAGAGGTCCGTGAAGCAGCTCATCGACCGCGTGGTCAACACGATCACCACCTGGGGCTGGGACGACGGCTACTTCGCGGGCGAGGACGAGCGCGAGACGTTCCGCATGGAGCTGCGGTACGCACTGGTCAACCAGATGGTCTGCTTCAACTCGCCGGTGTGGTTCAACGTCGGCGTGGAGGCGGTGCCGCAGTGCTCCGCCTGCTTCATCCTCAGCATCGAAGACTCGATCGACTCGATCCTGGACTGGTACCGCACCGAGGGGAAGATCTTCAAGGGCGGCAGCGGCTCCGGCATCAACCTCTCGACGCTGCGCAGCTCCCGGGAGAACGTGCACGCGGGCGGCCTGGCCTCAGGGCCGGTGTCCTTCATGCGCGGCGCCGACTCGGTGGCCGGCACGATCAAGTCGGGCGGCAAGACACGCCGCGCGGCGAAGATGGTTGTGCTGAACATCGAGCACCCCGACGTGGAAGAGTTCATCTGGTCCAAGGCCAAGGAAGAGAAGAAGGCCTACGCGCTGGGCGAGGCCGGCTACGACATGTCGCTGGACGGCGACGCCTGGATCAGCATCCAGTACCAGAACGCCAACAACTCCGTCCGCGTGACGGACGACTTCATGCAGGCCGCGCTGGAAGGACGCAAGTGGTACACCCGCTACGTCACCACCGGCCAGATTGCTGAAGAGAAGGACGCGCGCGATCTGCTCGGCCAGATCGCAACGGCGGCCTGGGAGTGCGCGGACCCCGGCATGCAGTACCACTCGATCATCAACGACTGGCACACCTGCCCGAACACCGGGCCGATCAACGCCAGCAACCCGTGCTCCGAGTACATGCACATCGATGACAGCGCCTGCAACCTGGCCTCGATCAACCTGCTCAAGTTCCTGGACGAGAACGACCAGTTCGACGTCGAGGCGTACCGGAACGTTGTCGCGCTGAGCATCATGGCGCAGGAGATCATCGTCGGGAACTCGAGCTACCCGACGCCGAAGATCCACCAGAACGCGCTCGATTACAGGCAGCTTGGCCTCGGCTACTCGAACCTGGGCGCGCTGCTGATGTCGCTCGGCGTGCCATACGACTCCGACGAGGGCCGCGCCTGGGCGGGCGCTCTGACGGCGATCATGACCGGCCAGGCCTACGCGACTTCGGCGCGGATCGCGTCGCGGATGGGGCCGTTCGCCGGCTACGAGAAGAACCGCGAGCCGATGCTGCGGGTGATGGACAAGCACCGCTTGGCCTCGCACGAGATCAACGAGACGCTGGCGCCGGATTACCTGCTCGCGGCGGCGAAGGCGTCGTGGGCGGAGGCGGTGGAGACGGGCGAGCATCACGGCTACCGCAACTCGCAGGCGACGGTCATCGCGCCGACGGGGACCATCAGTTTCATGATGGACTGCGACACCACCGGCATCGAGCCGGACATCGCGCTGGTGAAGTACAAGAACCTGGTCGGGGGCGGGCTGATGAAGATCGTGAACAACACCGTGCCGCGCGCGCTGCGCCGGCTCGGTTACAACGAATCGCAGATCGAAGACGTCCTGATGTACATAGACGATCGCGGAACGATCGAAGGAGCACCTCACATTTCGGAAGAACATCTTTCTGTTTTTGATTGCGCATTCAAGGCACAAAACGGTTCGCGCACTATACACTGGTTGGGGCACATAAAGATGATGGGTGCAGTGCAACCGTTCATCTCCGGCGCGATCTCCAAGACCGTGAACCTTCCGGAAGATGCGACAGTGCAAGACATCGAGCAGGCCTACACAGAGGGATGGAAGCACGGCCTCAAGGCCCTGGCGATCTACCGCGACGGATCGAAGCGCGCGCAGGTCCTTTCGACGAAGAAGGACGACGGCTCCACCGCCGCAACCACCACTGCAACCCCCGCTGGCCCGGTCCGCCGCCGCCTCCCGACGACGCGCGTTTCGATGACGCACAAGTTCTCGGTGGAGGGACACGAGGGCTACATCACCGCCGGCCTCTACGAAGACGGATCGCCGGGCGAGATCTGGCTGACCATGGCCAAGGAGGGCTCGACGCTCTCCGGGATGGTCGACGCCTTCGCCACATCGATCTCGCTGGCGCTCCAGTACGGCGTCCCCCTTCACGACTTAGTCAACAAGTTCTCGCACATGCGATTCGAGCCGTCCGGCCGCACGGAGAACAAGGAGATCCCGGTGGCCCAGTCGATCGTGGACTACATCTTCCGCTGGATGGCATCGCAGTTCTTGAGTGAGGAGGAGAAGGAGGAGTTCGGGGTGCTTTCACCGTCCGTCAAGGCGAAGCTGATGGCGCAGGAGTACGGGTCTGACGGCAAGCCGGTGAATGGCATTCCGCTAACCAACGGCCGTAATAACACGACGCAGACCGACGCGCCGCCCTGCATGAACTGCGGGTGGATCATGACGCGCGCCGGTACGTGTTACAAGTGTGACAACTGCGGTAATACAACTGGCTGCGGTTAAGCGCCGTGGCCCCTGAGAGGAGGTGATTCAGTAATGCCTGCAGCGAAGAAGCCAGCCGCCAAGAAGGCTCCGGCCAAGAAGACGGCAGCTAAGAAGGCGCCGGCCAGGAAGGCCGCCGCGAAGAAGAAGTAGGCGTTATTTTGCCCCTCAGGGGCCAAACGGCGCTTGGGAGAGGCGTCCGCTGTAGCGGACGCCTTTTTCTCTTATCTGAGTCCCGGCTATTGAAGCACGAAAGGCCAAAGGGCCCCCGCAGATACTGCCGTTCGGGGTGACACGCATCGGCTTGCGCCGGCGTCCTTTGCTATATGAGGAGAATACGGGGGCCCGGTCTGCCGGATTCAGTCGGCGGGCGCATCACAGCTATCCTGGCGCTGCTCCTGGCCGTTCTCGTGGTTATTGTGGCGGCGGCGGCATGGCAGTCCCGCCAGCAGGCCGGCCATGTCAACGACAGCCGGCAGGCCTTCGAAGTCGACAGCGCGACCGAACAGAGCGCACTCTCCTGGCTCTACTCCGATGTGCTGGCCGGCCGGTACATCCTTAACCCATCGCCAGAGCTTGCGGCCACCATACACAGCACCGAGCAGTCAACTCTCGATCACATCGACAGGGCACGCCAGCTGGAGCTCGCCGACGGGAAGATGGACGTGGTCACGGACTTCGATGAGATCCGCGCCGCCGCGGAGCGCGCGATCGTCACGCGGCAGGCGGCAATGGACGCCACCGACAGAGGCGATTTGACCAGCGCGGGCCAGATTCTGATCCAGGGTGTGACGGACTCCCAGTACCTCTCGGACGCTTTCCTGCGCATCACGGCCAGCGAGACGGCAGAGGTCCAGGCGGCGAGCGACGCGTCTCGCACGACGGCCGGTATCACAATGGCGATCCTGATGGGGGCTGCCATAGCGGTCGCCTTCGGAGGAGTCTTCGCCAGCCTGGCCCTTTCGCGGTCGGTGGTGCGCCCGCTCCTGCACCTTGGTGAGACGGCGCGGGCGGTCGGCCGCGGGCGGTTCACGGCCCGGGCCGACGTTAGAGGACCGCGAGAGGTGCGCGAGCTGGCCACGATCCTCAACACGACTTCCGCCAGCATCTACGAGCGCGATGCCGCCCTTAGCGAATCGAGCGAACGCTGGCGCGCGCTCGTCGAGAACTCGCACGACGTGATCATGGTGATCAATCCTGACATGACCGTCGCCTTCGTGAACCGCGTTGTGGAGCCGATGTTCGGCTACAAGGTGGAGAACTTTGTGGGCAGTGACGCGCTGGCGATCGTTCACCCTGAGGATGTCCAGAAGGCCGCCGCCATGTTCACGACGGTCACTGCCGGGCTAAGCACTCCGTCCGTGAACGAGGCCAGGATCCGCCGCGCTGACGGGACCTACGCTCACATGGAAGCGATCCCTTCGTTGATCCGCTGGGGTGACCATGAGGCCATCCTCCTGAACGCGCGCGACATGAGCGAGCAGCGCCAGGCGCAGGAAACGATCGCCTACATGGCTTTCCACGATTCGCTGACCGGCCTCCCCAATCGTTTGCTCCTGCAGGACCGGCTCGAAACGGCGCTCGCCCAGGCCCGGCGGCTGGGCGTCGGCGTCTGCGTGGTCTCTGTCGACCTCGACCGGTTCAAGAACGTCAACGACCTGCTGGGGCACAACGCCGGAGACGAGCTGCTGAAGCAGGCCGCCGGCCGGCTCGTGGGGCTGGTGCGGGAGGGCGACACGGTGGCCCGCATCGGCGGCGACGAGTTCGTGCTGGTGCTGCCGGAGTGCGACTCGCTAGATAGCGCGCGGGACATGACACGGCGGCTGGTGGACGGCTTCCGGCGCCCCTTCCGCGTGGGTGACCGGGACCTTCACGTCACGCTCAGCGCAGGGATCGCCCGCTACCCGGACCACGCCAGCGACGCGGAGACGCTGGTCAGCAACGCGGACATTGCTCTCTACATGGCGAAGGACGCCGGCCGCGACGCCTACCGCGCTTTCTCCGAGGACATCGCCAAGCGCACCAGCGAGTGGCTGACGCTGGAGGGCGACCTGCGGCGCGCGCTGGTCGAAGGGGGCATCGAGGTGTACTACCAGCCGCAGTCGCGCGTCGATACGGGCGAGATCGTTGGTGCTGAAGCGCTGGCGCGCTGGCGGCACCCGCGGCGGGGGATCTTGCCGCCTTCAGAGTTCATCCCGCTGGCGGAGGAGACCGGCCTGATCAACCTGCTGGGCGAGCTGGTCCTACGCAAGGCCTGCATTGAGGCGAAGGCCTGGCCGGACCGGCTGAACGTCGCCGCCAACGTCTCGCTCCGCCAGTTCGAGCGGCCGGACTTCCTGGAGCGCGTGCTGGCCATCGTCAAAGACACCGGCTTGCCGCACAGGCGGCTGGAGCTGGAGATCACGGAAAGCACGGCGTTGCGCGACGTTGAGCGCACGAAGGACATCGCCACGCGGCTGATCGCTTCCGGCATCCGCCTTTCAATCGACGATTTCGGCATCGGCAACACGTCGCTGCGTCACTTGCAGGAGCTGCCGGTGCACCGCCTGAAGATCGACCAATCGTTCATGCTGACGCTGGACGAGAATCCGGCGAGCGCGGCGATCGCTTCGAGCGTGATACAGCTTGGCCACAAGCTCCACCTGAAGGTCATCGCGGAGGGCGTGGAGACGGAGGAGCAGCTGAGTTTCCTTCGCGAGCACCGCTGCGACGAGTTCCAGGGCTATCTCTGCAGCAAGCCTGTTCCGGCCGGCGAGTTCCGAGCGCTGGTTGAGGCGAATGTGGACCGGATCGTCGCCTAGATGCGGCGCAGCACCGGTCGCGGCAGCCGATCTCGTAGGTACTCGGCGAGAGCGCGGACGGCGCGGCTGCCGCTATTGCGCACCAGGTGATGCCCACGGCCGGTGTGCCAGAAGCCGGCGCTGCGGCCCACGTAGGACAGCGTGTCCAGCATCTTGGCACGGGTGAAATCGTCGGCGGCGCGGCAGACTTCCAGCACGTCCGGGAAGATCTGGTGGAGAGCCCCGGCGCCCAGCGGCCGCTGCACGATGTACTCGCCCGGCGTCTCGAAGACCGGCGGCCAGCACTCACGGGCGGCGACCCAGTAGTTCAGCAGCAGCTTGCCCGCCTCTTCGTCCGTCAGCCGCTTCACGAAGTTGTCCCGCACCACCGGGTCCAGGGAGGAGACCATGCTGTGCTGGCGCATGAGGTGCTCGGCGCGCAGGGGTTGGCCGGGCATGCGGATCTTGCCCTGCCAGGGGCTTTCGGGATCGGTGTTCAGCAGGCTGGTGAGCTTGGCGGCGCGGCCACGCAGGTAATTCTTCTCGCCCTCGCGCTCGATGAGCGCCGCGCCTTCAGCTTCACGCATCGAAAGCAGGTGCCGGTCGACGACGTCGGTGGGGACGCCCTTGTGGCGAGTGTTGATGACGTGGAAGTAGCGCATCTCCTCGTAGGCGTCTATCCCTTCGACGATGACGACGGGGAGCGGGTAGTCGCCCAGCCACTTCGCCTTGTCCTTCTTCAGCGCGCGCTCCAGGCCGTGCAGGCGGTGCTGGCCGTCCACTACCCAGAGCGGGACGTCCGCCGGAATCGTCAGCGTGCCGTACTCGCCCTTGCCGTTGGCCTCCACGTGCGGCTCGAAGAGGCCCTGGTGCGGCTGGCGGATGCAGAGAAGGATGGAGGTGGGCAGCATTCCCTCCTCGTCGCGCATGTAGCTGGAGAGCTGGCGCAGCCGGGACGAGGTCACGGGGCGCTGGTAGCCGTTGGGGTTCTCGTCTTCGCAGGTGTCGGAGTGGAAACGTCCCAGGAGGTCCTTCAGCCGCAGCGTGGTGACGTAGAGGTTGACATCCGGCCGCTTCTGCCGGAAACGGATAGCGTGGGCGACGAGCGCGCCCGCGTGGGCGGCGGGCTTGCCGTTGGTCGTGGCCTCTGGCTGGGGAATCGTTATCGTCATCCTGACCTCCTTCCGCACCACCTGCTGGGTGACATCCGGGCCTCTGGGCCTGAGTTGCGGGACGTATAATTGAGCCGATATGGCAACCGAGAAACGGGGTGCGCGCCGCCTCCAGCTATCGGACAATGCCCGCATCGTCCTGGAACGGCGCTACCTCGCCCGGGACGACTCTGGAGCGCCGGTAGAGACGCCTGAGCAACTCTTCCAGCGGGTGGCTCACAATATCGCCCAGGCGGAAGCGCGGTTCAACGTCGAAAATGTTGATAACTCGCCCGCGGTCTGGGAAAAGCGCTTCCTGGCTCTCATGGAGAGCCTGGACTTCCTCCCCAACTCGCCGACGCTGATGAACGCCGGCCGGGAGTTGCAGCAGCTGGCCGCCTGCTTCGTGCTGCCGGTGCCGGACAGTATCGAGGGCATTTTCGAGGCGATCAAGGAGACGGCGGTCATCCACCAGTCCGGCGGCGGCACCGGCTTCGCCTTCTCCCGCCTGCGTCCCAGGGGCGACCGCGTGCGCTCCACGATGGGCGTGGCCAGCGGCCCGGTGTCGTTCCTCAGGGTCTTCGACGCGGCCACGGAGGCGATCAAGCAGGGCGGCACGCGGCGCGGGGCGAACATGGGCATCCTGGCCGTCAACCATCCGGACATCGAAGAGTTCATCACGCTGAAGTCGGACATGCGGACGCTGACCAACTTCAACATCTCTGTAGCGGTGACCGAGGAGTTCATGGCCGCTGTCGAAGCGGACGCCGAGTACGACCTGGTGAACCCGAAAGACGGCTCGGTGACGGGCCGCCGCCGGGCGCGCCACATCTTCGACATGCTGGTCTCCAACGCCTGGAAGAACGGCGACCCCGGCATCGTCTTCATCGACCGCATCAACCGCGACAACCCGACGCCCAACCTGGGGATGATCGAGGCGACCAATCCCTGCGGCGAGCAACCCCTGCTCCCGTACGAGTCCTGCAACCTGGGCTCGCTCAACCTGGGGCGCTTCGTGCGCACGGATGGCAGCCGGCCGCGCACGGACGGGCGCCCCTACGGACGGCTGGACTGGGAGCGGCTGGCGCAGGCAATCCCGCAGTGCTGCCGCTTCCTGGACGACGTCATCGAGATGAACCGCTACCCGATCCGCGAGATAGACGAGGCGACAAAGGCGACCCGCAAGATCGGCCTCGGCGTCATGGGCTGGCACGACACGCTGATGCTGCTGCGCATCCCCTACGACTCCGAGGAAGCGCTGGTCCTGGCGGAGGAGGTGGCGCGCTTCATCCAGGCGAAGGCCAACGATTCTTCGCTGGAGCTGGCCCGCGAGCGCGGCACCTTCCCGGCCTGGAAGGGTTCGCGCTACGAGCCGGACTCGCCGTACCGCAACGCCACGCGCACTACCGTCGCGCCGACGGGCACGATCTCGATCATCGCCGACGCGTCCTCCGGCATCGAGCCGGCGTTCGCCCTCGCCTTCCAGCGCCAGCACTTCCTTGACCCGAGGGATCCTTCGAAACTCACCCAGCTGCGCGAAGTGAACAAGCGCTTCCTCGCCGCGGCGAAGGAGGGCGGCTTCTACAGCGAGGAGCTGATGGAACACGTCGCGGCGGGCGGCACTCTCGCTGAATGGAACGCACAGCACGAAGACACGCCAGTCCCGGACTGGGCTGTCGCCGTCTTCCGCACCGCGCACGAGATCGCGCCGGAGTGGCATGTTCGCATGCAGGCCGCCTTCCAGCGGCACACGGATAACGCCGTCTCCAAGACGATCAACTTCCCTTTCTCCGCCACCGAATCCGACGTCGCGTCCGCCTTCTGGCTGGCCTACCGCGAGGGCTGCAAGGGGATCACGATCTACCGCGAGGGGTCGCGCGAGTTTTCTGTGCTCTCCCACATCACGGAGAACGTGAAGGGCCCCGAACAGGAGACGCAGACCGCGCTCGACGAGATCGAAGGGCGCTTCGCGACGATCCAGCGCCCGCGGCCCTACCGGGAGCACCTGCCCGACGAGCGCCGTTCGATCACGCACAAGTTCAGCGTGGCCGACCAGGAGGGCTACCTGACGGTGGGTCTGTACGACGACGGGCGGCCGGGCGAGGTGTTCGTCAAGATAAGCAAGGAAGGCTCAACGGTGTCCGGCCTGATGGACGCCGTGGCGCTGCTCACGTCCGTCACGCTGCAGTACGGCGTGCCGGTTGAGGACCTGGCCCGCAAGCTGAAGAACACCCGCTTCGAGCCTTACGGCCGCACGACGAACCCGCAGATCCCCTGGGCGACCAGCCTTGTCGACTACATCTTCCGTTGGCTGGAGCTGAAGTTCGCGCCGGAAGCCGCGAGGCTGGACGCCTCGTACCACGTCGTCGTCGGCGAGGCGGCGAGCCAGGCCCCCCGTAGCGACGGCCGCCCCGCGGAGCCGACGGGCCTCGCCTGCCCGGACTGCGGCGCGCAGCTGGTCTACCAGGAAGGCTGCCTGGTGTGCCACAGCTGCGGGTATAACAGGTGCGGCTAGCGTGACCGCTGTCATACGAGGACCGGCGGCTCCACAGTAATATTTCGGCCATGTACGACGCCATCGTGGTTGGGGCGCGGTGTGCTGGATCGCCGACGGCGACTCTCCTGGCCCGCAAGGGGTACAAAGTGCTGGTCGTGGACAAAGCGGCCTTTCCCAGCGACACCATGTCGACGCACATGATCTGGCCCAGGGGAATCGCGGTCCTGGCGCGGATGGGGTTGCTGGACGACGTCGTCGGCACCAATTGCCCGCCTATCCACCACGTGAGTGTCCGCTTCGGCGACCTGGAGCTGAGAGGCGCGTTCAAGTACGGCGATGAGGGCGATACCGGGTACTGCCCGCGACGTTACCTGCTGGACAAGATCCTGGTGGACGCTGCGGCGGCCGCCGGGGCCGAAGTTCGCGAGCGCTTCACGGCGGAAGGGCTGATCCGGGAAGGCGGAGTGGTGGCCGGAATCAGGGGACACTCGCGGGGAGCGGAGCCTGTCGAAGAGAGAGCCCGCCTCGTGATCGGCGCCGACGGGATTCACTCCTCGGTCGCGAAGCTAGTAGAGGCGCCCGAATACAACACGTTCCCGCCGCAGATCAACTTCTACTTCAGCTACTTCAGCGGGTTCGACTGCCGGCAAGTCGAACAGCACGTGATCGGCGATACGGCAATCGTCTGCATGCCGACAAACGATGGACTGACCATGATCTCCGGCCTGTGGCCAAGCTCCCGCTTCGATGAGACACGCCAGGACATCGACGGCAACTTCCGGAAGCTGGTGGCGGCCTCGCCGTCAGTGAGCGACCGGCTGCGGCCGGCGCGGCAGGAGGAGAAGTGGCAGGGGACGGCCGGCGTACCAAACTACTTCCGCAAGCCCTACGGGCCCGGCTGGGCGCTGGTCGGGGACGCGGCTTACGAAAGAGACCCGATTTCCGCGCAGGGCATCAGCGATGCACTCGTCGAAGCGGAACACCTGACCCAGGCGATCGACGCCGGCTTGAGCGGCAAGCGGCCGCTCGAAGAGGCGCTGGCGCAGTACGAACTGGAGCGCAATGCACGCCACAACGACTACTACGCGTTCACCCTTACCAACGCCAGGATCGCGCAGCCGCCGGCGATGATGCAGCTCTTTGCGGCGATGCGGCACAACCAGGAAGCCGCCGATCTCCTGATGTCCGTGGTGGCGGGCTCTGTCCCCGTGTCACAGTTCCTGAACCCGGAGAACATCGGGAAGATCCTCGCCGGGGCCGCGGCGGCAAGCTAACTACGGCACGAAGATGTTGTCGTGCGCCTGGCAGAAGGCTTTGTACTCTTCCGGGGTGAACTTGCGGCGGCCCAGCGCGACGTCCGCCAGGCCCTCGAAGTAGGGCTCCCGCGGAGCGCCCGGCGAGAAGAGGATCAGCATCGAAGCCGGCTCCTGGGAGGCGTTGCGGAAGCCGTGGATGCCGCCCTCCGGGACGTAGAGGTAGTCGCCGGCCGTCGCGTCCACCCACTTGTCGCCGTTGTACAGGCCCACCACGCCTGACAGGATGAAGAACGACTCGGACAGCGTGCGGTGGAAGTGCGCGGCGGCTCCCGGCGTGCCGGGCGCCATGTCCCAGCGGTACAGCCCGAACTTGCCGCCCGTCGCCTCGCCCGTGATCAAGTACGAGGCCTCGCTCTTGCCCACCTGGAGGTCGGCGGGCCGGCTTGCCGCGCGGAGGACCGCGCTGACCTCGCCGCCTTCGCCCAGGTACTTCGGATCGGGGTAAGACATCGGTGTTCCTCCCGTGCGCCAATCGTACAACGCCCTGCTAGACTGGCGGCATGCACGTCGTGCGCACCCCAGACTCCGCCGCCAGCCCGGAGACGCAGTTCTTCGTCGGGCAAGTGCGCGTGCAGCCGATCGTGGCGCCGGCGGACGGGCTGGACATCGTGCTCGTGCGGTTCTCCGCGGGGGCCAGAACGTTCCTGCACACGCACAGCGTCCCGCAGGTGCTGCACTGCACCGAAGGACGCGGCATCCTGGCGACGAGGCGCGAGCAGCACCTGGTGGAGCCGGGCGACATCGTCTACGTGGCGGCGGACGAAGAGCACTGGCACGGCGCCACCCCTGACTCGCACTTCGTGCACCTTTCGATCCGCCCGCCGGGCGAGACGACGTGGACACGCGTCGATCCGCTGGCATAGCCCTGTTCACGCCCGGCTGCTATACTTCCGCCCGCTAACCCTTCACGCCAAGGAGTCACCCCATGGACATGATTACGCAGCTCACCCGGTTCGAAGCCTTGAAGGGCAAGGAGCTGGAGGCTTATACGGCGCTCCGCAAGATGGCTGCCGCCGTCAAAGAGAACGAACCCGGCTGCATCCTCTATGCGGTCACCCGCGGCCAGGTGAACGCGCAGGAGATATATGTCTACGAGATCTACGAGAACGGGGCCGCCGCCGAGGCTCACCGCCGGACGGATCACCTGCGCGAGCTACAGGCTTCGTTCGACAAGTTCCTGGACCGTGCAGCCTTCAACGTCGAGATCCTGGACGAGGTGGCGGGCTTCATAAGAGGCCCGGTTGACGAGATGGCGGGGCAGATGAGCTGATGCACACGATCACGGCGGAGTTCCGCATTTTTCCCGGCAAGGAGGCCGAAGCCGAGGCCGCGATCCGCAAGGTGGTAGAGGGCGTGCAGGCGAACGAGCCCGGCGCGCTGAAGTACATCTGGCACCGCGGCGTCAAGGACCCGCTGCAGGTGCTGGTGTTCGAGATATACCGCGACGACGAGGCGAGGACGCAGCACGGCGGCTCGGACTACTTGAAGGAGTTCCAGTCGCTGTTCGGCACCGTCTTCGATCCGGCGACGGTCAAGATCACCCGCTTCGACCGCATCGCCGCCGTCGAGCGTTAGCGCCAGCTAGGGGACGAAGATCACCCCGAACTGGTTGTCTGTGACCTCGCCGTCCACGTTGAAGTAGAAGTTGGACGTGATGAGGCCGGACGCACCGGCGAACTGGCCTTCGCCGCCCTCCACGCGCCAGATGACGGCGCCGGCGGTGATGCCGGGCTCGTTGGTGGGGGCCACGTAGCCCTGGTTGACCGTCGCGAAGCGCACGCAGTTCCCCTCGCCGAAGCTGATTGTCCCGTCTTCATCGAACGCGCCTTCCGCGCCCATCCGCACCCTCGAATCGAACTTAGCCGAGGCGCCGGCGGCGCCTTCCATGGCGGTGCTCAGGCCGTTCAGCCCAACGGCACTGCGTATGACGGAGCTCTGGGCTGTGGCGTGGACGCTGAGCACCGCGGGCTCTGAAGGGTCGACGGGAGCTGCACTACCCTTGAACTGCATGGCGTAGTTGAGCTGCTTCACGCGGGGGTCCTCCTACCGTGAGATGTGGGGATTCTACGCCCGTCGCGCGGGTTTGCCTAGCTCTCCGCGGGGCGTTTTTCCGGTTTGCCCGGCGTCACGCCGTCAGCCAGGCGCAGCTCCCAGAACGTCTCGCTCACTTCCGGGATCTCGGCGCTGATCTTGTCGTCGATGCGGACGATCAGGTCCTCGATCTCGTCGGTCGACATGCCCCGCTTCACGCAGAGCTCGCCCGTCACCAGCACGCTGTTGGAGCCGAGCTGCATCGAGAGCATCCGCGGCACGCTCAGCACCTCCGGAAAGGAGCCGACGACGCGGTTGAGCGCTTCGCGCGTCTCGGGGCTGGCGGCGGCGCCCAGGAGCAGGCTACGAGACTGCGAGCCGAGCATGAGCGCTACGCCGGCGAGCACGATGCCGATGCTGACCGAGGCGGCGGCGTCCCAGTTCTCTGAGCCGGTCACCTCCGAGAGGGTGAGGCCGGTGATCGCGATCTGCAGGCCCAGCAGAGCCGCACTGTCTTCGAAGAAGACGGTCTTGATGGTGACGTCAGGCGCTTCCCGGATGAAGCGGACGATGCCCCAGCCCTTCCGCTTCGCGCCGCTGAGCAGGCCGCGCACAGCCACGGTGAAGGACGCCGACTCGAAGACGATCGCCATCACGAGCACGCCATAGGCGATCCCCAGCTCGCTGGCCGAGCGGTCGTGCTGGTGCTGCTCGACAAACGTGCGGATGCCCTCGTAGAAGGAGAAGGTGGCGCCGGCGGCGAAGATGAAGATGGCCGCCAGGAAGGACCAGAAGAACGCCTCTTTGCCGTAGCCGTGCGGGTGCTTGTCGTCGGCGGTTGTGTGCGAGAGGTTGATGCCGATGAGCAGGAAGACCTGGTTCACCGTGTCGGCCAGGGAGTGCCCCGCCTCGGCCAGGAGGGCTGCGCTGCCGCTGATCACCCCGGCTATGAGCTTGCCGGCGGCGATGGCCAGGTTGGCCACCAGCGCAGCGAGCACAGTTAACTTGCTCTCGCCCTCGCTGTGGCCGGCCTGCGTCCCACCCGCGCGCTCGGTCACCCCGCTAGGATACGCAGCGGGGCGCCGATGGGCTACTCCGGGTACCCAACCTCCGCCCAATCGACGTGGAGACTGCGCGCCAGCTCCGCTGTGAAGTCCCGCCATTCGGCGGCGTCTGCCCAGCCCTCGTACCCGCTGTAGCCCGCCACCGCTACGCGCTCCTCTTCCGGCCCCACAACAGCTCGCACCTCAAACGTCTCGATGGGCCCGCGCACTTCTCTGGCCAGCTCCAGGCGCCGTATCTCGGACGTACGGAACGTGCGCTTCTGGCTGCGGAAGAGGCGCTTCTTGCGGGTGACGCGCAGCTCTCCCATGGTTTCGTCGAGCACGGCATCGGTGCGGCCGTCCGAGTAGCGGAGGCGGCCCATCTCGTCGCGCGCCGGCAGGTTGCCGCCGCGGACGCCGGCCGGCGCGCCCACCTCCTGCAGGGGCAGCCCGTAGCTGGCGGCGATCGTCTCAGCGATCTTGCGGGCGCAGGCGCGGTCGTCTTCGTTGATCGTGAGCTTGCGGCCGTCCGTGTAGACCACCTCTACCCGCGTGAGGACGGCGCCTGTGGGCCGGTCACCGGTGTGCGACATCATCGGCTGCTGGGACCAGCGGTAGAGGGTCACGGATTTGGCCGGCTCCAGGCGCTCCACGGCGTCCGGCCTGTCCGCGTAGCCCTTCTTGTAGCGCGGGTAGTGGCGCATCTCCCGCAGCGTGGCGTCGAACGCCCAGCCGCCGCAGAGAAGCTCGCCTTCTTCAGGCATCGGCCGGCGTCAGACGTCCGCGACCGAGAGGTTGGTGCGGACCCAGTTGCCGTTGGGGTAGGCGGCCGTCGGCACGGCGGCGTCTTCGATCGTGGCGACGGTGGCGGCGGCGCCTTCGCGGATGTAGCGGCGGCAGTCGCCCTCGCTCTGCCAGGTGGTGATCTGGGCGATGCGGCCCGGCTCGTCCGCGCCCCAGAGGTACTGCACCGAGACGAAGCCCGGCTGGGCGCCCAGGATATCGCGGATCTTCGGGAGCACGGTGCCGAGCGAGGCTTCCCAGACCGCTCGCTCGGTGATACGCGTCTGGCGGGTGAGTATTGAAATGATCATCGCGGCGCGATTATATCGCCCTCCGGCGTTATGCTGCTGCCATGAGCGCCATCGCAGCGCGGATCGCCGAGGCGCGGGAGCGCATCTCCTCTGCTTGCGCGCGGGCCGGCCGCTCGCCGGACGACGTCACGATCATCGCGGTGACGAAGGGCTTCGGGCCGGACGCTGTGCGCGAAGCGGTGGCCGCGGGGCTACGCGACATCGGCGAGAACCGCGTCCAGGAGGCCGCCGCCAAGCGCGCCACCCTGAGCGACCTGCCCACCGGCGTGCGCTGGCACATGATCGGGCACCTGCAGACGAACAAGGTACAGACCATGCTCGGCCTCTTTGATACAATCCACTCCGTGGACTCGATCCACCTCGCGCAAGCGATATCCAGGCGGGCACAGGCACCGGTGCCCGCCTTTCTCGAAGTGAACGTGGCCGCGGAGGCCACCAAGACCGGGTTCTCCCTCGCCGAGTTGCCCGCCGCTCACAGGACGATCGCTACGCTGCCTAACATCCAGCTGCGCGGGCTGATGACGGTCGCGCCGATCGCCGCCTCGCCGGAGGACGTGCGCCCGGTCTTCCGCGAGCTAGCCCGCCAGGCAAAGGAACTGGGCCTGGGCGAGCTCTCGATGGGCATGTCGGACGACTACGAAGTGGCGGTGGAAGAAGGCGCGACGTACGTGCGCCTGGGCCGCGCGCTCTTCGGGGAGCGTCAGTAGTGCCGGCGAGGCGAGCCGACGCGTCCGTGGGCGGAAACGCGATCAAGTATCTGGCCGGGGTCTCGAAAGACATCAGAAGGCGAATTGAGCCCGTCTCCTCTTTCGAAGACGATCCTTCCCCGAACGGTGTCAAGAAACTTAGAGGCAGCGGGGACTATCGAATAGCAATGGGTTCATACAGAATCATCTACGTGATCGATCAACCTGCGCGAATGATAACCGTCCGCTACATCCGCCACCGCCGCGAGGCCTACCGATGAACCTGGCGTTCATCGGCGGCGGCATGATGGGCGAGGCGATGATCGCCGGCGCCATCCGCAACGACGTCGCCGACCCGGGCGGGATCGCCGTCTGCGATATCGTCGCGGCGCGCCGCAAGCTGCTGTCGAGCCAGTACAAGGTGAAGGTATCCGACAAGCCGGCCGAGACTGTCGCCGGGGCGGGTATCGTCGTGCTGGCGGTGAAGCCGCAGGAGTTCGCGAGCGCGGCGAAGCAGCTCGCCGGCGCGCTCACGCCCGGCCAGACGGTTATGTCGATCATGGCCGGCGTGCGCATCGAAACGATCGCTAGCGCCCTCGGACACAGCAACGTCGTCCGGGCAATCCCGAATACCCCGGCGCAGATCGGCGAAGGGATGACCGTCTGGACGGCGACACCGAGCGTCAAAGGGCCCGCCAAGGACGAGGTGCGCCTGCTGCTGGGCGTGCTGGGCAAGGAGATCTACGTCGACTCCGAGAAGTACATGGACATGGCGACCGCAGTCAGCTCCAGCGGCCCGGCCTACATCTTCCTGGTGATGGAGGCGATGATCGACGCGGCGGTGCACATTGGCCTGCGCCGGGAGATGGCGACACCGATGGTCCTGCAGACGCTGCTTGGCTCGGCGCGGTACGCCCAGGAGAGCGGCCGCCACCCGTCTGACCTGCGCAACCAGGTGACCTCCCCCGGCGGCACGACCACTGAGGGGCTGCTGGTGCTGGAGGCCGCCGGCCTGCGTGCCGCCTTCATCGAAGCGATCCAGGCCGCCTACGAGAAAGCCCAGCAGCTCGGAGGATAGGTGAACGCTCTCGGTCTGTTCATCGAAATACTCGCCTATGTCCTGATCGCCTGCATCTGGATCCGCATCATCTTCTCCTGGACGAACTTCGACCCATCGAACCCCATCTACGGCGTGATCCACGAGATCACGGAGCCGATCCTGGGACCGATCCGCTCGATCCTGCCCCGGACCGGGATGTTTGACCTCTCGCCGATGATCGCCTCGTTCATTCTGTTCTTCATCGCGCAGCTGGGCGCGAGCCTGCGAGGTTGACGGGTTACGGAAATTTTGTAGAAAATCTGTTCTAGCGCCATTCGCCTGTTTGAGCGAGCCCAAGGGCCGGTTACCATGCGCCCCGAAGTGAGCGATAATTCCACCAGCAGGAGAGATGCAATGAGCGCGAACAACGGGGCCAGCAAGAACGGCAACGGCGGCAGCGGAGACGAGCGGCTGAAGGCGCTGGAGATCGCCATCGCCAAGATCGAGAAGGACTTCGGGCGCGGGTCCATCATGCGCCTGGGCGAGGCCAGCAACCGCATGGCCGTGGAGACGGTCCCCACAGGCTCGCTGGCGCTGGACGTGGCGCTGGGGGCCGGCGGCGTCCCCCGCGGCCGCATCACGGAGATATACGGGCCGGAGATGGCCGGCAAGTCCACCGTGGCGATGCACATCATCGCGCAGGCGCAGAAGCTGGGCGGCCTCGCCGCCTACATCGACGTCGAGCACGCCATGGACCCGACGTTCGCAGAGGCGATCGGCATCAACGTCGACGATCTGCTGATCTCGCAGCCGGACACAGGGGAACAAGCGATGGAGATCTGCGAGGCGCTGGTGCGCTCCAACGCCGTCGACGTGATCATCGTCGACTCCGTGGCCGCACTCGTGCCGCGTGCGGAGATCGAAGGCGACATGGGCGACTCGTTGCCCGGCCTGCAGGCCCGCCTGATGTCGCAGGCGCTGCGCAAGCTGACGGGGGCGATATCGCGCTCGCGGGCGGCGGTGGTCTTCATCAACCAGCTGCGCGAGAAGATCGGCATCGTCTTCGGCAACCCGGAGACGACTCCCGGCGGCCGCGCGCTCAAGTTCTACAGCTCGGTGAGGATCGAGCTGCGGCGCGTCGAGGGGCTGAAGCAGTCCGGCACCATCATCGGCAACCGCGTGCGGGCCAAGATCGTGAAGAACAAGGTGGCGCCGCCTTTCCGCCAGGCCGAGTTCGACATCATCTTCTCCGGCCCGCAGATCGGCATCAGCCGCGAGGGCGACATCATCGACCTGGGCGTGGAGCACGAGATTGTGAAGAAGCAGGGCGCCTTCTACTCCTACAGCGACACGAAGCTGGGCCAGGGCCGCGAGGCCGCCAAGGAGTACCTGCGTGCCCACCCGGAGATCGCGCTGGAGATCGAGGAGCTGATCCGCTCCAAGAGCGCCGCGCCGGGCGTCGGGGAGCCGGCCCAGCCGATCGCGGTCTATGCCGGCGCGGACGACGAGGACGAAGAGCCGGAAGAATAACCGCCTTCGATGCGCATAACGGCGATCGAGCACCAGCCACGTAAGCGCCGGTACGAGGTTCGCATCGACCAGGTGTTGCTGCTGACGCTATCGCCGGAGGTCTTCGTCACCGCCAAGCTGCGGCCCGGCCAGGAGATCGCGATGGAGCGCGTCAGCGCGCTCGAGCAGGCGGAGGCGCGACACTCGGCGATGGCGGGCGCCATGCGGCTGCTGGCGTACCGGCCGCGCAGCGAGAGGGAGGTGCGGCAGGCGCTGCATCGGCGCGGCGTCGCCCCGGCGCTCCTCGAGGAGACGCTGGCCCGGCTGCGCGAGCTCCGCCTGCTCGACGACGGCGAGTTTGCGCGCAGCTACGTCGACCAACGCGACCGCACGAGCCCGCGCAGCCGCCGCCTGCTGCGCGCGGAGCTACGCTCGAAGGGCGTGACTGCGCAGGCGGCGTCAGAGCCGCTGGCGGAGCTGGACGAGGCGGACGCGGCCTATCGCGCGGCCGGCAAGCGGGCGCGCTCTCTGGCGGCGCTGGCATATCGAGACTTCCAGCGGCGGCTGGGCGACTTTCTGCTTCGCCGCGGCTTCGGCTATGAGGTTGCGCGGGAGACGGTGAGGCGGCTGTGGGGCGAGCTCCGCGGCGAGGAGCCGGCGGCGGAAGAAGTCGCTCAATAGATACGGTCTATTGGATACAGCGCGTACCATCAATCCCTCCCTTGACACTAAAACACGCTAAACACTAAGATTTGATTACACATTCCGCGCCAGTCATGCGTGTTTCGAATGCTTCTTAACTATTTTTCAATATCAGGAAGTGAGGCGAAATGCCGGCCCTTGCCCTTGTTGGGGTGCTTGTCGGCGTTGTCGTCGGTGTTATCGGTGCTCTTTTCGTACAGCAATACGTCAACCGCAATAAGGTCGAAGCCGCTGAACGGACCGCCGCCCGTATACTCGACGAAGCCGACCGGCGCCAGAAAGAACTTGCCAAAGAAGCCAAAGATGAGGCTTCTCGTCTCCGCCGCGAGGCGGAATCTGAAATCCGCGAACGCCGTAATGAGGTCAAAGCTTCTGAGCGGCGTCTCTCCCAGAAAGAGGAGTCTCTCGACCGTAAGCTAGAGGGCGCCGAACAGCGGCAGAAGAACCTCCAGCGCAAAGAGACAGACCTCGAAGACCAGCGCAAGCAGCTTGAGGAGCTCCAGAACGAGCGCCGGGCCGAGCTCGAGCGCCTGTCCAACCTGACCGCCAACGAGGCGCGCGAGATGCTGCTCGCCCAGGTGGAGAACGAGATCAGGGACGAGGCCAACCGCCGCCTGCGCGAAATCGAGCAGGAGGTCAAGGAAGAGGCCGACGAGCGCTCCCGCAAGATCCTCGCCACGACGATGCAGCGCCTGACGAGCGAGGTCGTCTCGGACGGCACGGTATCGATCGTGCCGATCCCCTCCGAAGACATGAAGGGCCGCATCATCGGCCGCGAGGGACGCAACATCCGCTCGCTGGAGCACGCCACCGGCGTCGACGTGATCATCGACGACACGCCGGACGCGGTGACGCTCTCCACCTTCGACCCGGTGCGGCGCGAGATCGCCCGCATCGCCCTCACCAAGCTGCTGACAGACGGCCGCATCCACCCGGCCCGCATCGAGGAGATGGTGGAGAAGGCCCGCAAGGAAGTCGACAACGCGGTGAAGGAGGCCGGCGAGGAAGCGATCGTCGAAGCCAGCGCGCCCGGCCTGCACCCGGAGATCGTCCGCACGCTGGGCCGCCTGAAGTACCGCACCAGCTACGGCCAGAACCAGCTGCGGCACGCAGTCGAGACGGCGAACCTCGCCGCGATGATCGCCCACGAGCTGGGCGCCAACGTGGAGGTGGCCCGCAGGGGCGGCCTCTTGCACGACATCGGCAAGGCGATCACGCACGAAGTCGAGGGGACGCACGCGGCGCTCGGCGCAGAGCTGGCGCGCCGCCACGGCGTCCACCCGGCCGTGGTCCACTGCATTGAGGCCCACCACGAGGAGATCGAGCCGGCGTCCGTGGAGGCGATCATTACGATCGTCGCCGACGCGCTCAGCGGCAGCCGCCCGGGCGCCCGCCGCGAGTCGCTGGACCAGTACCTGAAGCGGCTGGAGGCGCTGGAGGGCGTGGCCAACCAGTTCCCCGGCGTCGACAAGTCATTTGCCATTCAGGCCGGCCGCGAGATCCGGATCATCGTGAAGCCTGAGGAAGTGGACGACCTGGGCGCATCGCGGATGGCCAAGGAGATCAGCAAGCGCATCCAGGAGAGCCTGGACTACCCCGGCCAGGTCAAGGTGACCGTCATCCGGGAGCGGCGATCGATCGAGTACGCGAAGTAGCGCGCCGCGCGGGGGGTCCGCCGGCGACGAGGAGATATGTCGCTTAACGTCCTGCTGATCGGGGACATCGTGGGCAAGCTGGGCCGCCGGACGGTGGCGGCTGTGCTGCCCGATCTGCGCCGCGAGCGCTCGATCGACGTGGTGATCGCCAACGGTGAGAACACGGCCGGCGGACGCGGCCTGACGCCCGGCACCGCGCAAGAGCTGCTGCGCGCCGGCATCGACATCATCACGTCCGGCAACCACATCTGGGAGAACCGCGAAGTCTTCGAGATCCTGGACGACCCCTCGGTGCCGCTGGTGCGCCCGCTGAACTACCCTGAAGGCACGCCCGGGCGCGGTGTCTACAAGCGCAATGGCCTGGGCGTGATCAACGCCATGGGCCGCACCTTCATGGGCATTTCGCTGGAGGACCCCTTCCGGGCGCTGGACGCAGCGCTGGAAGGGATGCGAGACTGCCGGGTGATCATCCTGGACTTTCACGCCGAAGCGACGAGCGAGAAGATTGCGATGGGCTACTACCTGGACGGGCGCGTGAGCGCTGTCGTCGGCACGCACACCCACGTGCCGACTTCCGACACGCGCATCCTCCCCCACGGCACGGGCTACGTGAGCGACCTGGGGATGTGCGGCGCCCTGCATTCAGTGCTGGGCATGCAGACGGAGCGCGTCATCGAACGCTTCCTGACGCAGCTTCCGAACCGCTTCGACCCGGTGGACCAGGGGCCCGCCGTGTTCAACTCGGTGCTGATCACGTTCGACGAAGACTCTGGCCGCGCCACGGCGATCGAGCGCGTGGATAGCGTGGTGGAGTGATGGGCAGTATCGCCGATCTGCACACCCACAGCACGATCTCCGACGGCCGCCTGACGCCGACGCAACTGATCGACCTGGCCGCGAAGAACGGCGTGCGCATTATGTCGCTGACCGATCACGACATCGTGGACGGTCTGCCGGAGGCGTTCGAGGCGGCGTCCAGGCACCCCGGCTTCACGCTGATCCCCGGCATCGAGATGAGCACGGACGTCCCGGGCAACGAGGTGCACATCCTCGGCCACTTCATCGACTGGCAGAACCAGGCCTTCCGCGACACGCTGGCCCACCTGCAGGAGTCCCGCCTGGGCCGCGCCCGCAAGATGGTCGACAAGCTCGCAGCGCTGGGCAAGCCGGTGGACTGGGACCGCGTGCAGTCCTTCGCCGAGGGCGCCGTCGGGCGGCCGCACATCGCCCTTGCCCTCGTAGAGGCCGGCCACTGCGAGACCGTGAACCAGGCGTTCGATCTCTACCTGAGCCGCACCGGCCCCGCCTACGTGGAGCGCGAGCGGCTGGAGCCTGAGGAGGTCGTCACGCTGCTGCTGGGCGTCGGCGGACTGGCCACGCTGGCCCACCCGCGCGAGCTGTACGCGGCGGGCGGCCTGGAGCTGCTGCTGGAACGGCTGAAAGCGGCCGGCCTGACCGGCATAGAGGTCTACTACCAGGACTACGACGGCGGCGAGATAGAGACGTTCCGCCAGCTGGCCGAGCGCTTCGACCTGATACCACTGGGTGGCAGCGACTACCACGGCCTGGGCGGCCCTCAGCAGCGTGAGCCTGGCGATATCCCGCTCCCGCGCGAGCCCGTGGACCGCCTCTTCGCCCTGGCCAGAGAGAGGGGCTCTGCTCAAAGAGCCGTGACGACTGCGGGATAGATGTCTGCCGACATCGTCTACTGCGCCCGGCATCCGAACGTAGAGACCGGCCTGCGCTGCGGGCGCTGCGAGACCCCTATATGCCCAAGGTGCGCCGTCATGACGGACGTGGGCGCGCGCTGCCCGGATTGCGCGCCGCGCCGCAAACTCCCCCAGTTTGAGGTGGGGTTTGTCTGGCTGCTGCGGGCCGTGGGGGCGGCGGCTGTGGTGGGCGCCGCTGTGGGCGCGCTCTGGGGCGCCGCTCTGCCCAACACGGCCGGGTTCTTCACGCTGGCCATCGGCGCGGGGGTTGGCTACTGCATCGGGGAGTCAGTTAGCATCGCCACGAACCGCAAGATAGGGCGGCAGCTCCAGGTGATAGCGGCCGGCGGCGCGGTACTGGCCTATGTCATGCACAACATCGTCGCGGGGTACGCGATCGTGCCGTCAGACGACCTGTGGGGCGGGATCGCGCTTATCGTGGCGATCTTCGTGGGAGCGGGCCGGCTGCAGATCTAGCGGAAGATCGAAGTGATGATGAGCGAGATCACCAGGAAGCCGATGATGGCGGTGCTGCGGATGACCTCGCCGCGGACGTAGCTGTAGTCTACTGTCACGTGCCGCTCAGCCTTGGCGCTGATGCCCGCGCGGGCGGGCACTGCCGCCATCAGGTCTGACGCCAGGCTTACTGAGCTATCGCCGTCCTCATCTCCCTCTTCAAACGGCGCCTCATCGACATCGACAGCGGGCTCAGCCGTAGCCGGGAACTCGTACGGAATCGTACTCTTGCGCGCCTTGCGGCGCTTGGTGGTGGTGTCCGGTGGGCGGTGGTACTTGCGTGGCACTGCTAAAGCTGACTCCCGTTCGGAAATACCTCTGAATTATACCGGGGCGTTTGCGCTTGCGTCACGTTCGCGCATGTTTGACCCGCCCGGCAAGGCGCGGCTAGAATTATGCATAAGGCCCCGTGGTGTAGCGGTTAACATGCCACCCTGTCACGGTGGAGATCGTCGGTTCGAATCCGATCGGGGTCGCCAATAGCTAACGTCTGACCGCCGGGCTTTGTGCCCGGCAGTTTTGTTCTTAGCGCCAGCAGGCGCCGTCAGCATCATCAGGCATGGCTGCCTGCGGCGAAGCAGAAGTCACACAGTCCGAATGGGGAAGGCGCCGGGGGACAAGTGGCACTGACATCGACCGGCTTGCCGGCGCCAGTATGTGTGCGAAGGGAGGCCCAGCCATGAGGTTTGCACTACTTGGCCCGGCGCTTGTGTCGTTTATCGTGCTGGGCGCGGCTGCCTGCGGTGGCGGCGAGGAAGCGTCCCC
>DATKKM010000061.1:0-7800 GCA_035542855.1 Dehalococcoidia bacterium
CCACCTCGTCCGCATCGAGTACCTCATCGAGGCGCTGCGCGACCTTTCCGACGCGGCCCTGCAAACGTACCTTTCGGTCGTCTCCAACCGGCTCAACGAGATCATGAAAGTGCTGACGGCGGGCGGCGCCATCTTCTTCCCGCTCACGCTCATCTCGGGCATATACGGGATGAACTTCGCCGATAACCAGCTGCCCCCCTTCGACTGGGAGTGGGGATTCCCGGTCACCATCGTCGCCATGGCCATCATCGCCGTGGCCCTGCTCGCCTACTTCCATCACCGTCGCTGGATCTGACTGGAAGTCGTCGTCAGCTTCGTCCTGGGCTGAGCGCGCACTCTATCGGCTCACCGGCAGGCCCGCGACAATGGGCTCGTGCAGCCGGCCAGCCACTCGCATCAAGCCGCCCGGGCCGAGACGACAGCCTTCGCCGGTCTGTTCTGCGTCGGCCTCTATGTCACGTCGTTCGGGCCCGCGCTCCCCTTCATCGCCCGGGAGACGGACGTCGGCCTGGGCACGGCCGGCATCGTACTCACGGCGCTGGCCGGCGGCTCGATCAGCGCCTCGACCACCGTCTCGCTTCGCCTTGGGCGGATCGACCCATCGCTGCTGACGTCGCTCGGGCTCGCGCTGTGCGCTATCGGCCTGGCGCTGATCGCACTCGCCGGTTCGTTCCCGGGCGTGCTTGCGGGCGCGCTCATCGTCGGTGTCGGCGACGGGCTGGTGGTGGCCTCGACGCACGCGCTCGTCACCATCGCCGCGGAGGACGTACCGCGGGACATCAACCGGCTCAACGTGATGTTCGCGGTCGGCGCGGTGATCGGCCCGCTCTGGACCGGCATCGCGCTCGACGCCACGGACGATCTGACGCTTGCGTACGCCGGCCTGGCCGCGTTCATGGCGCTGGCCGCCGTCTTTGCCTGGCGCACGCCGCGCACGGCCGGCCACGGCGATGATCACCTGGCGATCAGGTGGAGCGCCGCCCTGGTGATGATGGGCCTCGTCCTCTTCTTCTACGTCGGCGCGGAGTTCGGGCTGGGCGCCTGGGTCTCCTCGTACACGCAGCGGGCGGCGGAGGCCAGCGTCATCGCCGGCGCGCTGGTGACGTCCGGCTACTGGGGCGCGCTGATGGCCGGCCGCCTCCTCACCGGCGGACTGCTCCGCCGCCACAGCCCGCCGGTCCTCCTGGCGGCAGCGATCTCCGTCGCCGGGGCGTCCGGTCTTGTCCTGGTGGCCGTCGGCGACGTGCTGGCGCTGGCCTTCGCCGCCGCCTTCGTCACCGGCCTCGCCTTCGGGCCGATCTGGCCGCTGGCCATGGCCATCGGCGCCCGTGAGACGACGACCTCCAGCACAGCGGCGGCCCTGGTGACCGCCGGCAACTCCGGCGCCGTGGTGTTCCCCGCCGTGCAGGGTGCCATCCTCGCCTCAGTCGGGCCGCGCCAGGGGGTGGCCATGACGCCGGTCCTCTGCGCCCTCATGCTCGCCGTCCTCTTCGCCCACAGCCGCGCCCGTGCCCCTTCACCAACCCCTGATACAATTGGGCCATGACGATTGAGATCGGCCCCTGGGCTGTCGTCGACCCGCTGCCCCCGCTCCACGAGCCGCGCATGCTCGTCGTGCTGCAGCCGTGGATCGATGTCGGCTCCGTCGGCACGATGACACTCGCCTTCCTCGGCGAGACGCTGGACGCGCAGCCACTGGCGCAGCTCTCCCGCCCCGGCCGCTTCTTCGACTTCACCCGCTACCGCCCGATGCTTTCCCGCGAAGGCGGCGAGCGCAAGGTGACCGTACCCAACGCCCGCCTGCACCGGGCGCCCGCCCAGGACGGCGGGAGCGACTGGATCCTGGCGCACATGCTGGAGCCGCACAACAACGGCGAGGAGTTCGTCGAAGGGCTGATCGAGCTGGTGAGCCGCCTGGGCGTACGCGAGTACGTGATGATCGGCTCCATGTACGCGCCGGTGCCACACACGCGCCGGCCGGTGGCCAGCGGCGGCTCCAGCAACGAGACGATGCGCCAGAAGCTGCTGGCTAACGGCGTCCGCGAAAGCAACTACGAGGGGCCGACGACGATCCTGGCGATCATGGGCGCCTCCGGCCCGTCCCTGGGCGTCGAGACGACGACGATGATCCTCCAGCTTCCCGCCTACGCCCAGGTCGAGCGCGACTACATGGGCCTGCAAGGGATGCTGGAGCTGCTCTCCAACCTCTACGGCCTCGACCTCGACATCGACCCTGTGCGCGAAGAGGCAGACCGCCAGCGCCAGGCTCTCGACGAGACGGCGTCAGAGGACGCGCGCCTGCAGGTCTGGCTCAAGGAGCTGGAGCTGGCCTACGACATGGAAGCGCGCCAGCAGCCGGAGCAGGAGCCGGAGAGCCCACCGTTGTCTCCTTCCCTGGAGAGGTTCCTCCAGGACGTCGAGCGCCGCTGGAGCGAGTCCTAGCTCTTCTCCGCGGCTTCCTTTATCTCGGACGGCGTGATCCGGTGCAGACCCGGTGTCGGTTCTAGCACCTTCGCCTGAGCCTTCGCCGCCGCGTGGTCCGTGATCGCTTTCATCACCGCGTTGCGCGCGCCGTCCATCAGCGTGCCCTTGGCCGCCATCGACCACTCGGCTGAACGGTCGATCCAGGAGAGGCTGTCCTGGAACTGCGGGACCACGTAGCGCGCCAGCAACTCGTAGCTGTGCAGCGTCTTGTCCCACGTCGCCCACTCGTGCGCCAGCCCCAGCAGGCAGCCGAAACCGCCGGATATCTCCTGTAGCTTCTTGATCCGGTCGATCGCGTCGTCCGGCGTGCCGATTATCGCGCCAAGGTTCATCATGCGTTCGGCCATCTCGCGGCCGGAGCTGGCTGGCGAGTTCGCCGGGGAGCCCAGCGTCTCCACGAAGTATTCGTTGTTCCAGGCCAGGATCCCGTCCTCAATGTCAGCCAGCGCCTGCTCGCGCGTCTCCGCCAGGTGGATCGGCATGACGATGCGCCAGTTGCGGCGGTCCGGCGCCGGCCGCCCTGCCTCCGACGCCGCCTGCTCACAGAAGGACCACTGGGTGGAGAGCGCCATCAACCCTTGCTCAGAGTAAGAGGCCACGGAGAGCACACCGGCGCCGTGCTTCCCGGCGCAGGTCATGCCGGCCGGGCTCAGCGTGGACGCCACCGCGATCGGCATCGTCGGGCGCTGGATTGGCTTCAGTTGCAGCCGCGCCTCGCGCAGGGTGAACCACTCGCACTCGTAGCTGATCGGCTCCTCGGACGTCAGCAGCTGAAGGATGACGCCCAGGCCCTCGTCCATCCGCGCGCGTTGCGTCGAAGGTTCAATACTCTGCATCCAGGCGTCGCCCGGCAGCGCCCCAGGCCCGACGCCGAGCATCGCCCGGCCGCGCGTCAGGTGGTCCACCAGCACGATGCGGTCGGCGGTGTGGAACGGGTGATGATAGGGAACGCTGACGACGCCCGTGCCCAGGCGGATGCGCTGCGTGCGCTCCCCCACGGCGGCTAGAAAGACTTCTGGGCTGGCGATGATCTCCCAGCCAGAAGAGTGGTGCTCTCCGATCCAGGCCTCCTCGTAGCCGAGCTCATCCAGCCTGGCGACGAGGTCGATGTCGCGGCGCAGGGCTAGCGTCGGATTTTCGCCGCGCCGGTGGAAAGGCGCCATGAAGATTCCGAAATCAAGGCGTTGGGGCGTCATGCGTCGTCTCCTTAAGTGACCGACCGGTCAGTTACCACGACAGAGGCTACCGGAAAGCTCGCACGCTGGCAACTCGCGCTGATCAGGGCGCGGCCGAAGGCATCGGCACGTCGCTGGGCGTGGCAGCGATCGTCTCCGTCGCTGCCGGCGGCGTCGGCGCAGGAGTCTCGCTCGGTTCGGGCGACGGCGCCGGCGTGGGGGTTTCGGTCGGTTCGGGCGATGGCGCCGCCGCGGGCCCCGGCGTCGGCGTCGGCGCGACGAGCAGCGCCGGGATCGGCTCGCCGACGTTCGGGCAGGCTGCCGTCGTCTGCAGCGGCGTGTCGTTGATAAACAGCAGCACCACAAGCGCGTTGCCAGCCGGCCCGAAGCCGAAGCAGCTGACGTTCCCCGCAATGTGCGCGCAGACGCCCGGGCCGCCCACGCCGATGCCGGCCCGCAGGAAGATCAGCACGTCGATCATGCCGACCGTCCCGTTGCAGTCGACATCGCCGCGCTTTATCTCGGCTACGGGCACCTGGGTCAGGCCGCCGTCCGGCACCACGTAGAGCGGTGTATCGGGATAGCCGGACTCTGTCAGCGCCTGCTCCGCCTCATCGTTCAACTGGATGCGGGCGCCGCGCAGCACCAGGAACGCGTCGGCGGAGCTCTGTTCGCGGAAGCGCGTATAGTCGCGGGGCAGCAGCGGGACCTGGCCCGCGCTGCCCGGCGGTACCGCTCGCGTCGGGCCCACCGCCGCCGGCGCGCCCTGCGACGCCAGCGGGAAGCGAGCGCCTCCGTACACCACGTACGCCGTCGGGCTGCCGTACTCCTGGATCACCGTCCCGTCCGCCGGCACGTCCGGCACGCCGCCGATCTCTCCCAGCGGCAGGTCCTGCACGTCCCGGCTGTCGAATCCCATCGCCTGCAGATCGCTCATGCTGGCGAAGGGGAACTTAGCGCCGCCCTCGATCATGTAAACGGTGCCCTGCAAGACCTCCCGCACCAGGCAACCGTCCACCAGCTGGTCGACGCAGTGCGGGCCGCTGGGGGCCTGGTAATCGCGGATCATGTTCCAGACATCGCCCGCAACTACACCGCGGCGCCACAGGCTAACCCGCTGCGCCCCGGAGCGGACCGCCGCGTCCATCGCCTGGCTGATCCGGTCCGCCGTGCTATCGCCTTGCAGCAGCGGCAAGTACTCCAGCGTCCGGCCGCCCGTAAGCGGCGCCAGGTCGGCCTTCGCCTGCGTGACGCAGCCCGCCGGGTCGCCCCAGACGCCCTGGCCGGCGAATGTATCCCAGTAGCACATCGGCATCGCCACGTTGGCGCTGGCAAACCAGGTCTCGATTCCGGACACATCGCGCCACCACGGCCGCGGATCGTAGATCACGCCCAGGCGGGCGTTCGGCCGCTCCTGCCGCAGCCGCGTCCAGAAGTTCTGGGCCAGCGCCGCGCAGTCCTGGTTGCAGAACCCCGCGAACGGCTCGATGTCCGCGTAGAGCGCCGTCACCCCTGAGTCGATCACCTGCTCCGCCATGTAGACCTGGCCGTCGTAGTCGCTGCCTTTGGGCACGAACCACGCAGCCGTCTGTATCCCCTGCGAGGCATAGATGCCGATGATGTTCTGCAGCGCCGCCGGACCGGAAATCGCCAGCGGATGCGCGTCGAACGTCGACATCCAGTCGGTGCCGTCGTGTGTCTTGATGTAGATCGTCTGGATCGGCAGAGAGGAGTCCGTGGGCGTACCGTCGGGGTAGTCGCGATTGAGCTGCCAGACGATCGGTTCGACGAGCGGCGGAGTCGCGGCGTGCGACGGGTGAGGGCTCACGGCGAGGCCGATACCTACGGCCACGAGCACGATGGCAAGGCGGGCGACGTAGCTTCGCATTTCGCGTTCTCTGCTGGCGAGGGTGCGCGGGCAGTGTAGCCGGAAGCGGTGGGGCCGGTCAAAGGCGGTGAGAGCGCGCCTCGGCTCGCCAGCCCGCTCTTGCCTTGTTTAACGACGGATAGCGCCGGACGGTTCCGCCGCTGACTGAATCTTCTGGCTACATTGTCGCCGGCTACCAGGAGCCGCCGCCGCCACCACCGCCGCCACCGCCCGAGCCGCCGCCGAACCCGCTGCCGCCGGAGCCGCCCGGCGTTGAGGCCATGGTGCTCGAGACGCTGTTGGAGAAGCTGGCCATGCTCTCCGCGAAGGCCAGCGGCACGAACGGCCCCGTGCCGACGTAGTAGTCCGGCTGCCCTGGATCGATGCCCAGCACCCTGAAGACCTTCGCCCAGCGGTCCACGCAGCCATACACGATGGCGTACGGCAGGTACTCGTGGAAGATGCTGGCCTTCTCCGCGAACTTCTGGCGCTCCGTCTCCGCCGTCACCATGAACTTGCGAAAGCCCAGCGAGCGCCGGTACATCACGCGGCCCTTCCCGGTGCGCCGGGGCATTGCCGGGGCCAGCACGAAAACCGCGAGCCCCGCGACGATGACCGGGATGCCGATCAGCCCGCCGCCGAACAGCTTGCCCAGCCCGTAGACCGCCCCTCCGCCGACCGCCGCCACGACGATGCCCGTCACGCGCGAGATGGTCACCACCGTCTCCGGGTTCTGCGCGAAGAAGCCGTCTTGCATCGACTGCGAGTAGAGCGCCTTCTTTACCCTGGCCAGGTCCTTGGCGAACTTGTTCTTCAGGTCGCTCATCTTGACCGTGTCGCCGTCGTCGAACAGCGCGTCCTTCAGCTGCGATTCGTAGGGCAGCAGCTCGTCGTCCGCGTTCTCCAGCCTGTCGAGCTGGTAGTCCTTGCTCTTGAACAGGCCCAGTATCCCGCCGCTCTTCAGCTCCGTGATCTTCAGGTGCTTGCGGACCGCCAGGTCGACGATCGTCGCGCTGACGTCCAGGGTGTCAGCGCGCTCATCAAGCAAGACCCCGATCTCGGCCGGGCGCAGGCGGCGCTGCCGGCGTCCCAGCTCCGGCGGCGTGTACTCCACGACGATGCTCTCGTGAGCCAGGATCGGCTTCGTGGCTTCGACGCCCTTGCCGTCCCCGTCGTTCAGGTAGAACATGTCGCCCAGCCAGCGGTCGCGTCCCTCCACCCACCAGAGCCGCGCGACCGCCCCCAGCATCACGAGCGCAAGCAAAGTGCCGGCGCCGACGGTGATCGGGGTCACGTCGAACAGGTCGAGGAACTTCTGCCAGCCGCTCTTCTCCTTCGGTACCAGCACCGGCGGCCCAACGTCGATCAGCCCGGACGCCACGCCGACGACGATCGTCAGACCCTCGCCCTCTGATAGCGCGCGCCCCGTCCGGAAGCCCGCGGAGGACCCCTGGTGCGTCGAAGTGCAGGGCTCGGTAGAGCCGGCCGGGCCCTCGTAGCACGCCGCGCGCTGTACCGGAACGTCCGGCAGGAGCACGTCAGCAGACGCCCGCGTGATGCTCACCGGCCAACCGAGACCGGTGACGTTCCAGTAGAGCTCGTCGTGATCAGAGAAGCGGTTCATGGCGCCCGTCAGCACGTAGCTGACGCGGTAGCGCTGCTTGCCGCTGACCAGCTTGTCCGCGTCGCCGATCTTGACCTGCAGGTTGGCGGAGGAGGAGATCAGCTCGAAGGGGATAGCGTTTCCCCTCCCGTCGTCCACCTCGAAGTTGCCGGGGCTGATCAGCCGGTCGCTCTTGTCGTCGTAGTCGTAGCGGACGGGCATCTCGCGGAATATGCCATGTTTCTCGAGACCGCCGAAGTCCACGCGTATGTCCTCGACCACGTTGACGAGCCCGGACTGGTCGATGCTGTAGGTCACGTCGTAGGAGTCGATCGTCCAGCCTTCGTCGGCGTGCGCGCGGGCGCCGGGAAGGGCGAGGAAGAGCAGCGCGACGGCCGCGAGCGCGGCGAGCAACGTGAGGCGTGGCATCGGGGCCATCTTACGCGACGGGAACGCGCCGGGCAGCGGCTACTTGCGATGATCGATAGCGACGTAGCGCCGGCGTTGCGGGCCGACGTAGATCTGGCGGGGCCGCGCGATCTTCTGCTCTTCGTCTGCCAGCAACTCGCGCCACTGGGCCAGCCAGCCGGACGTGCGCGGTATCGCGAAGAGCACCGGGAACATGTCCACCGGGAAGCCCAGCGCCTGGTAGATGATCCCGGAGTAGAAGT
>DATKKM010000062.1:0-61873 GCA_035542855.1 Dehalococcoidia bacterium
AAAACTATCAACATTGTGGAAACTTGGCGGCACTTGATCGGTTGTAAGGGTGAAGGACTTTGCATTGATCGGAAGTTGCGAGGTAAGAAAGTGCTCGGTCGCGGTTGGGCATCACCGCGCGACGCGGGGCTCCGCTCGGGGGGCCTGGGGTCGTGACGGAATGGTGTCCGGAAGCGGCTTCACTTCGCATCTTGTCCCGGCGATAGCAGGGTCGCCCGCGTCGGTCACGCACGCCGTCCGGGTCACGGTCCCCGCAATCACAGAGAGAACGTCAGGAGGAACTACGGCCACCACGCCCTGACGACTCTTCCAGCCAGACGCCGAGGCGCTCACTGCCAGGGACGCGCCAAGGCAATAGAGGGGGGAAACCGTGACTCGCATCGCCATCATTAGCGACCACTACCTCGCAGGTAGCGGCATCGCTGCACTCTTGCGCCAGCACAGCACTTACGAAGTATTCGGTCCGCCCGCCGCCGAGGAAGAACGGCGTCGCCTGCTCGTCCACTCCCGGCCAGACGTCACGATTCTGCTCTCAACAGCCCGGGGCTCAGAAGTAGTGGACCTCATCGAAGAAGTGAAGGCCGAAGCGCCCGGCACCAGCATCGCGTTCATCAGCCTGCAGGAGGACGAAGAGGCGCTCCTGGCCGCGCTCCGGGCGGGCGCCCGCGGGGCGCTGGGCGCGTCCCTGGACGGCAGCGCCCTCGTCAACAGCGTGGCGGAGTTGGCCGCCGGCGAAATCGTGATCTCGCGCGTGGCCCGGCGGCTCGTCACCGAAGAGCTGGCGCGCGCATCGCTAGGAAACTCGCGCCAGTCGCTCAGGGTGCTCACCCCGCGTGAGCTGGCCATCCTGCGCCTGATCAGCCGCGGCGAGAGCAACAAAAAGATCGCCCGAGAGTTGTCTATTTCGGAGCATACGGTGCGGGCCCACGTCCGCACCATCATGCGCAAGCTGGAAGTAGCCAACAGGGTCCAGGCCGCGGCGCTGGCGCTGCAAAACGGCCTGGCCGTCTCTTAGAAGAGGTATAGCATGTCGATCCTGGTTGTCGAAGATGACACGGACCTGACGGACGTCCTGGCATATATGCTGCGCCGTGAAGGGCACGAGGTCCACGTTGCCCACGACGGCCAGTCAGCCCTTGAGACCTGGGAGGAGAGCAACCCGAACCTGATCCTCCTTGACGTGGACATCCCGCGCGTCAACGGCTGGGAAGTCTGCGAGCAGGTCCGCCGGAACTCGCCGACGCCCATCATCATGCTCACCGCCTACCACGGCGACGAGAACATCATGCGCGGCCTGGAGCTGGGCGCAGACGACTACGTCACGAAGCCGTTCTCCCCCGGTCAGTTGCTGGCCCGCATCCGCGCGGTGATGCGAAGGTCCACGGCCGCCATACAGCAGGGCGCCGCGGAAAATACACTGACCGTCGCCGACCTGGTGCTGGACGGCGGACGACGGCAGGTCCTGAGGAACGGCCAGAAGGTGAATGTTACGAAACTGGAGTTCCAGCTGTTGAAGGAATTGGCGCTCCATCCGGGCCACGTTCTCACCTACCGCTACATCAATGACAGGGTCTGGGGATACCGCGATCAGAGTGACGGCAGCCTCATCAAGGGGCACATCCGGAACCTCCGCAAGAAGCTCGGCGCGGGGCCGTCCGGTGCGCCTTACATCGAGACTGTGCACGGCGTGGGATATATCTTCCGCCCTGACGCTTGATCTCTACGGCCTCTGCACTTCGTCTCTACCCGGCTCGCTCCGCTCATCCGATATAAACGGTGTCGGGGGGGTAAAGACTGCGGGAATTCTTCCATGACTACATCTATCGTTACAGGTGGCGCAGGGTTCATCGGATCGCATCTTTGTGACCGGCTCCTGGAGCTCGACCACCGCGTCGTCTGCGTCGACAATCTCTGCACCGGGAACCGGCAGAACGTCGCTCATCTGGAGGGCAACGCCCGGTTCACCTTCCGCGAGAGTGACGTCCGCCTACCGCTGCACTGGACGGAGCCGGTGGACTACATCTTTCACCTGGCCAGCCCGGCCAGCCCCGTCGCTTACTTCCAGATCCCGGTGGAGACGGCCACGGTGAACGCCGTGGGCACCTGGGAGATGTTGAAGCTGGCCCAGCGGACCGGGGCACGCTTCCTGCTGACATCCACCTCCGAAATCTACGGCGATCCTCTGCAGCACCCCCAGACGGAAAGCTACTGGGGCAACGTGAGCTCCATCGGCCCGCGCAGCTGCTACGACGAAGGAAAGCGTTTCGCGGAAGCCCTCACCATGTCCTACCACCGCGCCAACGGGCTGGATGTGCGGATCGTGCGCATCTTCAACACCTACGGCCCACGCAGCGATCCCAATGACGGACGCATGGTGCCGAACTTCATCAAACAGTCGCTCCAGGGACGCCCGCTCACCGTCTTCGGCGATGGCAGCCAGACCCGCAGTCTTTGCTACGTGGACGACCTGGTCGATGGGCTGATGGGCGTGATGTTCGCGGCCTCCGGGAACGGCGAGGCGATCAACCTGGGCAACCCCGACGAGCACACCATCCTGGAGTACGCGGAGCTGATCAAGGAGCTGACCGGCTCCTCATCGGAGATCGTGATGGAGCCGGCCCGGGAAGAAGAACCGATGCGGCGCAAGCCGGACATTACCAAGGCAAAGGTCAGGCTGGGCTGGGTCCCCGGCACCAACCTGCGAGAAGGGCTGACCGAGACAGTCAACTGGTTCCGCGCCCTCCTGGCGCAGCCCGGTTCCGTCTCGCTGGCCGGCGGCGTGGAGTGATCGTGCTATGAAGATGCTACTGGTTGAAGACGATGCGGACCTGATGGACGTGCTGACCTTCGCGCTGCGGCGCAAAGGCCACTCCATCATCGCGGCCACGGACGGCCAGCAAGGGCTGGAACGCTGGAAGACGGAACGCCCGTCCCTGGTGATCGCCGACGTCAACCTGCCGCGCATGGGCGGGCTGGAGCTCTGCCGCCGCATCCGCGAAACCTCCAGCGTGCCGGTCATCCTGATGAGCGGCTCCGTCGGCGAGCAAGACATCATCCGCGGGCTGGAAGTCGGCGCCGACGAGTACGTGACGAAGCCATTCAGCGTGACGCAGCTGACCCTGCGCATCGATGCGATGAACCGCCGCGTGCGGGCCGCCGCCACCGGCGACTTCGAAGGAAACATCAACGTCGGCGACCTGATTGTCAACCCGGAGTTCTGCTCCGTCCACCGGGACGGTCGCGAAGTGCGGCTGACCCGGATGGAGTTTCGCATCCTCTATTGCCTGGCCGCCAACGCCGGCCGGGTGGTGGTAACCAGCCGCCTGGCGGACTTCGCCTGGCAGGGCGTCGCTGAAGGCGATCCGGCGCTCCTGAAGACGCATATCTCGCGCATCCGCCGCAAGCTGGCGCTTTCGCCGGACCAGCCGGGGTTCATCCGCTCCGTGCCGGGGCTGGGCTACTCGCTGGCCGTCGCGTAACGCCGATTTAATCGCCGCCCGACGGATTCTGCACAAGTAGTCAACCTGACCTTGAGGCCTGCCGCCTAGCATCGTTGGCAAGAACGCCACCGAAGTAGGGGGTAAACCTGGCCCAATGGCAGAGATTGCGGTAGTTGGCGCGGGGTACGTAGGCCTCGTCACGGGCGCGTGCTGGGCTCACCTGGGCCACAACGTCACCTTCCTGGACATCGACAAAGAGAAGGTCGCCAGGCTGCGCCGGGGCATCGTCCCGATCTATGAGCCCGGCCTGGCCGAGATGATCGCCGAGAGAGCGCGCGACGGTCGCGTCTCCTTCACCACCGACCCAGAAGAGGCGATCCCCGGCCGCGAGTTCATCTTCGTGGCTGTCCACACGCCCAGCGCTTCCAACGGCAACACGGACCTGATGGCCTTCCTCAACGCTATCCACGCCATGGCGCTGCTCGTGTCTCCGGGGGCGATCATCGTCCAGAAGAGCACCGCGCCCATCGGTACCGCCGAATTCGTCGAAGAGCTGATGAACAAGCGCAACCCCCAGGCCGGGGTGAAGGTCGTCGCCAACCCGGAGTTCCTCCGCGAAGGCACCGCCATCCAGGACTTCCTGAACCCGGAGCGCATCGTGCTTGGCAGCGCACACAAGGCCGCTGCGGACCGCGTTGCCGGGCTCTACAGCTTCGCCGGCCGCCCCGTCATCGTCACGGACTGCAGCACGGCCGAGATGATCAAGTACGCATCGAACGCCTTCCTGGCCACCAAGATCTCCTTCATGAACGAGATCGCACAGCTCTGCGACGCCGCCAACCTGGACGTCCGCAAGGTGGCCGAAGGGATGGGCTACGACCGGCGCATCGGGCACAAGTTCCTGGGCGCCGGACTGGGCTGGGGCGGCAGCTGCCTCCCGAAGGACGTCAAGGCCCTTGTCCACATGGCCAACGGCTGCGAAGTCACGCCCAGCATCCTGGAGGCCGTGCAGCGGGTTAACGCCACGCAGCGCAGCCACGCCATCCGCAAGCTGGACAGCCTGCTGGGCGGGCTGGAAGGCGCCGTCGTCGGTCTGCTGGGGCTCGCCTTCAAGCCGGGCACGGACGACCTGCGCTCCGCGCCTTCCATCGACATCGCGGAGTCGCTGGTGGCGATGGGCGCCCTTCCCCGTGCATACGACCCGGTGGCGATGGATGCGGCGCGCAACCTGCTGCCCGGCGTAGCCTTCACGAAAGACGCTTACGAACTGGCCGAAGGCGCAGACGCCCTCGTGCTGATCACGGAATGGCCCGAGTTCCGCGATATCGACATGACCGTGATACGAGAGCGCATGCGGCGCCCCGTGCTCCTTGACGGGCGCAACTTCTGGGACGGCGAGGCGATGAGCCGGCTCGGCTTTACGTACCAGGGCTTCGGGGTGCCCAGCTCGGCCAACGGCAACCACCGCGCCATCACCTCCATCGCCGAGGCAATGGGGATGTACCCGTAGTGAAAGCCCAGGAGATCGGCCCAGCCACGCTCGTTGGCTCGCAGCCCGTTGCTACGCCGTGGCCGCGGCCGCAAGTCCGGGGAGGGTTACGCCGCCCGGCCAAGCGGGCCATGGACCTGGCCTTGGCGCTCACGCTGCTGCTGATTAGCATGCCGCTCATGATCGCCATCGCCATCGCTGTCAAAGTCACGTCCCCGGGGCCGGCGCTCTTCCGCCAGCTGCGCGTCGGCGAAGGGGGGCGGTTCTTCATCAGCTACAAGTTCCGGTCGATGTACGTCGATGCGGAAGCGCGCCAGGACGAAGTTGCGCATCTCAACGAGGTTGGCGGGCCCATCTTCAAGACCCGCAGTGACCCGCGAATGACGCCGCTGGGGCGCTGGCTGCGCAAGACCAGCCTGGACGAGCTGCCGCAGCTCTTCAATGTGGTGCGCGGCGAGATGAGCATGGTCGGGCCGCGCCCCGGCCTGATGCGGGAGGTCCTGGGCTACGAGGCCTGGCAGTTGGAGAGGCTGACCGTGAAGCCGGGCCTGACCGGGCTCTGGCAGGTCAGCGGCCGCAGCGACCTGCCCTTCGAAGAGATGATCCGGTTGGACCAGGAGTACATCCGTAACTGGTCCCTCCGCGGCGACGTCTGGCTTCTCCTGCGCACGCTTCCCGCGGTGCTCTCAACCAGAGGCGCCTACTAGCCCACCGACGCTTCTTCAACCGTCGCTCAACCTCCGCGCAACGTCTCCTTGGCATTGTAGATAGGTACAAAAGAGGCAATTCTCCCGACATGTCTTACAAAGCGCTAGACACCTTATTCCGTCACAAGTTTCTGGTCATCCTGCCGCTGGTGGTGCTGATTACCGCCGGCCTGGCCGGATCCGCCCTGCGCTCCAGCCATGTCTACAGCTCCACAACACGGGCCTGGGCGCAGAGCACGCCGTTCCTGCAGTCCAGCCTGGCGCCGGACAACCCCTACCTCACGCCGGCCCAGGCCCAGGCCCAGACCTACGGCGACCTCCTCAAGCTGGACTCTTTCGTGCTGGACGTGGCCAGCCGGGTCGACGGCCTGAAGAATCAGCCGTCTGCGGTGCAGGCCGGCGAGGTGCGCAGTCGCACATACATCACGCCGGAAGGGGTGAACGTCCTTTCGATCACCCACCAGAGCGCCGACCCCGCCCTCACGAAGTCGGTAGTCGAGGCGATCATCGCCGCATACGCCGATTACTACAAGACAGACGTCGTCGCCCAGGGCGACGCTGCGATCGCCTTCTACCAGGCCCGGCTCGACACGGCCAACCAGGAGCTGACGCAGCGGGAGAAGGACGTCGCTGACTACCAGGCGACTCTGAACAACCCAATCGACAGCGAGTCCGGCACGACCGATCCCAAGCTGGCGGAGCTGCAGAGCCTTGCTTCCACCGCCAGGGACGACTACAACAACCTGCTGGACAAGATCGATGAGATCAACATCCAGAAGGAAGCCGCTGTCACAGGCAAGGACATCGGCTTCCGCGTGCAGGACGAAGCTAAGCTGCCGACATCCCCGCTGCCGACAAGCATGAAGGACGTCCTTCTTCTGCCCATGCTCGGCCTGCTCTTGGGGATCTCGGCCAGCGGCCTCCTTCTCTTCGCGCTCATCCGGCTCGACGACCGCATTCGCCTCCCGGAAGAAGTGCGGGCGATGGGCCTGCCGGTTGTGGGGCTGCCTGACATCTCGAAGAGGCAGCGCTCGTGGCCCCAGCACTTCGTTCGCCTTACCGTCATGGTCTCTCGTGGGCTCTTGGGCGGATCATCGTAAAGGGGAAGCCATGCTTAACGGTCTAAGGGCAGCGACGTTCGCCGCACGCAAGCGGAAGATGCCGGAAGGCGCCAGCTCAGAGGCGGCCGCCGCTGAGCTGCACACTCTGGCGGTCAAGGCGATCGAGCGCAACGAGACGTTCTACCTGCTGGATAGCATCCTGGCCGGCCTGGCCAGGGACTGCCCCGGCGGCGCCGGCCCGGAGCCGGGCAAGATACACGCCGTCTGCAGCATCGACCGCGGCGAGGGCAAGAGCACTATCTCACTGGCCCTGGCCACGGCTCTCGCTCACCGCGGCGAGGGCGACGTGCTGCTCGTTGAAGCAGACCTGCGCAGCCCGACGCTGGCGGCGGACCTGGGCCGCTGGGACAAGCCCGGCCTGGAGGACTTCCTTCGCCAGCGGATCCCGCTTGAGAATGCCATCCAGCAGACGCCGGTGGACCGGCTGCGCATCGTCACCGCCAGCGCCAGCCAGCCATCGGCTCAGAAATTCCCGCTGCGCCTAACAGCCGACGAACCCGCTCACCTGTTGGGCCAGCCCTTCCTCCGCCAGGCCCTGGAAGGCCTGCGCTCCAGCTATTCGACAATCATCATCGACCTGCCGGCTCTCTCCGGTGGCGAGGCGATTCCCCTGATCGACCTGCTGGACGGCGTCGTCCTGGTGATCAAGGCCGGCCAGACGTCAAAGGAGAGAATGGAGCGCGCGGTAAGCCTCATCGGCCGCGAGAAGCTGGTTGGGGTGGTGCTGAACAACGTCCGCCATTCCGCGCCCTGGTGGCTGCGGCGCATCCTGTCCGAAGACGGAGAGTCCGCCTGAAGGTGGGACCGTGGAACTTGTCCTGCTGTTCCTCCTGGGCGTTGCCGTAGCCGGACTCTACACCTCGTATAGCAACCGGCGCACGTATGTGATCACCCTGGCCGGCGCGTCAGTTGTTGCGCTGGCCTTCCTCCAGTTCTACGGCCTGATGCAATGACCGCCCTGGCTCTCCACCGGGGCGCCTTCGCGCAACGCAACCAGGCCATCTGGATCTACGCCGCGCTCATTGCCTGCGTGCTCTTCCTGGGCCTCTGCTTTCTCGTCGCCGGTTTCGAGGTGTTCAGCATGGCCCTGGCGGCTGGCCTCGCCGTTCTGCTGTTCCTCTATCCCCGGCAGGGCCTGTACGGAGTCATATCCGTCTTCTGCATGGTGGAAGGCAGCAGCGGCTTTGTCTTTCTCCGCGACTTGACAGTCCTCTACGAAAGTCTCAGCGGTCTCTTCCACATTCACGGATTTCCCATCTCTACGTTGGACGTGGCCCTCGGCATCATCCTGCTCAGCGTGTTCAGCCGCCGCAAGGCAGCGGGCATGCGGGCCGGGGACCTGTTCTGGCCGTGGGCCCTGCTCTGCCTCGCCATCCTCCCGGGCATCCTGCGGGGCTTCTATGCTGGGGGGGACTATAACGTCGCCGTGCAGGAAGTCCGCTCGCTGTTCTACGTCCCGGTGATCTACCTGGCAGCGATCAACCTGCTCAAGGAGAGGCGTCATGTCCACGAATTCACCGCCGTGCTCGTTGGCGCGATTACGGTGATGTCGCTCAGCGCCCTCTGGGTGCAGTTCACAGTCATCCGCCCCGGCCACCTCAGGACCAGCGTGGACGTCGAGTTTCTCTCGCATGAGAACGCCCTCTTCGCTGCGATGGTCGTCCTGCTGGCCGCAGGCACGATCATCTGGGGCAAGGGTTCTCGTCTGCGCTTGCTGATGCTGATCCCCGGCGCCATCTCACTGGGCGGGTTGCTGGTGTTGAAACGGCGCGTCGGCCTCGTCGCCCTGGACTTCGGTCTCGTGTTGATGACGCTGGCCTTCATCAAGCAGAAGTGGCGGCTGGCGATCATCGTCATGCCAATCGTGTTGATAGTCGGCGGCGGCTACATAGGAGCCACCTGGAACGCCAATGGCTCGCTTGGCCAGCCCGCGCGCGCCGTGCGCGCGATCATGGGCGACAACTCGGACTCCGAGGACGTCTCATCCAACACCTACCGTGAGGCCGAAGCGTTCAACGTAGAGTGGAACATTCGTGAGAATCCCATCCTGGGCTCGGGATTCGGCAAGGAGTACGTCTTCGTGCGTCCGGTGCCGGACCTCACGGGATTCTGGTCGTTCCAGCACTTCACCCCGCACAACTCCGTACTGGCGATCTGGATGAACGGCGGGATCGTGCCGTTTGTCCTGCTCCTTGGCGCCTTCGGTCACGCCATGATGAAGGGAATGGCCACGGCCAGGCGGGAGGTGGAACCGCTGTTGCGCGCCTGGGGCCTGGTGGCCGCGTGCACGATACCGATGGTGTTCTTGTTCGGCTGGGAAGACCTGGGCCTGAACTCCGCCCGGACCTTGTCCGTGCTAGCCGTCGCCCTGGCCATGATCACGGTCGTCGGGACGGTAGGCCAGTCAGAGGGGCCGAAGACGGTCGCGCCCGTGCCCGCGCTGCTCAAGCGAGGGGCGCCCTAGCCTTGCCTCCCACAATCAGCGTGGTCATCCCCACGTACAACCGCTGCCGCAGCCTCCAGCGCTGCCTTGATTCGCTGCGCGGCCAGGCGGACGCACCTCTGTTCGAGGTCGTTGTCGTTGACGACGGCTGCACGGACGGCACGCGCGAGATGCTGGCCGCCTACACGGCGCCCTTTCCGCTGCGCTGGATTGCCTCTGAACGCGGCGGACCCGGCGCCGCCCGCAACCTGGGCGTGGCCAGCGCGCAGGCCCCCCTGGTCCTCTTTCTGGACGACGATTGCGAGGCGGACGCCCGCCTACTCTCCCGGCACGCCGCCGCGCACCGCACCATAGAACGCGCGGTGATCATCGGGCCGATGGTGCGCCCCGCGCGCGGACGCCGCCGCTCCTGGGTGCTCTGGGAGCAGGAGGTGCTGGACAAGCAGTACCGCGCGATGATGGAGGGCCTCTACCAGCCCACGCCGCGCCAGTTCTACACGGCCAACGCCTCCATGTCCCGCGCCGAGTTCCTGGACGCCGGCGGCTTCGACTCCGCGTTCAAGCGCGCGGAGGATGTCGAGTTCGGTTACCGGCTGTGGGATGCAGGTGTGCGCTTCGCCTTCCACCCCGGCGCCGTTGTGACGCATTACGCTGAGCGCAGCCTGGCCGCCTGGTGGAAAGTGCCGTACCAGTACGGCATATACGACGTCCGCATGTGGCGGGACAAGGGACGCCGCGGCATGCTGGACCTGATCCGCCACGAGTTCCCGAAGCGCAACTCGCTGCTGCGTTCCGTGGTCCGCTTCGCGGCCGGCCACGAGCGAAGGTCGCGCGCCGTCGCCGGCGCTGCGCTGGCCGTGGCCGCCGCCACCGGGGAGATGGGCGTATTCCGTATCGCGCGGCCGTGTTACAGCGTGGCCTTCAACTTGATGTACTACCAGGGTGTCGCCGAGGAACTGGGCACGGACGCCATCTTCCGCTCGCTGATTGGCGGGAGGGCCGTTGACATAACTCCCCCGTAGCGAACTGTTTCCCCACGCGGAATCAACCGTGAATCAACGGACAAACCTTAATCTTCTATTGGAAGTTGCGAGCAGCGGACACGACATAATGAGCGGAGAACGTATGGTACTCGAGAACGGACACAGGCGCCCACCCTGGCAGGTCGGCTTTGTGATGGAGCAGACCCTCGGCCACCGCAGCCACACGCAAACGCTCGGCTGGGGCGTCGAAAACGACAACGAGCTGGAGGCCGACTGGTCGAACGTCGAGTTCGAGTCGCAGGGGCTGCCCTGGTCGCTGCCCGTCGTTTCGAGCAACTGGAGCGTGCGCGGGAGCCTGAAGGCGATCAGCCCGCTCCGCCGGGCGGTTGCCGGGCAGTTCGACGCGCTGTTCATTCACACGATCACCATCAGCCTCTTCGCCGGTAAGTACATGGACCGCGTGCCCACCGTCCTTTCGGCCGATGCCACGCCCGAAAACTACGACCAGGTCGGCTCCTGGTACGGGCACAAGAAGCGCCCCCGCCCGATCGAGTACCTCAAGCGCCGGATGCGCCGCCGCGTCTTTCGCAAGGCTGCTGCCATCATCACGTGGTGCCACTGGGCCGAAGACTCGTTGATCACTGACTACGGGGTGGACCGGGAGCGCATCCACGTCATCGCGCCCGGCGCCGCCATCGACATGTTCCCGTTCGGCGCAGAGCGGCACGTCAACGGTAGCGGCCGCCCTGTGAAGCTGCTCTTTGTCGGCGGCGACTTCCACCGCAAGGGCGGTGAGGTCCTGCTGAAGGTGCACCGCGCGGCCCTGCGAGGCCGCACAGAGCTGCACCTGGTGACCCAGGAAGACGTGCCGCCCGAAGACGGCGTCTTCGTCTACCGCGGCGTAGGCTCCAACTCGCCGGAGCTGCTCTCGCTCTACCGCGACGCGGACGTCTTCGTCCTGCCGACGCTGGGCGACTGCTTCCCGGTCGTGCTGGGCGAGGCCATGGCCGCCGGCCTGCCGATCGTGACGACGGATGTCGGCGCGCTGCCTGAGGCCGTGAAGCACGGCGATAACGGCTTCGTCGTCCCGGCCGGCGACGACGTGGCGCTGGCCTCCGCCCTCAACGTGCTGGTGGAGAACAAGGAGCTGCGGGTGCAGATGGGGCTCGCCGGCCGCCGCCTGGCCGAGGAGATGTACGACAGCAAGGTGAACGCCCAGCGCGTGATAGACGTGCTGAAGGGCGTCTGCCGCGACCGCCAGCGCTCGGAATCGGACGCGGTAACCGCGGGCCGATGAAAGCTCTCGTCACCGGCGGCGCGGGCTTCCTCGGCAGCCACCTCGTCGACGCGCTCGTCTCCCGCGGCGACACCGTCACTGTCCTCGATAACTTCCGGCGCGGCAAGCGGGCCCACCTCGCAGCGCACCTGGAGAGCGGGTCGATAACGCTGGTCGAAGGCGACATCCGGGAGTACGACGCCGTGCAGGCAGTGAGTGAAGGCGCGGAGGTGATCTACCACCTCGCCGCGCAATCCAACGTCATGGGCGCGGTGGAAGACCGCGAGTATTCCTTCACTAGCAACGTCGTCGGGACGTTCAACGTCCTCCAGGCCGCCGCCGAGCGCGGTGTGCGCCGGATCGTCTTCTCCTCTTCCCGCGAGGTCTACGGCGAACCGGACACGCTGCCGGTCTCCGAGGAGGCGCCGCTGCGGGCCAAGAACCCCTACGGCGCCAGCAAAGTGGCCGGCGAGGTCTACTGCCGCACGTGGCAGCGCTCCACGGGTGTGGAGTGCCAGGTCCTGCGCTTCGCCAACCTCTACGGCCCCCGCGACAGAGACCGCGTGATCCCCATGTGGCTTCAGCGCGCCCTGGAGGGCCAGGAGCTGCGCCTCTACGGTGGCCAGCAGGTTCTGGACTTCCTCTGGGTGGAGCACGCCGTGAACGCTCTCCTGGCAGCCGCCGAGTGCAGCGTGAACGGCCCGATCAACGTCGGCAGCGGGCAGGGCGTACCGCTGCGCGAGCTGGCGGACCGCATCCTCAACCTCACCGCCAGCAACTCGCAGATGCAGTGCGAACCGGCGCGCGGCGTCGAGGTCGTGCGCTTCGTAGCTGACGTGCACAAGATGCGGGAGGTGCTGGGCGTTGAGCCGCCGGCGGACCCGCTGGCCGGCCTTGCGCCGATGGCCGCCTCCCTCGCAAACTGAGGGCGCGCCATGGTCAAAGTGCTGGCCCTCATCACGACGAACGACTGGCGCGCCGGCCGCGCGGACGTAGAAGCGGGCCTCTCACCCCGCAAGGACTACCTGGAGCTGGCGGCCGCCCTCGGCGCCGATATCCTCGACCTCTCCGACGTTGGCCGCAGCCGCACAGCGCAGCTCTTTGACCGCGCACTCCGCCGCGGCGCCGGCCTGGCCTGGCTCGCATCTCGCGTGCAGTCCGAGTACGACGTCATCTTCTCCGACGGCGAGCACATCGGGCTACCTCTGGCCGCGATCCTCGCGCGAAAGAAGCGGCGGCCGCGCCACGTGATGATCGGCCACTGGCTCTCGCCCTGGCGGAAGCGCCAGCTCGCGCGATTCGCCCGCGGCGGAATCGATGCTCTCATCGTGCACTCGCCGATGCAGCGCAACTTCGCGACGAGCGAGCTCAAGTTCGCCGAACGCAGGGTGCACCTCGTGCCCTACCAGGTGGACGCCGGTTTCTGGGGTGCCCGGCCCGCCGCAGCCTCTGAGCCGCTCGTCGTGAGCTGCGGCCTGGAGCAGCGGGACTACGACACGCTGCTCAGCGCGATCGACGGCGTGCCTGTCAGTCTCACGATTGCCGCGGCGAGCCACTGGTCGCGCTCCCGCAACCGCCCGCGCGAGGCGCTGCCTGCCAACGTCACCGCCGGCAGCTTCGACTACGTAGCTCTGCGCGATCTGTACAGCCATTCGCGCTTCGTCGTGGTGCCGCTTCTGCCGACGGACTTCCAGGCCGGCATCACCACCGTCCTGGAGGCCATGGCGGCGGGCAAGGCCGTCATCGCGACGCGCACGCCGGGCCAGCAGGACGCGCTGGTGGGCCCCCTCTGGACCGCCGCGGCCACGTCCTGGCCGGAATCCGGCCCTGCGATCGAGAACGCCAGCGGCATCTACGTGCCGCCGCAGGACCCCGGCGCGCTGCGATCCGCGATGCGCTACGTCTTCGAACGTCCGGACGTCGCGCTGGCCCTCGGCGCCAACGGCAAGCGCTCCACTCAAGGCGGCCTGGAGCGCTACGTCGCCGCGCTGGCGTCGCTGATCGATCCTGGCCGCGAATCGGCTGGGGCCACGCCCGCGCTGCAGACGGCGGGGCGCTGATGGCCGGCTTCGTCGCCCTGCCGTTCTGGGCCGCCGGGTTGGTGGCCGGCGCTTCGTCCCTCTACGCGGCGTCGCTCACCATCTCCGCGGCGGTGCAGAGGCCGCGCCGCAAGGCGGCTGTCCAGCCGCTCACGCCACGGACGCGCTTCGCCGTCCTCGTCCCCGCGCACAACGAGTCGCTGCTCATCCGCCGGACGCTGCGCAGCCTCCAATCGCTCGACTACCCGCGCGGTCTTGCCGACATCTACGTGATCGCCGACAACTGCGATGACGATACGGCACAGATCGCCCGTTCCTGCGGTGTGCAGGTGCTGGAGCGCCACGACCTGGAGCGCCGGGGCAAGGGCTATGCCCTCGACTGGGCTCTCGGCCAGATCGCGCTCTCGGACTACGACGCCGTCGCCATGTTCGACGCCGACACAGTGGCCGGCAGCGGCTTCCTGCGGGCGATGGACGCCCGCCTGGCCGGCGGAGCGGAGGCGGTCCAGGGCTACTACGCCGTCCTCCACCCAGAGTCCACCGCAGAGGCCCTGCGCTCCATCTCGTTCGCGCTGATGCACTACGTGAGGCCGTTGGGCAAGGAGCCATTCCGCGGGTCGTGCGGGCTGAAGGGCAACGGCATGGCCTTCTCAGTGCGCCTTCTGCAGGAGGTCGGCTGGAAGTCGTTCTCCGTGGTCGAGGACGCCGAGCAGGGGTTGCGCATCGTCGATGCCGGGCACCGCGTGGAGTTCGCGCCCGAGGCCCGCATCGAAGGCGAGATGCCGGGCTCCCTGCGTGGCGCGCGCACCCAGAACCTGCGCTGGGAGGCCGGCCGCTGGATGGTGGCGCGGCGCTCGTCGCTGCCGCTGCTGGCCAGGGGGCTGCGGCGCCGTTCACTCGCCGCCATCGATGCCGCACTTGAGCCGATGGTGCCGCCGCTATCAGTGGTCGTGGCGCTGGGCGCCGTGAGCGCGCTGGGCGGCTTCCTGCTGGGGAGCCAGGCGCTGGCCGCGCTGGGCCTCGCCAGCCTGGCAGGCGTGGCTCTGCACGTTATTGGGGGGATGATGGTGGCGGGCGTCCCGCCTAAGGCATGGCGGGCCCTTCTGGCAGCTCCGCTCTACCTCGCCTGGAAAGTGGCTCTCTACGCGCAGGCACTGTTGGGCGTTGGCGCCCGGCGCTGGGTACGGACCCCGAGGACGACGAGCCCCGAGGAGTAGGCGCCACGCGCGCCTCGGCGGCCGGCAGCACAACCGTGAACCGCGCGCCTGTCGGCTCGGCATCCGTGAGGCTGACCGTCCCGCCGTGCGCCAGGACGAGCTGCCGCACAAGGTAGAGCCCCAGGCCAAACCCGCGAGCTGTCGTGCCCGGTACGCGGAAGAACTGCTGGAAGACCTGTTCCCTGTAGGCTCTGGGAACGCCCGGTCCCTGGTCCTCGACCTCCAGCACAAGGCTGGCCTTTCCGCGGTGGAAGCGCACAGTGACGAGCGAGCCATTCGGTGAGTAGGCGATTGCGTTGGACAGCAGGTTCTTGAGGATGATCCGCAGCTTGCCATCGTCCACTGGGGCCACCAGGGGCCCCTCGCCCATCACTTCGATGTGATGAGACTGGCGCGGCCCGCTGAACTCAGCGATCACTTCCGAGACGAGCCGCGGGATATCGCTGGGCCGGACGTTGATGTTGACGCTGCCGTTCTGAACTCGCGCCACTTCGATGAACTCTTCCAGGAACCCGCTGAGGTCTAGTGACCGGCGATGGATCGTCTCGACAAGCTGCAAGCGCTCGGACTCGGAGATGTCAGGCTCCATCGCCAGCTCCGAGGCCGAGACCAGCATCGTCAGCGGGCGGCGCAGCTCGTGGAAGATGAGGGACAGCCGCTCGGAGTCCTGCTCCACAGTCTTGTCGATCGCCTTCTGGTGCAGCCGGGGCCTGGCGATGAGCCGGCGCGAGAGCACCACCGCAGGCACCACGAGAGCCAGCGAGATGGCGAGCGAATGAACGTCGAATATGACGCGACCCAGCATCGACGCCGCCGCCAGCCCGCTGCCCGTGACGGCGAGCAACGTCACGAGGAACGCGGCTGTGAGCGCGCAGCCGATGCCCAGGGCCAGCGTGCTCCGCGCGCTGGAGCTCCAGTGCACCCGCGATTGCAGTGCCTGCTCGACATGTTCTGCCGCCAGCAGCGCGGTGAAGAAGAACGCCACGTGCGCCAGCACAAGCACCGGGTCCGGGACGAACCAGCTTCCCACGAGCGTTGATGCGGTCAGTCCCGCCGCCGTAGCAGCGGCCAGCCCGACGACGTCCGCGGCCCTGGGTGAGGCCGAGCCGGAGGATCGCCGGGAGCCAAACGCACCCAGCTTGTTATGGAGCTCCATCAGCGGCCGGGCCGGGACGCCTCCAACGCCCCTCTTACGAAGACCCTGGAGAGAAAAGCAGCATCCCTGGCGTATCTCGTCGCCAGGCGCCGCGGCTCCTGGTACAGGCGGTAGAGCCACTCTACGCCGGCGCTCTGCACCCAGCCCGGCGCGCGTGACACGCCGCCGGCCAGCACGTCCAGGACGCAGCCGACGCCCACCGCGAGCGATGCGTTGAGCGCGTGCTTGTTATCGGCCAGCCAGAGGTCCTGCTTGGGGCAGCCCAGTGCCACCAGCACGGCGTCCGCCGCCGAAGTGTTGATCGCCGAGATCATGCGCTCGTTCTCGCCGGCCGGGAAGGGGTAAGCGCTCTCCGGGGGCGAATACACGCCCGCGATGCTCACCGCCGGATGGCGCCTGCGTACTCGCGCCGCCGCTTCAGCGGCGACGCCCGGCGCCGCGCCCAGGAAGAACAGCGAGATGCCCTCCGAGACAGAGAGACGGATCAGGCTCTCGGTCAGGTCGTGCCCAGTTATGCGCCGGCCCACGCGCGCACCGCGCAGCTTCATCGCCCAGACAAGCGGCATCCCGTCCGGGACGACCAGAGAGGCGTCTTCGATCACCTGCTGCAGGCGTGGATTGGACGCGGCCGACCGCAGGTAGTTGGCGTTGACTGTGATGACGTGGTGTGGGCCCGGCCGCCGCAGCAGCGGGCGCAGCAGGTCATCCACGCCCGCCGATTCGATGGCGTCGATGCGTATCCCGCCGAGCGCGAGCTGCGGGTACCTGTCTAGCGGCAGAGATGCTGCAGTGTGCGTCATGGCCATGATCTGCGGGAAGAGTAACGACGGCTATGCCGCCTGACGCCGAGAGTTCCGCTGCATGGGCTCAACCGTCAACGCGGCCGCGTTGGCGGTGGACACTCCCCAGCGTTGCCCCCGGACACTCCCCCCCGGATTGGTCTGATATAACGAAGGTAGCGGTCTTCTGGTGGTTCGCGCATCGGCAGATTATGCGGTTAGTCCTCCGAAGAACGGACTAGTCCACATGACTTAGATCATTTACGGTAGTCGTTCGCCTATTCGGTGAAGAGCCCCGCCCAGAGGATCATCGCCTCCTTCAGCTTGTCCCAGTACTCGCCTTCAAGCGGCAGCTTGCCAGCCAGCTCGATGTAGCAGTCGCGGATCGTCGTTCCTTCCAGGTGCACGGAGTCCACGGCGCGCCAGAAGTACTCGTTCACCTCGATGCCGGCCGCTTCCTTCTGGAGGTTCTTGAACACGTCGCTGGCGCGCTTGTGCTCCACCAGTGGCGCCCCGGAGCGGATGCCGTAGCCCAGGTGGTCGCAGATCTTCTTCACCAGCACGCCGGCCCAGATGTCGTCGAAGCGGTCGTACGGCCAGTCGCGCCCCTGCAGCAGGAAGTACATCGCCGGGGCGATCGCCGGCGCAAAAGCGAGGTTCATGCCGGACATCGGCAGGTAGGTGCCGCGCGGGATCACCTTCGTCTTCGTGTCCTCGTCCACCTTCAGCTCCGGCTTGACAAGTTGTGTGGGCGCGTCCAGGTCCGGGATGCCGGCCCAGAGGCCGTGGCTGACCAGCACCGTCGCGCTGTCGCGGACCGCGTAGGGGAAGCCGCGCGTGTAGAAGTCCGCCGTCAGCTCCCAGCCCAGCGTGGCCTTCGCCTGCAGGTTCTGCCAGTGTCCGGCGATGAAACCGGTGCCCTTGGCGTTCCCGTTGGCCTTGCCATTGCTGTTCCCGTTGGTCTTGTGGTGCGGGTAGCAGTCGTCGTCGATCGTGACGATCATGTCCGGCCGCTCCTGCCAGGCCTTCCAGTAGCCGAAGCTACGGACGGAGGCGTTGTAGCGCGGGATGATCCAGGACGACGAGCCTAGCTCGCTATCGATCTCGTTCCAGCTGTAGTGGTCGATGTTGAAGCCCTTGGGCAGCTTCACGCTCTTGTTGGGCCGGTCCTCGCAGATGATGATCTTGTGCGGCTCGAACTCGTCGCGCCAGTCCTCCAGGAAAGTGACGTCCCGGATGGTGGGCACAACTATAACTGCCTTCACGCCGTTGCTTCTCATATCTACCCCAGGTGTCCGGCTACACGAAATCTGTAGTACAAAGCATAGAAAAGCGGCGTTGCGGGGGGGTTGCGGGGTTGTCTAGGGACAGTCGCGGCAGAAATCCGAGTGCGGCGCGCTCTAGGGGCCGATATCTGAATGCTGTGAGGAGAACGTCTGCGCGGCCCCCAGGTCCACGTCCAGACCGTCCGAGGTGTGGTCCGGGAAGAGTGACCAGGCCCAGGCGCCGGCGTAGCCTTTCGAGTACCAGTCCTCGAAGCGCTGGAGCGCGTCCGTGTCCGTCCCGCCGTAGAACTCGCCGATGACCAGCGGCTTGTCCAGGTTGTAGCGGTTCTTCACTGTGTTGTAGTCGGTGCAGCGGGCGCACCAGTTGCCGCTGGCCATGTAGTCGTACCAGTGGGCGGTGTAGTAGTCCAGGCCCACGCCGGTCCAGAACGACAGCCCGTCCAGCATCGCAGAGCCCACGCTGGCGTAGGCGCTGGAGTTGGCGTGCACGGAAGCAGCTATGGCAGCGACCAGCGCCTGCATGTTCGGCGTCGAAACCTGGTTGTTCCACATCGCGTACTCTGGCTCGTTGAAGATCTCCCAGCTGATGATGCGCGGGTTGTTGGCGTAGTGGGCGAACAGTTCGCCGAGGACGTCGGCCAGCTCCTGGCGCTGCGTCGGATCGTTGATCCAGTTCGCCGAAAGGTCCATCGGCGTTGCGAACAGCGTGAACGAGAAGTACAGGTCGTACTGGTCCGCCAGTTGCAGCGCGGCGTCGAAGTCCGGCCAGATCTGCGAGTTCAGGCCCGTCGGTGCGCCGTTGCCGTCGCGCGTGATCTGCCACGGGTCGCCCGGGAACACCCACCAGCGCACGGTGTGCACGCCCGCCGCCTGCAACTGCCCGAACTTGGCGGCAATCGCCGACTTGACCGAGCTGTTGGTGACGCCACTGTTCGTCCCGCAGCCGAAGTCGCACTGCCAGTTGTACCAGGGCATGTTGACCCCGTGCAGGTACCAGTTCTGGCCCTCCCAGGGTATACGCGAACCGGCCGAAAGACCGCTGTCCTGGTTCTTGGACCACTGCAGCTGCGCCTTTGCCGGGCCGGTGCCCTCGTAGTACTCGACGACGATCCTGTGCACGCCCGTCGTCAGGGTGCGCTGGAAGTTGAACGTGGTGCTCTGGTTGTGCCACTGGTCGAGGGCCAGCGACCCGTCGATCCAGACCCGGACGCCGTCGTCCACCGTCGCCGTGAACGTGTAGCTGCCGGCGAAAAAGTTGAAGTCGCCCGTCCAGCGCACGGAGAACGTGTCGGAACCGATGAGCGCATTGGGCGAGCCGGTGCCCCAGTTGAAGTTGACGGTCGGGTCGTAGCGGACGAACTTCAGCGCGGTGAGGTCGCTGTTGTCGTAGTACTGGCCCACGAACTGGTCCGTCACCACAGGGAGCGCCGGCGCGCACGTCTTGTCGAAGTCCGTCCGCAGGCGTGAGACGTCCTGAATGTCGATGCGCCCGTCGCCGTTGTAGTCGAAGCGGGCAGAAAAGCCGGCATCGGTGGACAACAGCCCGAACTTGTTGCGAAAAGCCACTGCGTCCACGAGGTCTACCTTGGCGTCGTCGTTGAAATCCGTCGGCCAGGCGTCGATGGTTTCGTCGTTCGCGGCGACGGTCAGGCTGCAGGCTGAAGCGGGGTCTGTCCCCATCGCCGTCTCGGCCGAGTCAGAGAACCCATCGCCGTCCGTGTCGGAGACGGCCAGGCCGGACTTGGAGCCGCAGATCAGCACCGCTGCCGCCATCAGGAGGACGATGCCAAGGTTCCGAAGGCGGGCGAACAGGCCACCCCACCAGCTCGAATGGGGCGTCGGAGCTGGGTCCAGTGGTGCGATTCCTCTCATCGTGGTCATTTCCAAGACGCGGTACCACCGCGCCGGGTTACAGTAATCCTCAAGCCCCAGGAAGTAAACACGGGAAGAATTTCATTCCTTACACACTGAGGGGGACTTATCCAGAAAACCAGGCAGATAATCTGTCACGCAAAACGGACCCATGCTGCTACCCTAAGCGAATGGACTGAGGGACACAACGTCCATAACATCAGAGCCAGACAGCTTATGGTAAGAAGCGAAAGCATTAGCAGGCAGTGCGGAAGAGTGGGGCAGGTGGGGTCCTGCGCCGCGCCAACAGCGGGCTCCTGGCCATCAGGATTGACGGAGCACGGCCAACCCGGCGGCCGTCTTGCTGTAACAGCTCCCAGTCTCCCGCGTCTATTCCGTGTAGTCCTGCAGAAGGAGAGTTACGCGTGCGAAAAACTCCTGCAGCCCGAACGCCCCAACGTTTTCGGGCCGAGAGCAAACCCGCAGCCCCAGACTCGCCCGGGCTCCACGCCACCCTTGGCCGGATATTCCCGGTAGCCCGTTTCCTCATCCTCGCCGCCATCGTCGCGATGTTGGCACTGTCGTCCAAGACCACCATCCACGCCGCAACCGACAGCGACGGCGACGGCTATAGCGACACCGTAGAGCAGTTCATCGGCACGAACCCGAACGCGGCCTGCAGCTCCACCACCACGCCGAACGACGAGGCTGTGGACGCCTGGCCGCCGGACTTCAACGACGACAAGACCGTCGACCTGCTGGACGGTAACGTACTGCGCAACCTGTTCAACTCCCACACCGGCGATGGCGTCTATCAGAAGCGGTACGACCTGAACGCGGACGGCGCCATTGACCTGCTGGACGCGCAGGCGATCCGTGTCCCGTACGGCACCACCTGCTCCGGCACAACCACGCCCACGCCGCCCCCATCGCCGCCTCCGGCGCCCACGCCGGCCCCGAGTACGCCCCCGGGCGGCTGGGCCTTCGAAGAGACTTTCGATGGCGCGCCCGCTTCACCGCAAGCGTACGCTTCCTCTCGCTTCGATATGGTGGTCGGCGGCAACGACGCAGACGCGATTGTGGACGGGCAAACGATCCTTTCCGATCCGCCGCTCGTCGAAACCTACGGCACTATCCAGGGCGGCCACGGCTCCGACTGTGGCGCCCCGATTGGGACGTCGGCGAATAACCACGCCATCTCAGTGGATTTCGATCCTCAGGGCTTCCAGACCAACACTCGTCCGCAACTCGCCTACATCTGCAACAACCACTTGATGACCACGCTGAAGTCTGGATATGCTGTCGCCTCGCTGATGCCACGGCAACTCTTCGATTGGAGCGGCAGAACCGGCACCATTCAGTTCGATACCAACGTGTACGCATTCCAGCGCAGCTGGTGGGACGTCTGGGTCGTCCCCGAAGACGACATGCTGCTGGAGATGGTCGATCACAATGAAGGTGGAGCCGGCGAGCAGTTCCCCGAGCGGGGCGTCCGGTTCTCGTTCCAGGCGGCTGTCCCCAGGGTGGGTGTCTTCGACAATTACGGGCTGGTTCAAGAGTGGAAGAACTGGCAAGGATTCAACCAGGCGTTTCCGAGTGATCCCGCCATCAACGATCCGAAGACGCGCCGCACCTTCAAGCTGCACCTGAGCCAAACGGGCTTCGGATTCGAGGTGCAGAAGGACGACGGCACCTTCTGGACGTTCTCAGGCTCGTTCGATCAACCGCTGCCGTTCACCCGCGGAGAAATCCGCATTGAGCACCACGTCTACAACCCGACGAAGGATGGGATATTCGACGATCCGTGGAGCCAGTACACGTACCACTGGGACAACATTCGATTTGACGGCCCGGTCGTTCCCGCGCGCAGGGCGTTCGAAGCGCCTCCGTCCTACATCACGGCACCTGGTGCTCCGTTGGACACCCCGAGTAGCACCGTCACTATCAACGTGTCCAGCACTAACCAGCCGCGTCTCATCGGCCATCTCGTTGCCAGCGCCGGCATGTTGGACCCGGCCAACACCACCCACTGGGCACAGGTGCAGGTGAATGGGGGCCCGTGGATAGACGTGAAGCTGAGAAAACCTATCCCCACGGATACGGGGGAGCGGTTCTGGTCCACCATTGACACACCGCTCCCAGGCATCGTGACGGGGCAAAACAGGCTCGTGTTCCGGTACAACTCGCGGCCTGCCGATGCAACCTGGCAATGGGATGGGTTCCATCTCAAGGATCTCGAGATCCAGACGGAGGATCGGGCGATAATCGCGGCTGCTCCCGCCTTGCCGGGTGGCACTTCGGCGGTCATGTCCGCTGACACGTACGGCTGCGCGTTACAGGCAGCGGCGTTACCGCCGGATGACGGCGCGTCCTTGATCCGAATCTCGTAGCTTCAGCGAGGCCGGGCTCCAAACCGGAGCCCGGCCTCGCTGCAATGCACCACCGGTCCGTCGAGGTTCACTGGTAGGCGCAATCCTGGCCTTCAGGCAAGGACCGGCTACTACCGTCGCGGGAGAAAGATGACGTCCGCAAGGCCGTTGGTGGAAGGATCCCCGAGGTCGCCGTGCAGCACCTCAAACCGGTAGTCCAGGGACTGCATGAGCGCCGAGATGGCGGACCAGGACGGCTGGACCCCTCTTACCTCAGAGATGACGACCGGGCGGTGCGTGGTGAGGGTCCGCTCAGCGCCCTGGAATACGTCGCCCTCCGCGCCCTCCACGTCGATCTTGATGAGCTGAAGTGTATCCAGGCCAAGCTCGTCAATGGTTGTCACACTGACGTCCAATAGTTTAGCATCAGCAGGCGTCGTATCGGTGGCCAGGTGGCTGACGAAGCTGTAACCGAACGTCGCCAGCTTCATGGAGCCTGTCCGGTTGGAAACCGCGCTCTGCACCGGTGAAACTATAGCCTCGGCCCGGTTTCTCTCGATGTTCGACCTGAGTGCTCTATAGTTCCGCGGATCAGGTTCGAAGGACAAGACGCGGCCATTTGGCCCGACAGCCCTGGCCATCACAAGCGTGAGGTATCCAACGTGAGCGCCGACATCACAGATCGTATCGCCAGCGCGAGCGTGGCGGAGGATGGCCGATACTATATGCCGCTCAAAGGTGCCCAACGCGTAGGCGGGACGTTCCAGGGTGGGGAGCGTTAGATGGCAGCCGCGCAACGGCCCGGCGAACACCCTGACGACGTAGTCGTCCCCCTCTCGCGCGGCGACGGCCCGCATGGCCATGAGCGTGGCCCGTTCGCGGACTCGCCGCCATTGCGTCATTCCTCGATTCTATCTGCTCACCGGGTCGCGCTCCAACGGCCATTCCCTGGAGGCCGACGTTGAATCGCCCTGTGGCGGCTGCCGGGCGTCTTCTCAACCGCGGTCTGGCGCGCGTAGGTCTGCAGGTAGTGCGGCCCGATTGGAACAAGTCCCTGGGAGCGTTCCTGGCCGTGCTCTTCCGCGACCTCGAGATCAACGTGGTGCTGGACGTAGGGGCGCACCATGGCGAGTACGCCCAGATGTTGCGCGATTCCGGCTACCGCGGACACATCGTCTCCTTTGAACCGGTGTCGGACTCTTTTCACCAGCTGGAGAAGGCGTGCGCCCATGATCCACTGTGGTCCGCGCGCAACGTCGCCCTGGGTAGCGAGCCGCGCGAGATGACCATCAACGTGACGAAATGGTCGACCGCGGCCTCGTTCCTTCCCCCCAGCAAATACGGCAAGGAGGAGAGGGGTACCGTGGTCCAGGCTACCGAGACCGTGCGGGTTGAACGACTCGATTCGATTTTCGCTGACTGCCTGCCCGCGATCTCTAATCCAAGAGTCTTCCTGAAAGTCGATACCCAGGGTTGGGACAGAGAAGTGATCCGCGGAGCAGAACAGGTGGTGGGATCGATACCGGCCATCCAGGTCGAGATGTCGGTGCAGCCGATCTATCAGGGCATGCCGGACTATGTGGAGTTCATAAGCTACCTCCGAGGCCTCGGCTACGAGATCGCCACGGTCGCCCCCGTCGATCGCGACGCGCAGCTGCGTCTCGTCGAATTCGACTGCGTGCTCATACGGCCAAGAGGTTAGAAGCCTGCGGATGAGGCGCCAGCCGGCGCGCGGCTCAACCGCCTGCAAGAGCGCCCGCTGGTAAACTGGTACCAGCGATGCAGTCCGATTCAGAGCCCTCCGCGACTACGCGATCCGCTGAAGCCCGGGAAACGGCTGCGGCCCGGAAACGAAACGCATCTCGCCTGGGAAAGGTTGGGAGCGTGCTCCGCGAAGAGCTGGGCGGTCTCCGCTGGCGGCTGGTGCCGGCACTCCTGCTGGCGTCCGCGCTCCCCGAAAACACCCACAACCGTCTTCGCACTGGCCTTCTGCGGCTGGGCGGACTGCGCATCGGCAAAGGCTCGCTCGTGGCGGGCGCGCCGCGCATCAGCGGTGACCGCGACCTCTACCGCAACCTCACAATCGGGCGCAACTGCTGGGTGAACATTGACTGCGTCCTGGAAGTGCACGCCCCCGTTACCATCGAGGACGGCGCGGGTCTGGGGCAGCAGACGATGATCCTCACCCACACCCACGAACTGGGATCGCCGTACAGGCGCTACGCATCGTTGCGGCCATTGCCGGTGACGATACGGCGAGGCGCGTGGCTGGGCGCGCGGTGCGTGATCCTGCCCGGCGTAACAGTGGGCGAGGGCGCTGTGGTTGCGGCGGGCGCTGTCGTCGTCAAGGACGTGCCCCCGAACGTGATGGTTGCCGGCGTGCCCGCCAGAGTCGTCAAGCAGCTCGACTAGCGCGGCGCCGGCCGGAGCGCTGCCTGTCTTCCGCGGCTACGCTCCTCAGCACTTCCACGATCCGCGCGACGTTCTTCTTCGTGTCGAAGCGCTCTTCGGCCACCGCGCGCCCGCGCAGGCCCAGGCGCCGGCGCAGATCAGCGTCCCGGACCAGCTTCGTCAGCGCCTGGTCCAGCGACTGCACGTCGCCCGGCTTCACCATGAGGCCCGTCTCGTGGTCGCGGACGACTTCCGGCACACCGCCTACGGGGCAGGTGACGACGGGGGCGGCGCAGGCCATCGCCTCCGTCAGTACGATGCCGAAGCACTCGGCGCGCGTGGGCATCACGAAGATGTCGGCCGTGCGGTAGAGCTCCGTCAAGCGCTCGTCTTCGTAAGCCAGGCTGTGCTTGACGACGCCGGGCATCGAAGGTACCTCATCGCGCGTCACCAGGTGCAGAACGCAACTCTTGGCGGCCGGGGACGTGCGGAACCACTCCAGGAGGACGTCGCCGCCCTTCCTCACGAAGTCGCCGCCGACGAAGAGCAGCCTGACCGGGCTCCCGGTCTCGGACGGCCGCGTGGCAATCGGGCGGAACCGGGCCAGGTCTGTGCCCGGCGGTATGACTTCGATGTTGGACGTGGGCACTCCGTAGGAGTTGGCCAGCGAGTGCGCCGCCCACTCCGTCCATGGCACCAGGCGGCGGGCGTGACGGAAGATCCAGCGGTTGGTCGCATGCTTCGCCTTCGCGACTGGCACGAGTCGGTCCGGCGCGTGGCCGTAGGTCTCGCCGATCTCATCGTACTGCAGTGGCGTCACGTCCAGGCAGATCACAGACGGCGAGCCGCGGAGGACGTCCGGGCAGAGGACGGCCGGCTTCTGAGTGTTCCAGAAGATGACGTCCGGCTTCCAGCGGCCAAGGCCGCGCCGGACCTGCAGACGGGCGCGGTAAGAGGCTCTCAGGTACGAGGGGAGCGGCAGCCGCTCCACCAGGCCGCCGGGTTGGTGGAAGGTGACCGGAACGTAGCGCGCTTCGATGTCCGAGAACGCCGCCATGCCGTTCTCGATCTGGGCGGCCAGCGCCGCGTGTCCCACGTTTCGCTCCAGCACAAAGCCCGCGGACAGCGAGTCCGCGCCGGCTGCCGCGCGCCTGTCCAGCGACACCACGGGGGTCACCGTGGGCGCTCCGTTCAGCCGCTACCCGCCGGCTTGTACAGCCTGCGGTCGCGGTCTATGCGGAACTTCATGCTGCGCCACATACCGGTCAGGCAGGAGCGGTAGTAGGGCCAGTTGCTTGGCTTGCGGCGGATCGGGTTCAGCGCCTCCCGCGCGAAACCACGGGCCAGCCTCGTCGCGAAGAGCCGGAGCGCCAGGAGATCGCCGCAGCGGACGTGCTTCCAGTAGAACGCCCCGTCGCCGACGCCGTAGGCCTCCAGCGTCTTCGGCCACTGTTCGCTGTTGCGGACGCCGTAGTGGTCCACCCAGACGTCCGGGGTGAGCAGGCAGACGGCCCCCGCGCGGTACGTCCGGAACTGGAAGTCGAAGTCCTGAGACGACTTCAGCGGGCCGCCGCCGCCCAGCGCCTCGTCGAAGCCGCCGATGCGGTCGATCAGGCGCCGGCGCAGGGCGAAGTTCGCGCCCATGCCGGCGATGCGGAAGCCGTGGCCTTCGCCGATCTTCTCTTCTGCCGCGATCGGCATGCTTGGCACTTCGCCGGGGCCGTTCTTGAGAGCCGGCGCCACCAGCGTCTGCCCGTAGAGCAACTCAACGTCCGGGTGCCGCTCGAGGGCGTTCACCACGGCGGACACCCAGGTCGGGGGCGCCACGCAGTCGTCGTCCGTGAAGGCCAGGACATCTGAGCGGGACGCTGCGATGCCGGCGTTGTAGGCCGCGGACAGCCCCACGCGGTCCAGGTGCAGGTAGTGATATCGGGGATCGCCGGCGAAGGCTTCGAGAGCGCGGCGCGTGCTGTCGTCCTTGCTCTGGTCAACGACCGTCAGCTCAAAGTTGGGGTAGCGATTCGCAAGGACAGAGCCAGCGGCCGCGCCGATCAGGTCCGGCCGGCCAATGGTGCAGATGACAACCGATACAGGCGACGCTTCGCTCATCTACACGAATGTTACGGATGGGCCGTTGCGCACGCGTTGCAGGGGCGTCAGCGAGCGGTGGAGAACGCCGCGGACGCCCCCTTGCGGGCGTCCGCGGCGTCTCTATGCCTTAACTGCTGCTGATCACCAGGTTGTCGAAGTTCGTGTCCCAGCCGTTAGTGCTGGCGATCGTCACGCTGGTGCAGGTGCCGGTCCAGCCGGTGCTGATGGTGACCAGCGTGTTCGGCGCCACTGACTGAGTCTTCGTCGTCTGGCCCGTACAGCTTATGGTGACGGTGGTTCCCAGAACGCCGCCGTTGTAGGCCTGCACGCTCACCAGCCGCTGGGCCGTGACGAAGGTGAAGCTGGCGCTGGTTATGACGCCGCCGTTGAACGTCAGGTTCTTCGTTGTCAGCTGCCCGTACGGCTCCGAGAGCCACCAGTTGCCGTTGCTGCCCCAGTTGATGACACCCGTGGGGTACTGGCCCGTCAGCGCCACGTTCTGGCCTGCCTTGTCGTCGAAGATGATCGTCTGCGTGGAGGACGATGACGTTGTGAACGTGAAGTCGCCGCTCGTAGCCGGATTGTTCGAGCCGTCAGCGCTGAGCACCCGGTAGTGGTACGTCGTCGAAGCCGTCAGTCCGGACAAGGTCACGCTGTGCGATGTGACCAGGTTGGAGTCGAGCGTTGTGAGCGTGCCGTAGGACGTCGTCAGGCCGTACTCAACGCGGGAGTTGGCGGGCTCGTTCGTCGTCCACGTGATGGTGGCGCCTGTGGCCGCCAGGCTGCCGGCCGCCACGTTGCTGATGACGGGCGGGGTCGTGTCCGCCCCCGTGCTCTGGATCACCAGGTTGTCGAAGTTGGTGTCCCACCCGTTAGTGCTGGCGATCGTCACGGTGGAACAGGCCGTGCCGGCCGCCCAGCCCGTCGTGATCGTGACCATTGCGTTCTTGGCCACGGACTGAGTCTTGTTGGTCTGGCCCGGGCAGCTGAGCGTGACGGTCGTCGCGGCCGTGCCGCCGTTGTAGGCCTGCAGGCTCACCAGCGTCTGCGGCGTCAGGAACGTGAACGTCGCGCTGGTGATGGTGCCGCCGTTGTACGTCAGGTTCGTCGTGGTCATCAGGCCGAACGGCTCAGAGTGCAGCCAGACGTTGGTATTGCCCCAGTTGATGACGCCCGCCGGATACTGTCCGTTCAGAGCCTGGTTCTGGCCGGCGATGTCGTCGAACGTTATCGTCTGCGTCACGACGCTCGACGGTGTGGTGAAGGTGAAGTCGCCGCTCGTCGCCGGGTTGTTCGCCGCGTCGGAGCTGAGCACACGGTAGTGGTACGTGGTCGACGCCGTGAGCCCGGTCAGGTTGACCGAGTGCGACGTGATCAGGTTGGAGTCCAGCGTCGTCAGCGTGCCGTAGCTCGTCGTCAGCCCGTACTCGACGCGCGACGTGGCCGGCTCGTTTGTTGTCCAGGTGATGGTCGCCGATGTGGCGGCCAGGTTGCCGGCCGCGACGTTGGAGATGACTGGCGCCGTGGTGTCAGCGGCGGTGGTGAACGTGAAGTCGACGCTCGTCGCCGGGTTGTTGGCGGCGTCGCTGCTGAGCACGCGGAAGTGGTACGGCGTGTTCGGCGCCAGGCCGCTGAGGTTGACGCTGTGCGATGTCACCAGGCTGGAGTCGAGCGCCGAGAACGCGCCGTAACTCGTCGTCGTGCCGTACTCAACGCGCGAGGTGGCGGGCTCGTCCGTCGTCCAGGTGATCGTGGCGCCGGACGTAGTCAGGTTCGAGGAAGCGACGTTGGTGATCACGGGTGGCGTCGTGTCCGGCGCGGCGGCCGTGGTGAAGGAGAAGTCGCCGCTCGTTGCTGGGTTGTTGGCGGCGTCGCTGCTCAGAACGTGGAAGTGGTACGGCGTGGAGGGCGAGAGCCCGCTGAGGTTGACGCTGTGTGACGTCACCAGGTTCGAGTCGAGCGTGGTCAGCGTGCCGTAGGAAGTGGTCAGCCCGTACTCTACGCGCGACGTGGCGGCTTCGTTCGTCGTCCACGTGATCGTCGCGCCGGCGTTTGTCACGTTCGTCGCCGCGACGTTCGAGATCACTGGCGGCGTCGTGTCAGCGGCGGTGGTAAAGGTGAAGTCGCCGCTCGTCGCCGGGTTGTTGGCGGCGTCGCTGCTGAGCACGTGGTAGTGGTATGGCGTGTTCGCCGTCAGGCCGCTGAGGTTGACGCTGTGTGACGTCACCAGGTTCGAGTCGACCGCGGTCAGCGTGCCGTAAGAAGTCGTCAGGCCGTACTCGACGCGCGAGGTGGCAGGCTCGTTCGTCGTCCACGTGATGGTGGCGCCGGACGTGGTGATGTTCGTCGCCGTCACGGCCGAGATCGTGGGCGGCGTGGTGTCGGTTGTGCCGCTCTGGATGGACAGGTCGTCGTAGTTCGTGTCCCAGCCGTTTGTGCTGGCCATGGTGACGCTGGAGCAGGTCGCGGTCCAGCCGGTCGTGATCGTGACCAGCGCGCCCTGGGCCACCGACTGCGTCTTGTTGGTCTGGCCGGGGCAGCTCAGCGTGACGGTGGTCGAGGCGATGCCACCGTTGTACACCTTGACGCTGATGAGCTTCTGGGCGGTGACAAACGTAAAGGTGGCGCTGGTGACGCCGGGCCCGTTGTACGTCAGGTTCTTCGTCGTCAGCAGGCCGAACGGCTCAGAGTGCAGCCAGACGCCGTTGCTGCCCCAGTTGATCACGCCGGTGGGATACTGGCCTGTTATCGGCACGTTCTGCCCGGCCAGGTCGTCGAAGGTGACCGTCTGCGATGTCGGCGAGGACGATGGCGTCGTGAACGTGAAGTCGCCGCTTGTTGCCGTGTTGTTCGCGGCGTCGGTGCTGATCACGTGGTAGTGGTACGTGGTGGAGGCCGTGAGGCCGCTCAAGTTCACGCTGTGGGAGGTGACCTGGTTGGAGTCCAGCGGCGTCAGCGTGCCGTAGGACGTCGTCAGGCCGTACTCCACGCGGGAGGTAGCCGTTTCGTCTGTTGTCCAGGTGATGGTGCCGGTTGTGGCCGTCAGATTGGTGGCGGCCACGTTGCTGATGCCGGGCGGCGTCGTGTCAGGGCCGCCGGCGCCCACCATGAAGTTGTCGAAGTTGGTGTCCCAACCGTTGCTGCTGGAGATGGTCACCGTGGTGCAGGGGTTGGTCCAGCCGGGGTTGATGGACATCATCGTGCCGGCCGGGAGCGTTTCCTGGTGACTGAGCTGGCCCGGGCAGCTCAGGGTGACCGTAGAGGTGGCGGGTCCGCCGTTGTAAGCGTCGATCTGCAGCAGCATGTGCGGCGTAAGGAAGGAGAACGACGCGCTCGTGATGTTCTGGCCATTGAAGGTGAGGTTTCTCGTATCGAAGAGCCCGTACGGCTCAGAGTGCCACCAGGCGCCGCTGCCTCCCCAGTCGATCAGCCCGGACGGATACTGGCCGGTGATCGGCAGGTTCTGGCCCGTCAGGTCATCGAATGTTACCGGTTGCACCGTGCTGGCGGTGAAGGACGCAGTGACGGTGTGGCTCGTCGTGCCCACGTTGATGTCGTGGTTAGCGGCGCCGCCGTCAGACCAGGAGTTGAAGACGTACTGCTGGTTCCCGTTGAACTGCGGCGAATTGGCCGTGATGGTGCGCACGGAGTTGGCGATCGTCGTCACGGTGTAGGGCGGCGACACTGGCGTCCCGCTGTAAACGATCGTCGGCCCCGTCGATGGCACCGAGGCCAGCGTCAACTGCAGCTCTTGCGGGTACAACCAGACGGTGGTGGAAGCCTGGAGGCCGCCGCTGTCGGTGGCGGTCAGCTTGATTTCGAACCAGCTCTGGTCGCCGTGATCAGGCACTGTGAACAGGCCGTGGTCGCCTGTCAGACTGAGGAAGGCGTGAGTGTGCGTGTTGTGGTGCAGGATGATCGTCCACGATAGGGCCGACGCGGGGATCGACGGGTCTTCCGGGTCAGTCGCCGAGCCCGCGAACTGGATCACATCGCCGGTCCGGTAGTGGTCAGTCGCCAGGGGCGCGGTGATCACCGGCGTCGGCTGGGTGTTGCCGACGGTGATCGCTATCGACGCGGTGGCGACGCCGTTGCGGTTGTCGTGGACGGTGAGCACCGCGGTGTAGACGTTGTTCGTCGTATAGGTGTGCGACGGGTTCGCCTGCGTTGACGTGCCTCCGTCTCCGAAGTTCCAGGAGTAGGTCAGCGGATCGTTGTCCGGGTCCGTCGAACCGCTCCCGTTGAACTGGACCGCCAGCGGCGCGTGGCCGTTGGTCGGCGTCGCAGTGGCAATGGCGGTGGGGTTGCGGTTGCCTGTCGTTGAGTGCAGCTGCCGCAGTTCACCGCTATTGATCGCCAGGTAGTAGATGTCGCCGTTGGCGGCCGTCTGGAAGGAGACCGGGCCGTCTGAGCCGCTGTCCGCGAAATCGTTTATCGAGATCACGTTGTCGTTTGCGTCTACCTGTGCGTACTTGATCCAGCTTTGCACGTAGTCGGCAAAGAAGAAGGCGTCTTTGTAAGGGGGAGGGTAGAAGGTCGAGAAGTCGCCGCCGACAGCCGCCGCCCCGCCGCCGTTATGGTTCCAGGCGTAGAAGGGCGCCAGGACTGCGGAGGCGCCCTGGGCCCAGAGGTTGGTGCACACCTGGTAGTCGCCGTACCCGGTCTGCTTTGGCACGCCCTCGTAGCAGGGCCAGCCCAGGTTCGCGCCTTTGCGGACGATGTTCACCTCTTCCCAGGTGTTCCAGCCCACATCGCCCAGGTAGACGGTGCCGGTGGTGTCGCGCACGTTCAGGCGGAACGCGTTGCGCACGCCGTAGGCCCAGACCTTGGACCGGTTGGAGTTGGCGTTGCCGTTCCAGTACGGGTTGTCAGGGAGGCCCGTGCCGTTGGGGTTGATGCGAAGGACCTTGCCAGAAAGCAGATCCAGGTTCTGCGTGCGTGTGGCGTTGGTGTCCACGAAGTTGAAGTGAGCCCCATCGCCCAGGGTGATGTACATCAGCCCGTCCGGGCCAAAGTCGATGCCGCCCACGCTGTGAGACGGGCTGTCGGACGGGATGCAGTCCGTTCCGTCCGGGAAGGCGTTGCAGGTCGAGCCAATCGTGGTGCCCAGCAAGGTGACGGCTGTCGCGATGGAAGCCGTGTCGCCAACCACGGTGACGCGAATGAGGCGGCCCGTCTTGAAGCCGTAGTAGTCCCCTGCGTCGTTCTCGTAGGTGAACAGGAGGTACAGGTAGCCGTTGCTGGCGAAGTTGGGGTCGACGGCCAGCCCCAGGAGGCCGTGGTCCCAGTAGTCGTTCACCTGGGTGTGAATGTCGATCAGCGGCGTCGGCAGCAGGGCGCCGTTCTTGTACACTTTGACGACGCCCGTCTTCTCCGCGATGAAGATTCGTCCGTCCGGCGCGTAGTCGAACGTCGTCGGGTTGTCGAGGCCCGTGGCCACCACGTCCTCTTCGAACCCGGGCACCGGCGGGATCGCCTGTGCCGAGACCGGCATGTCAGAGCTCGGCACAACCGGCCCCTGGTCCGATGGCTGGTTGAGCGACGCCGCGTTAGCGCCCCACAGGCAGCCCCTGCCGTTCGCCTCCGCGTCGGCCTGGGCGGCCAGGTAGCGCTGCTTGTACTGGTTGTCTTCGTTCGAAGCGCGGGCCAGTCCTTCGCGGATCAGCTCCTCGCCCACGAGCGTGCCGTCCGGCATGAACGCGTGGTAGAGGCGCAGGCCCCGCGCGTCGATGTCGTACGGCGCCTCCTGTTCCAGGTGGACGCCCGCGCCGGTGAGCTCCCAGTTCTTGGCCGTGGCTTCGCGGCCGCATTCCGTGTTGCCCGCCGGAACGTCGACGCCCAGGTAGCGCACGCCCCAGTCGGAGCCGTTCCAGAACTCGATGCTGTCGCCATCGATGACGCGGACGAAGGAGAGGTCCAGTGACTGGACGCTGGGCGGGTACGACTCCGGGCTGTTCGCGCCGGGCGAGTCCGGCCCAGACTGACCGGGATCGCTGTCAGGCGGGATGACCCCGCCTGTGAGCGAGTCCACGGCGGCCTTGGCGTCAACCAGGCCCCAGCCGTACTTCGCGTCCCAGCCGGCCGCACCGCCGTCTCGCGCTGTGCCCTGCAGCAGGTTGCGCATCTGGTGCGGGTTCAGGTCAGGCGATTGCCCAAGCAGCAGCGCCGCGACGCCGCTGACGACCGCCGTCGCCTGGGAGGTGCCGGATCGCGGCTCGTTGCAGAACTCGGTGTAGTTCAGGGTGGCGTGCAGGACCTGTTCGGACTGGCAATAGGTGTTCTGGATGATGCCGTCTGCCTGCCCGTCGTTGTTCAGGTCTTGCGCAGGGTCGCCGCCGGGCGCCACCACGTCCAGCGCGTTGCCAACGTTGGAGTAGCCGGTGGCCGTACCGTCCAGGCGCGTCGCTCCCACGGCGATGACGGAAGGAAAAGCGGCGGGACAGGCCACGTTCGTGGCGCCGTTGCCGGCAGCCGCGATGACGGTAACGCCGTGCGCCTGGGCGTAGTCCAGCGCCGTGGGAAGGCCGGCGATCTCATTGCAGTAGTAACCATCGCCGTCTACCGCGCCGGAGCCGGGGAAGGCCAGGCTCATGTTGATGATGTTGGCGTGGTGATTGATGGCGTAGTAGATGGCGTCGATGACGTCCGAAGCCTTGCCGGTCCCGTCCCAGGACAGCGCTTTCAGCGGCATGATTGAGACGTTGCTGGCGATGCCGGCCGTCCCGAAGCCGTTGTTGGTGGTGCCGCCGATCGTGCTGGCGACGTGGGTGCCGTGACCGTTGTCGTCGTTGGCGTCCTCGTCGTTCTCCGTGAAGTCCCACGGGTCGACGACCCTGGGCGGCGCGAACTCAGGGCTCGGCGCGAAGGAGCGCCCCTGTGCGTCGTGCGCGTACTCGTAGGCCAGGCCGGTGTCGATGATCGCCACCGTCACGCCGCTGCCTTCGTTGGTGGCGCTGTCCCAGGCGGCAGGGGCGTCGATGCCGCCGGCGCTGTCCTGGAGGTGCCACTGCGACGAGAAGCCCGGGTCGTTCGGTATTTCAGCCGCCTCGGCGATGTAGTTCTGGCTTGCGCTGAGCACCGAGAGGTCATTCTCGATGTCCGGGATCTTGTCGGCGGCGCGGCCCGGTGGCAAGTTCAGGACGGCGACGCCGGTGTCTTCGTTGACGCTCTCCAGGACGCCCCCCACGGAGGTGGCGATGCGTTGCGCATCCTGGGTGGTGCTGCCCGCCCGCAGCTGAACAACGATCTCACCCGGAACGGAATCGCGCCGGTGCGCGTCCGCGGAAACCTGGGCGGCTCCCAGGTCCGGCCCGGGGGGAGCGTGTGAAGCCGCCAGTACCACAACGGCCCCGACGGCTGCGATAGCGAGCACTTTGCCCAAGCGACGCAATCTCATGCTTGTGCTCCAAGACACCATTTTGTTAGCTCCCGTTCTTCCCGGGCGCACCATAGATGCGGATGTCTATCGCGCGCGCCACCTCACTACTGATTCCGTCATTCTCGTTCTATGCTCCGGCGACCAGCTGCGGCGCCTGCTTGCGGCCGGCCCCATCGCCGTGTGACAGCTTGCCATAACTACGCACTAGCTTCTGCACCGCCTCCACCACGTCGCGGACGTCACGCTCCGTCATCTTCGGGTACAGCGGGAGCGAAAGCAGGCGATCGCTGACGTCCGCCGCCTGCGGCAGGTCCTGGCGGTGCAGGCCAAGGCGCTGCTGGTAGAGCGGCTGGATGTGCAGCGAGCGGAAGTGGATCCCGGTAAGGATATTCTCCTCGCGCAACGCCTGGACGAACTCGTCCCGGCCGATGGTGAGGAGGTCCGTGCGCAGGAGGATGATGAACAGGTGCCAGGCGTGACGCACGTCAGAGACCTGGCGCAGGACAGTGACCTCCGGCAGGTTGCGGAACGCGTCGGCGTACATGGCCGCGTACCGCGTGCGCTGCTGGATGAACCCGTCCAGCCGCTTGAGCTGGACGCGGCCCAGCGCCGCCTGGATGTCCGTCATGTTGTACTTGAAGCCCGGCTCTAGCGTCTCCCAGTGCTGCTTGGAGCCATTCACGCCGTAGCGCTTCCAGGCGTCCGACGTGATGCCGTGCAGGCTGAGGAGACGCACGCGGTCCGCGAACTCATCGTCGTTCGTAAGCACCGCGCCGCCCTCGCCCGTGGTCATGTTCTTGATCGGGTAGAAGCTGAAGCAAGCTGCCAGTGAGCTGTCCAGATTCCCGATGCGCTGCCCCGCGTACTCTGAGCCGATGGCGTGCGCGGCGTCTTCAATCAGCGGGATGCCGTGCCGCCGGGCGATCTCCGAGAGCGCCTGCATGTCCGCCGGCTGGCCAGCCATGTGCACCGGCACGATCGCCTTCGTGCGGCCGGTGATCCGGCGCTCCACGTCCTCCGGGTCGATGTTCAGCGTCTGCGGGTCGATGTCAGCGAAGACCGGCGTCGCGCCCTGGTGGAAGACCACGTTCGCGGTGGCCGGGAAGGTGATGGGTGAAGTGATGACCTCGTCGCCCGGACCGACATCGTGCGCGGCCAGGCAGAGGTGGAGCGCCGCCGTGCAACTGCTGACGGCGATGGCGTGCTGGGCGCCTGTGTACTCCGCCAGCTCCCGCTCGAACGCGTCTGTCTTGGGGCCGCGGGTCAGCCAGCCGGAGCGCAGGGTGTCGATCACCTCTTGCTCCTCTTCCTGGCCGATCTGCGGCTGCGCGAACAGCAGCGGCGTCTCGCGCACCGGGTCGCCGCCCAGGCGGGCAGGCGTCTGGTCGCAGCGCTGCAACTGCTTGACCGTGTAGTACTTGAGGTCGGTAGTGTCGCCCAGGACGCCGCTCTGGATGGCCCGCGCCATCTCCGTGATCGCCTCTTCCATGTCGCACGTTGCCCTGAAACCTAGCGTCTGGTTTGACTTGTCGAAGGCCACACGGTAGCTGCGCTTGTCGTCGTCGTCCGGCACCGTCTCGATGGCGACCTTCAGGTCGGGCAGGGCCTGCTGCACAAGCGTCGCCAGCTCGCCGATCTGGTAGTTCTGCTCGTTGCCGCCGATGTTGTACGTCTGGTGGTCGATTAGCTCCAGCGGCGCGCGCATGGCGTGCAGGTAAGCGCGTGCGGCGTCCACCACGTGGAGGAAGGGGCGCCACTGCTTGCCGCCGCCCAGGACGTGGATCCTGCCGCGCTGGACGGCGTGCAGCGCCATCAGGTTCACCGCCAGGTCGAATCGCATGCGCGGTGAGAGGCCGTAGAGTGTCGCCATGCGGAAGGCGGTGATCGCCATTCCGGGTGCGGGCAGCACCATCAGACCCTCCTCGGCCTTCTTCTTCATCTCGGCGTAGAGGGAGACCGGCATCAGGTCGGAGCGCTCGTCGACGACGGGCGCCGGGTTCGAGCCGTAGACGCTACACGAAGATGCGAAGAGGAACCGCTCGACGCCGGCACGTGCTGCGCGGCGGGCGAGTTCCATCGTCGCGTAGTAGTTGATGCGCTCGGTGCGCTCCGGCCGCAGGTCGCACGACGGGTCGTTGGAGAGCGCGGCCAAGTGGACCACCGTCCGCACACCGTCGAGGAAGCCGTTCAGCGCGTCTAGTTGCCGGACGTCCCCCTCGATCAGGTGGAAGTCCGGGTGGTCCAGGATCGGCGCCAGCGGGTCCCGCCCGAAGTGCAGGCGGTCCACCACTGTGACTTCGTAGCCTTCGTCCAGCAGCAGCGGCGCCAGCACCGCCCCCAGGTACCCGGCGCCACCGGTGATGAGAACTCGTTCCTTCATGTCGGACCTCCCCTTATTCCGTCTGCGTGCCCCGCAGGTTGGCGCTTAGCGTTATCTCGCAACGATGAGGCAGGAACCCCGCCCTGCCGTAGAGGCGCAGCGCGGCGACGTTGGCCGCCTGCGTCTTCACGTAAGCCGTGGCCGCGCCGGCATTCCGCGCCCAGAGCAGCCCGGCGTCTACCAGCGCCGCTCCCACGCCGCGCGACCGCTGCCCAGCGCTCGCCGCGATCAGCACGATGCGGCTCTCCTCCCCTTCCAGTGAGCTGGCGATGAAGCCCGCCGGCCCACCGGCGTCTTCATAGACCAGCACCGATTGAGCGAGCCCGTTGACAAGGTTCCTGATCCACGTCCGGTGGAACGACACCGCTTGCTCGGCTGAGAAGAACGGATCGGCGGCAAAGCGGCTGTAGGTGAAGGCGCTCCCGGCAATCTCCTCCAGCGCCGGCAGATCCGCCGGGCTCGCGTCCCGGACTGCGGCAGCCCGCGTCCGTCCGGCGATCGCCGCTGCCAGCGGCTGGCAGACGAGATCAGTCGCGACGTCCACTATCAGCCAGCCTGCGCGCTGCGCCCCGTGCACGAACGGCCAGTCGTTGCCGTCCGCGCGGCAGATGACGTGCCCGAAGCCGGCCTCTCGGGCCCCCCGCACAACCTCGGCCAGGAGCGAGGCAGCGGCGCTGGCCCTGTCGCCCGCCCGGTGAGCGATCTCAACCTCTACGACACCCATCGTGTCCCCGAAGAAGTCGCTGTCCCAGTCCAGCCGGCGCAGCCGCGCACGGCCCACTCCAGGCTGATCCAGCTGGAGATTCGTGCGTGCTTCGCTAATCGTGTCGTTGGCCATATGAATTGGCGTCTTTGCCGCCGCAGAAATCGGGCGCACTCGTGCGCCAGACCTAACACAGGCTATCGGCCGGGCGTTGAGATAAGGGATACCCGGCGTCGATAACCGGTTGGCGCCGGGTACCCGTATTTAGACGGCTTCCTCCTCCCCCCTCACCTGTGCCTGCGGGGCTAGTGCGCCAGCGCCACCGAATCGACTAGCGGCGTCTGCGCGGTGTCGGATGTCGTCAGCGTGATCTGGTACTGGAGGTACCGGAGGGCCGCGCTGGTTATGGCGCCGCCGCTGGCCACCGGGTTGGACCAGGCTGACCAGTTGATGCCGTCCGTGGACGCCCGTGTGCGCATCTGCACGGAAGTCCCCGCCGGCGTCGTCGAACCGTAGGTGATCGTCGCGAAGCTGGACCCGGATCCCGCGTCGAAGACGCCCGAGAGATACGTCCCGGAGGCCGCGTACGGCGTGACTCGCAGCCAGCCGGCCGTCAGCACGTTGCCGGAGTTCGCGTAGTCGGACGCCCAGGCCTTGAGCGGCCCTGGCACCGACTGGTTCTGAGTGACCACCAGCGTCCCATCGATGTAGTAGCGGACGACGCTGGACGCCCACTCCACGCGGTAGGTGTGCGACGAGCCCAGGTAGTTGCCGGCGATTGCGGTGAACGTGTCGACGTTGTTGATCGATGTGCGGGCATACATTCCGGTACCGCTTGGCCCCGTGGTGAAGCCCGCGCGGTTGCCGCCGTTGCTGCCGTCCAGGTCAGATGCCAGGCCGAAGAACTGCCAGCTTTCGCCGGTGAACGTCGCCGTCCCTTCGAACACCGCGCCCGCCGAGAACGTCGCCTGGGAGCCGATGCCGTTGCCGTTCAGCGTGACGTTGCCGCCGCTGACCGTCGCGCTGCCGCCCGTCCAGTTCGAGACGCTCCACAGCGAGCCGTTGAGAGAGCCGCCGGAGAAGATGTCGTTCAGGGCCGGGGCCAGGCGGACCTCGCCGCCGGAGTCCTCGCTGATGGCGGTGCCGGACAGGACGCCGCTCTGGAAATCGGCGGCCGTCGTCTGCGGCGTGCTGATCGTGCTGACGGATGTCGTGAATGTGGCGTCGTTGCTTTGCGCGGAGGCGCCGCCGTTGGTCGTGCTGGTGACCTGGTAGTGGTACACGGTGCCAGAGCTGAGGCCCGTAAGCGTCACGCTGTGGTTGGTCAGGAAGCCGGCGGGGTCCGTCGCGCTGGAGCCGTAGGAGCTCGTGAGCCCGTAGCTGACGACGCCGTCGGTCGAAAGGTCGGTCGACCACGAGACGGTCGCCGAGCTGCTGGTGATGTTGCTGACTGTGGGGCCGGTGATGACGGGCGGCGTTCCCCCGCCGAAGCCGACGTCGTCGATCTCCGGCGAGACGCTGCTGCTGTTGCTCGTCAGCGTGAGCTGGTACTGGATGTAGCGGGCGGCGGGGCTTGTGATCGTGGCGCCGCTGGCGGTTGGGTTAGACCAGGCGGACCAGTTGGCGGCGTTCGATGACGTGCGGGTGCGGACTGCCAGCGAAGTCCCGTTCGGTGTGGCGCCGTGGTAGGAGATCGTGGTGACCGCGCCCGGAGCGCCGGTATCGACGATCGCAGATTCGAACGTGCCGGAGAGCGTACTGAATGGCGTGACGCGCACCCAGTCCGCGCTGGTCTTCTGCCCGCCGTTGCCGTAGTCGGAGACCCAGGCCTTCACCGCGCTTGAGAACCCGTTGTTCGTGGCGACGAGCGTGCCGTCCACGTAGTAGCGGAACTGGGTGCCCGTGCGCTCGATCCGGTAGGTGTGCGGCGCGTTGCTCAAGCCGGAGAGCGCCGTCCACGTGTCTGAGCCGTTGATCGAAGTGCGGGTGTAGACCCCGCCGCCGTTGCGGGTGCTGAACACGGCCCGGCTGTTGCCCGCTGAACCGTCCAGGTCTGTGCCGAGACCCAGCTGCTGCCAGGAGTCGGTTCCCAGCGTGGCCCTGGCCTCAAACACGACGTCGCCGGAGAACGATGCGTTGGAGCCGATCGCCGAGCCGTCCGCCTGCGCGCTGCCGCCGCTGGCGATCACAGAGCCGCCCGTCCAGACTTTGGTTGTCCAGCGGCCGGAGTCGATGCTCGAACCCAGGAAGAGGTCATTCAGGGCCGGAGTCAGGCGCACCTCGCCACCACCGTCTTCTGTCACCGCGGTCCCCGAAAGTGTGCCGAGCGCGAAGTCCGCTGCGGTGGTCTGGAACAGCGCGCCGCCTGTGCCAGGGACTGCCGTCGTGAAGGTAGCGTCGTTGCTCTGCGCGGAGTTGCCGCCCCCGGCGCTGCTCGTGACTTGGTAGTGGTAGGTCGTGCCCTGTGCCAGGCCGGTGAGGCTGACGCTGTGGCTGCTCGCCATCCCCGCCGGGTCTGTCGCGCTGGAGCCGTACGAGCTCGTTAGCCCGTAGTTCACTACGCCGTCCGTCGGCTGGTTCGTAGTCCAGGAGACTGTCGCCGAGTTGTTTGTGATATTGGTGACGGCCACGTTGCTGATGATCACCGGCGGCGGCGACCCGCTCAGGGTGACGTCGTCCAGCTCCGGTGTCGTCGAGCTATCGCTGCTGGCCAGGGTGACCTGGTACTGCAGGTAGCGTGCGGACGGGCTGCTGATCGCTCCGCCGCTGCTCACGGGACTGGACCAGCTGGACCAGCTGGTGCCGTTCGTCGAGCTGCGCGTGCGCACCGTTAGCGTCGTCCCGCTCGGCGTGGCGCCGTGCCAGGCGATCGTCGTGATCACGCCGGGCGCCCCGGTGTCTATCCTTGGCGACTCATACGTCCCGCTGAGGAAGGCGAAGGGCAGGATGCGCAGCCAGTCCACGCTTACCTTCTGGCCGCCGTTGCTGTAGTCGGAGATCCAGGCCTTGACCGAGCCTGAGAACCCGTTGTGCGTGGCGACGAGCGAACCGTCTACGAAGTAGAGGAACTGCGTCCCGCTGCGTGCGATCTTGTATGTGTGCGGCGAGTTGGTGAGGCCTGGCAGAGGCGTGAATGTATCGACACCGTTTACCGAGGTGCGAGCGTAGACCTGGCCCCCGCTGGCCGTGCTGAAGACGGCGCGGCTGTTGCCGGAGAGACCGTCCAGGTCCGTGCCGATGCCCAGCTGCTGCCAGGAGTCCGTCCCCAGCGTAGCGCGCGCCTCGAAAGCCAGGTCGTTGGAGAACGCGGCTGTGGAACCGGCCGCGCCGCCATCCGCCTGCGCGCTGCCGCCGCTGACTGAGACAGAGCCGCCAGTCCACGTCTTCTGCGTCCAGAGTGACGAGTCCATCACCGAACCGAGGAACAGGTCGTCCATGGCCGGGGCGAGCCGCACTTCGCCGCCGGCGTCTTCCGTCACTGCGGTCCCTGAGAGGTCGCCCAGCGCGAAGTCGGCTCCGGTGGTGTGGAACGTGGTCGTAACCGTGTTCTGTGGGCCGGATTCGCTTGTCGTTGTGAACGTTCGGTCGCTGCTGTTCGCCGTGTTGCCCGCCGCGTCAGTGCTCGTCACCTTGTAGTGGTATGTCGTGGACGGCGCCAGGCCGCTGACCTGCACAGAGTGCGTTGTCGTGGGGCCGGGGACAAGCGGAGTTGTCGTGCCGTAGGAGCTTGTCAGTCCGTAGGACACCTGGCTGCTGGAGCCTTCGTCGGTCTGCCAGGTGATGGTGGCGCCGTCGTCAACGATATTCGTCGCCGCGATGTTGGAGATAGTCGGCGCCGTGGTGTCTTGCTTGATGACCTTGATGCCTTCGCCTGGCAGCTCAACGTTGCCGTTGGAGTCTGTGGCGCGGCTCATGATCTGAAACACGCCGCTCGAAGGAAGCGACCAGTTGTACGACCAGCTCGTCGTGCCGGAAGCGTTGGCCCAGGTCTGGCCGCCGTTGGTGGAGACCTCAACCTTGGACACAGAGCCGCCGTTGGCGGACGCCGTCCCGTGGATGGTGTAGCTGCTGCCGGAAAGCGTCTGCCCGGCCGTGGGGTCAGTGATTGTCGAAGTGGGGGCGACCATCTCGGCCGTCGTGTTCACGTTGACCGTGCGCCCGTTGCTGAACGGAGTCGTGTTGAGCGCGTTGCGCACGGGGGTGCTGCCGCTTCCCGTGAAGATGTAGTACTGCGTATCGATGTCGCTGGCGCCGGTGAAGGTCACCGACTCCACGTTCGTGCCGGTGTCGAAGCTAGCGCTGGCCAGCGACGAAGTCGCCAGGGCCCGGGCGTACTGTGCCTCGCGGTCGTACGTGACGTAGATCGGGTTGTACGACGAGACATTCGACGTGATACTGCTCAACTCGGTTGACCAGGTGCTGGGCGAGACGTTGGCCAGCTCGTACTCGTGCAGGAACAACGTGGCCGGGACCATGGAGTCGAACGCTGTTTTGAGCTGTGTTGTGCCGGTCGCGATCACGTCGCTCGCAGCGCGGTTGGCCGTCAAGTCGTAGCTGCTGCCGCGGACCTCGGTGAGGAAGTCGAAGAACGTCCCGTTCAACGGGTTGCCCGGGGCGATGTTGAGCCAGTCCGCGATGTAGACGTTGTAGAACTGGTTGGTGTTCGTGCCCGGCAGCCCGTACGTGCGATACGGGCCGATCCACAACTGCGGGCTGGCGTCGCTGTAGGGGTAGCCGGGAAGGTTCGTCGTGGAGACGTATTGCACGCCGCGGGCCGCCAGCTCCTCGTAGACGTTGCTGCCAGACTCGTAGTAGTGGAAGACCACTACTTTGGACGGCGTGATCCCGTACGTTGCGAAGAACTCGTCCTGCAGCGCGAAGTTCGCTGCGACTTGATTATCGGTGAGGTTCTGCCCGCTCTGGTGGTTGAAGTAGAAGAACTGTTGGTCCGCAAAGGAGTGAATGGACGCCGTCGCCGAACCATCGTTGATCAGGTCACGCAGGCGGTAGGCCTTGGTCGGCGTGTAGTAGTTGAAGAAGATCGGGAGGAGCGGCCTGAAGCCGTACTGGTTGGCGATGTCCACGTAAGAGAAGTTGCTGCTGCCAAGGGCGTCGCCGGTGGCGTCATCCACGCGCATCGAGACCAGCGGCGGCATGCCGCGCAGCACGAACGGCTTGCGCGCCGCCCAGACCAGCCCCCGCCAGACCAGGTCGTCCATGCCCTGGAACTGCCCGACGACGGCGTTGTTGATCCAGGTGTCGCTCGTCCACTGCACGGCGCGGCCGGAGCCGTACGTCGTCACCACCATCAGCGGGCTGCCGCCGACGCTTGCCAGCGTCGTCACGTCGCCCGGCGTCGTGATGATGTCTCCCTGCATCGGGTTGCGGACGGTGTAGGAGGCAGGCGCCGTTTGCGCCGCGGTGATGTAGTGGCCGGACGAAGGGACCGATATCGAAGACTGCGTGCTGTAGCTGCCCGCGTAGCCGAACCCGAAGATCGCATCCGTGAACGAGTAGCGGCTAGAGTTGCCGCCGGTGGCCAGGTCGCCATCGACGCTGAAGAAGCCGCTGCCCGCGTTGACCGCGGAGGAGATGTTCGACATCTCGCTGCCGCTGAGGTAACTCCCGCTGGTGTCCAGGCCGGTGTGGCCGACGATGATCAGCTGGTAGTTGGAGATGTTGCTCGTGATCGAAGTCGTCGAAATGTCGATCGTGTCGTAGGGAACGCCGAACTGCTTCAGGTACGTCTGCAGCCGCTGCTGGTACTGCGAATAGGACGGCGACTGCGAGTTGACGAGGACGACCGCATTGGAGCGGACAGTGGCCGCCTGGCTGTCCCGGCCGCCCAACATGGCGATGATCCCCACCACCAGCAGCAGTGCGGCGAGTATTGGCGTCTTCCAGTTCAATCCGATTTTCAAAGCCGAACCTTTCCGGACATGCATTCAGTTTGAGCGCTCAAAGTGAGCTCCTGACGAATGCTTAGATTGCTACATTCAGGTTGAGGTCAGGTTGAGTCAGATGGTGCATACCGCTACCTAAATCCCCCATGGATCGCGCGCCGGGACACCCGTTTGTATACGCCGATCACCCCTTCCGCCAGGTTGTCTTCTGAGAAGCGCTCATGCACCAGCTGGTAGCCGGATTCGGCGAGGTGATCGCGCAGTTCGGCGTCGGTGAGAATCTCGCCGACGGACCGCGCCAGCGCCCCAACGTCCCCCGGGGGAACGACCAGTGCGTGCTCCCTGGGAACGACGGTCTCCGGCACCATGCCAACCGCTGTCGTCACGGAGGGGATGCGCATCGCCATCGCCTCCAGGAGCGTGTACGGCCCGCCCTCCCAGAGGGACGGCATCACGAAGACGTCCAGCGCAGACAGCAGGCGGGGAATGTCCTTGCGCTCGCCCGTGAAGATCGTCTGCTGGCCGATCCCCAGCTCGCGCGCTTGCGCTTCCAGGCGCGGGCGGAGATCGCCGTCGCCGACGACGAGGAAGCGAGAAGCAGGGCAGCTCGCCGCGAGCTGCGCGGCCATCTCCAGGAACTGCGATATGCCCTTGCGCTCCTCCGTCAGCCGGGACACGACCCCAATCAGCGGCGACCCCGCAGCGACGCCGAGTTCCGCCCTCGCCCCTTCACGGTCACCCGCCGCCGGATCGAAGCGGCCGAGGTCGACGCAGTTGTGGACGGTGAAGAACCGGGCCGCGTTTCTGCCCAGGTCACGGGTGTGGTACTCGGCGTTCTGGCCTGAGACACAGATCACCGCGTCCAGGCCATGGTCCTTCACGCGCAGCCACAAGCGGTCCTTCCAGGGCGGCACTTCCTCCAGCGGTTGGTGCTCCGTCCGCACGAAGCACCGGATTCCCGCAGCGCGGCCTGCCAGCATCGGTAGCTCGCCGCGGAAGGGGCCCGTGAGGTGCAGGTGGAGGGTGCCGCCGCGGTAGTTCTGGAGGAGCCGCTCCAGGTCGCGCAGGCGGCCCACCTTGGCGATGGCGCCCCTGGCGTCGTCCAGGGCGTGCACCTCGACGCCCTCGGCCTCGCAGGCCTCACGCAGCGGAGCGATGACAGGGTCCGAAGAGCAGATCAGGCTCGTCCTGTAACCGCGCCGGCGCAGCCCACGCCCCAGGCTGACGATGTGCTGCTCCATCCCGCCCATCATCCAACTGTTGGTGAAGAGGACCACCGGGCCCAGGCCCGGCTCTGCGTCTGACACATCCACCACGATATGGTTGCGACGTTGCCGGACGGTTGAGCGCCGGTGTAGCTTCCGGGCGCGGGAATGTGGCGCGAACGGGCAGCGGTGCGCCTCTACCGGCGCGCGACAGCGCTCGCAACCTCCCATATACCATGATGGCTGAATATGGGAGCTGTTGTGTCTAATCGGCCGCTGCGGGTGCTGTTCTACCCGTTCCTCTTCCTTCCTGAGGCCTGGAACGGGATGGACGAGCACATGCGCCTCCTCAGCCGCTACCTTGACCCGGCCCGCTTCGAGCTTCTCGTGATCGAGCACGAGGGCGACGGGCCGCAGACGCGCACGCTGGCCGAGCGCGCCGGCATCAAGTTGCTCGCAGCGCCGCACTCGCCCGGAGCCGGGGCCGCCGCGAAGGTGCGCGGCCTGCGGCGCCTCTTCTCGCAAGAGAAGATCGACATCCTCCACATCCACAGCCCCGCGGCCGGCGGCCAGGCCGCCCCGGCTCTCGCCGCCAGGCTCGCCCGTGTGCGCGCCACGCTGGCGACGTATCACCAGATTCAGTCCCGCACGCTGCCGCGCCGGACGCGGCTGATCAACGGCCTCACCCACCGCTTCCTCGTCGACGCGACGGTTGCTGTCTCGCGCGATGTCGCCGCGTCGCTGACGCAGCGCACAGGGGTGCCGAGCGGACGTATGCTCGTCGTCCACAACGGCATCGAGATCGAAGCCCACGCACAGCCGTCTGCGCCACCGCCGGCCGGCGAGGTGCGCCTGGCGTACTTCGGACGGCTGTCAGAGGAGAAGGGGGTCGCTGACTTGCTGCGTGCGCTCGCTGTTCTGGCGCCCCGCTGCCCGCAGGCGCGCACTTGGATCGCCGGCGAAGGGCCGGAGCGGGCGGACTTGGAGCGCCTCGCCAGGAAGCTCGACATAACCGGCGTGGTGGAGTTCCTCGGTTTCCGCAGCGACGCGCGGGAGCTGATGGCGCGGGCCGACATCGTCGTCCACGTCCCGCGCTATGAAGGGTTCGGCCTCGTCCTGCTGGAGGCGATGGCTGAGGGCAAGCCGGTCATCACCAACGACGCGCCTGGCGGGATGTCCGAAGTGGTGGTCGACGGCGAGACGGGAATCGTCGTGCCGGCCGGCTCGGAGCGCGATCTCGCCGGCGCGCTGGCCCGGCTGATCGAAGACGGTGACGAGCGGCTTCGCCTGGGGAAGAACGGGCGCGAGCGGTGTCTCAGCGAGTTCTCAGCTGAAGTGATGGCGCGGCGAACGGCGGAGGTCTACGAGGCGGTGGTCACTCGTCCGCGCCGGCTCCCGTCCGCTTACCGGCTGTAGCGGAAGCGGCAGGCACGGCGCCGGCGCCGTTCTGGGCCCTGCGTCCGAACCTGGTCGCCCGGTGGAGGAGAGCGCCCAGCTTCTCCGTGCGGCGGCCCATCACCAGCAGCGAAGGCAGCGCGCCGCGCGGACCGTCCCACGGCACGAACTGCACCGCGCGCCGCCAGCGCCCCACGCGCAGCTCCATCACCTCTGACTCGCGCCAGAGGAGCCGGTGGACGACGCTCCGGCCGGACGCGGCGGCCAGGCGCTCCGCCTCCGGCGGCAGCTGCGTGCCCAGGAGCATGGTCAGCAGGCGCAGCGTGTACCCCAGCGACGACGAAACGCCCTCGCGCTCTGCCGTCTCCAGGAGCCAGGGCCAGTCCAGATCGGGGCCGCGCAGGCGCAGGATCAGGTCGATGTCCTTGAACCAGAACAGCCCGCCGAACCCGTGCCGGCTGAGGTGGACGCAGAGGAAGAGGAAGAGATCGTTGAGGGCAAGGACGCGCGTCTCGTGCCCCTCCAACGTCCAGGCCTCCGCGCGTTGCCAGACATCGCTCAGGAACCGCGGCTTCACCCCGATCTGGAAGTGATCGTAGTGCACGTCCAGTGAGATGTGCGTCTCTGAGTGGGTGAACGCCGTCTCATATGGCCACTCGCAGGTGCCGTGGTTTGCCGCTTCCAGCCCGCCGTGGTCTTCGGCCACCCTGTAGCCCAGGTCTGCGCACACTTCCATCGCCCGGGAGTGGGTTTCGATTGGCAGAAGCAGATCAATATCGCCGTAAGGGCGGAGCGCCGGGTCCGGGTAGAAGCGGTTGGCTATCGCCGGGCCTTTCAAGAGGACGCTGGGGACATCGTGGGCGCTGAGCGCCTTCTGGACGCGGACCAGCTCCCCGCTAAGCATCAGCCCCTGGAAGGCGGCGCGCATGGCGTTGTTGCGGATGACGCCCAGCGTCTTTGCCGGAACCGCTTCGCTCAACCCAGAGGCGGCGATGCTCTGCAGAACCCAGCCGGACATGCGGTGCTGGACGCAGTGGAAGGCCACCTTGTCCCAGTCCCGCACCGCCGACGCCGCCGCGGCCAGGCAGCCGTTTGCCGCCGGCCGCTCTCCCCGGACGGCGAGGGTGACGAACGCCGCTTCCGGTGACTGCCGCGAGGTGAAAGGTGACCGCATCTTCATCGAACCCTAGTAGTGCGAAAGCGACCCGTTGGCCTTGGCGGAACGGACGGCCAGCTCGAACACGAGCAGGCTGATAGGCAGAAGCAGGGCGAATCCGGCCAGCACCGCGATATCGCCTGCCGTCGCGGAGTTGCTGCTGCCGTCCGCCAGGAGCGCATCCCGCAGCGCGGACATGGTGTGTGTTAGCGGCAGCAGCGGCGAGATCTTCTCCAGCCAGCCCGGCAGAAGTGATGTTGGGTAGAGCACGCCGCTCACCAGCACCGATGACGTGATCAGGAACGGACTGATCGGGTCGGACTGCTTGAAGCGCAGCACGAAAGACCCGGCGAGGATGCCGAGGCCGCCGAAGATGGCCACGGTAAGCGCCAGCACCACGATGGCGGTAAAGATGCCGCCTGCACGCAAATCGACGCCCAGCAACAGCCCGCCGACAACCAGCGAGACGGCCAGCCGGATAGCCGCGAAGGTCAGGCCGTACAGCGATGAACCGAAGAGGAACATGGCGCTGGACGTGCGGGACTTGAGCATCACCTCCAGTGTCCCGGTGACCTGGGCGCCGCGGATGGATGATGTGAACTGGCCGGCCGCCGTTTGCGCAAAGAGCAGTGCAGACGCCCCGATCAGCGCGAAGCCGAAGTAGTCGTTGCCGTAGGCGGCCAGCGAGTCCGGCTGGCCCTGGTCAACCAGTTTGCCGACGAAGTTCAATGTGATCAGGCTGAAAACCAGCATCACGATCGTCTGGATGAAGCTCAGCCGGTAGCTCAGGGCGATCCGGAAGTCCCGCTGCAGGAAGGCCACGGACTTGGCGATCATACGGTCACCTCCCGTGACGTCAGGCGGTCAACCAGCTCCTTGAGCGGCGCCGCCCGGGAGAAGGCGCGGATGGTGACGCCCGCCGCCGTAATCGCCGTGATCAGCTCCGGCAGGGACATCTCTTCGTTGTCGCACCAGACTTCCAGCTCGTGGTGGCCGTTGGCCCGGCTCAGCGTGGCGTCGCGTACGCCCGGCAGCTCCCGCAGTCTCGGCAGCTCCAGTGCGCTCGCGTCATCGATGACGATGGTCAGTCCGCGCAGGCCATGCATCGCCTGCTGCAGGTCTGACGTTCTCAGCTCGGCCTGGATCTTGCCCTGCACCAACACAGCGGTACGATCACAAACAGCCTCCGCTTCCTCGGCGCGGTGAGTGACCAGGATGATCGTCATCCCGTGCTCCGTGGAGAGGCTCCGGACCAGTGACCAGATCACGCGGCTCTCCGTCGGGTCCACGCTGCGTGTCGGCTCGTCGAGCAACAGCAGTTGCACTCGGGACAGGAGCGCGCGGGCCAGCGCGAACCGCTGGCGGACGCCGGCAGAGTACGTGGCGAACGGCTGCTCGATATAGCCGCCGAGGCCGAGGCGTTCGCTCAGCTCATCGATGCGGCTGCGGGCCGCGCGGCCGTGCAGGTCGTCCAGGGCGGCGAAGAACTCCAGGTTCTCGCGCCCGGTGAGGCGCCAGTAGAAGCTGCGGTCATCGGTGAAGGAATAGGCGGTCATCGAGCGCACGCGTCCACCGGCCCGGGTCACGTCCTGCCCGCAGACCCTCGCCACGCCGGAATCCGGCTGCACGAGTCCGGCCAGCACCTTGAGCAGCGTCGTCTTGCCGACGCCGTTCGATCCGAGCACTCCGACAACCTCGCCCGGTTCCACGGCCAGGGAAACGCCGTCAAGCACGCGCTTCGTCGGCCGCTTGCCCCGGTTGCGGATCATCTGGCGCAGCGACGTGTTCAGGGGATATTCCTTGATGACGTCGCAGACTTCAACGATTGACATCACACACACTCAAACTGCCGAAGCTGCCGGCGCACCGGCGAGAATGGCGCCCGTCAGCTCACCCAGCCGGTCCAGGGACCGCGGCGCCAGGACGGCGTTGACCTGCGTTTGTTCGACAATGCGAGAGAAGACTTCCATCTGGCGGCCCTGCAACTCCGGCTCGCGCGCCAGCTGGCGGGCGTTGTAGGAGTTGCCAATGAGGCGCAGCAGCGCCTCGGGGCCGGTGAGCCGCTTCACTTCAACGTCGCGCTCTGGAAGCGCGGGAAGCAGGACGCTGATCGAGGCCAGCGGCGCCGGCTCGTCGTACGTGCCGCCGAGGTCGTGCGCCGTCACCACGCGCTTCTCCAGCCAGGAGGCCAGGCGCGGAGACTTCTCCCACTCCGTGCCGGGGTACAGGCGGCTGAGCGTCTCCGGGACCAGCTTCATGGTGGCCGGGCCAGGGAGCACGGTCACCTCCGGCCCGCTGGCGTCCAGTGCGATGCACCCGTCAGTTAGCAGCTTGCAGCCGCGCGCCATGAGGGCTGCTGCGGTGGTCGACTTGCCGAAAGTGGATGGCGCGACAAGAGCGTAAGCCTTGCCTTCGTGGACGACAGCGCTGCCGTGCAGGCAGACCAGCCCCTGCAGCTGCAGCGCGAACCCCAGGACGGGTCCCGCCGCGGCGGCGGCGATGTCGGCCAGGTTCTCGCTTTCCGGCGCCCAGTAGATGCGGGCGCCGTCCGGTGGCACCAGGTAGTTGGCCAGGCCGGGATAGTGCCAGTGGTAGCGGTCGCCGTCCCACTTCAGGGAACAGACCAGCTGGCCGGCGTGGTCCAGTGCGTCGTACACGGTGCGGGCGTCATCGGCCGGCTCGGGCCGGCGGGACATGCGGACGACGATTGACGCCTCGCTCTTCTTCACCTCGCTGGAGGGCAGGAAGAGAGAGAGGCGGAGGTCGCTCACGACGTTCCTGCCAAAGACTCGGTATTGGTGACGTGAAACTCGTCTAGCGGTGCGCAATCTCATTCACCCATCTCTTTGCCGGGCCGGGCTTCGCGTAAGAAGTGTGTCCCGCGGCCACAAAACTAGGGTAGGAAGACTATTCGCCGCTCAGGTTGCCGGGCGGCGGCGTGCCGCCGCTGTCCTTGAAGACGACCAGGTAGTCGGCTGGGCCGTGCTCCTTGTTGAAGTCAAAGCCCGCCGTAACCGCCCGAATGTCACCGTATGCCTGCAGAGCAGGCTTCTGGTATGGCCTTTTCTCTCCCATATACACATCCCCCCTTACGTTTGTTTTAGTCGGTCAACCGTGTGACCGCGGGACACCGAATTTAAGTCCAGCCACAGGCCTGCGGTGATCGCCCGCCAGAGCCCATGCCACCACGGGTGGCGACGTGACTGGTAGTCTGCCAGCTCCCCGTTCAGGAGCCGGTTGTTGATGTACGGGAGCTGGCTCAACGGGCCCGTGAGCGCTCTGTCCACGCGGCCCCGTTCCTTTTCCAGCAGACCCTTGTTCATAAGCTGATTGAATACGCCGTATCCCCTGCGCATAGTCACCAGTTCCGGCAGGCGGGATTTCATCGCCGCCCGCATCAGAGCCTTGGTCTGGCCGGCGTCGCGGTGCACCCAGTCCGGCACGCGGTGCACGGCGTCTATCACGCGCAGGTCCCACAGCGGAGACCGTATTTCCAGGCCGAACTGCGATCCGGCCCACCGTTCCCGCCAACCGGCCAGGGGAACCATATCCCGCATGTGCATCCGCCAGAACCGGCGATAGGCGCGTCCGCGGGCCCAGGACACCGCTGGCAGGGGCAGATCCAGCGCGCCCTCCAATCCCAGTTGCTTCATGGCGGCCGGATCCACCCAGCACGGTAGCGGCTGCAAGGAAGGCCGGCCCCGCACCCTGCGGTACTGCTCTCTGATGCTGCTGGGTACAAGCGGCAGGACGGCGTTGTTCATGAGCAGCGCACCCAGCGGGTAATCGAAGCGCCGGCTCCAGGCCTTTGCCTCGTTCAGGGCGCGGACAAAGTGCCCACGGGTGAGGAGCACTGCGATGTAAGCGTTTGTGCCGGTGAAGAATTCATCTCCCCCGGCGCCATCAATGAGAACGTCCACGCCCTCTGCGGCCCCTGCCCGCGCCAACTCCACCATCAGCGGCGCCTGCATAGGCACGTTTGGCTGATCAAAGGCTTCGTCGGCCAGCCTTGCTGAGCTGAGGCTCCAGCATTCGTCCGCATCCACTTCGGTGACCGGCATGCCGAGCCGGCCGGCCACGGCCCTGCTGTACTCGCGTTCATCCAGCCCGTCGAGTGTGGCCGAGTAAGCGCTCAAGGCTCGCACGTCCGGGCTGAGTTCGGCCGCCACCGATGCGACGTAGGAGGAGTCCAGGCCGCCGCTGAGAAGAATGGCGGCCCCGGAGTTCGAACGGAGCACAGCCGCGACGGCTTCCTGGAACGCGGCGTCTACCGCCTCCACGTAGTCTTCGCGCCGCTTGAGCTTGAGCTCCGGCAGCGGGCGCGGCCGCCAGTATTCGCGGACCGTGATTCCGTCTTCGTCCGCCAGCAGGTAGTGAGCCGGTGGCACCTCGGACACAGCGCGGTAAGGCGTCGAGCCGGGCTTCGGCGGGGCGCCGGTGAGGTGACGGGCCAGGAACTCCTGGTCGATTTCGTCGCGAATGCCTGCCGCCAGCAGCTGACGCGGCTCCGAACCGATGGCCAGCCCACCGGCTGTGCGCGCAAAGACCAGGGTGCGGAATCCCTGCTGGTCGCGCGCGGCGAAGAGCCGCCGCCTGGGTCCGTCCCACAGGGCGAAAGCGAAGTTGCCGAGCATGTGCTCAAGGCAATTGACGCCCCACCTGTCGTATGCGTGCACGATGAGGTCCGCGTCCGTCAGGACCGGCACGTCCGGGTTGTGCAGGGCCAGCTTGTTGATCAGGTCCCGGCGGTTGTCGATGCGCCCATCAAGCGCGATCTGATAGCGGCCGCCGAGCGTGATGAGGGGCAGCCCTTCGGAGCGGGCTTCCGGCGTCGTGGGCAGCAGCCGCTGGCCCAGCGCGATTTCGGCGCCTGTCCAGGTGCTGACGATCGGCCCGCGGCGCTCGATCTTGTCGAGCAGGATCTGGAGGACGTCCTTCAGGGCGTCCGGCGAAAGGCGGCCGCTGACGGCGGCGATCCCGCTCATGCTGCGTCCTCCGCCATGACTGCGGCGTCCGGGAGGCGCTCCGTGCCCTGGAGCACAGTGAAGACGGCGCAGCGGTCTCGCGAATCGTTGACGGGTTCGCCGGCGATCTCGATCCAGGCGTGGGCCTGGATGCCCTGTTCGCCGTTGCGAACGCCGAAGCGCAGGCGGCTGTTCATTCCCCTGCGGCGCAGCATCCAGCTGAGAGCCAGAGAGCGCTGCAGGCAGCGGGCCTTGCGCGGAAGCCGCCTGGCAACCGCGCCAACGTCTCGCGCCAGCAGGTACGCCTGCTGAATGTCTTCTGGCTTGCCAGTGTCGCGGGCTAGCGCGTGGTCTGTCCAGCGCCGCAAGAGAACGCGCTTGGGCAGCGCGAAGCCGGCAGCCACCAGGCAGAGGCAGATGGCAGCTTCCAGTTTGGCGCGCAATCGCGCCGGGCGGCGCAGTTTAATGAGCCCCACCGTTCGTCCTGTTGGGCTTGATGAGACCCTTGGCCCGGAGCGACTCAAGGAAGAACTCGACATCCTCTCTGACGTCTGAGCCGTTGATCTCGAAGTTCTCCCTCACGCTCTCGCAGATGCTGGGCAAGGAAGAGCCTGCCTCCAGCATGCCCCAGATGTGCGTGCCGACGTTGTTCAGCCCGTAGTACTCGCCTGTCTCCAGGTCAAGCATCACGGCCTCGCCATCGACGATCCTGTGAAGAACGCCGGGCTTAACCTCGAACTGTGAGGCTGATGCCTCCATTGTCCGTGTTCCTTCCTGCCCTGTATGCACGGCCTCCCATCCGAATCCGGACAGGAGCGCCAGGTTGACCGACTGTCTCCAATCTATTTGGGACTGGTAGAGTCAGTGTTGAGCAGCAGTTGGGAAGTGGAGCGAAACTTTACCGGCGTTACAAGCGACCACCAGGCGCCGTTCTTAATAGTTACCGCATCGATACGGGCCTATCGAGCGGTCAATGACCGGGACGTAGGCTCACCGTAATACGGCCGTCCAGGCGCACTCGTGCGCCGGAGGGGCAGTGTCAGGCGTAGCGCGATGCGTTAGGAAGAGCAGCCGGAGGCGTCATCGACGGCGATCGTGAGCAGAAGGCTCAGCGCATCGCGCGGATCCACCCTGTGATCGCAGTTGAGGTCGCCCTTGATCGCATTGCCGGAGACGCTGCCGATGTTGCGGCACCCCGTCGCGGCCGGCACCCCGCCGACGTACTTCAGAAGCAGGCTGAGGTCGCCGGTGTTGACCTGGCCGTTGCAGTCCATATCGCCAAGCAAGTTGGCCGGGGCTGTCGGCGTTAGCGTGGGCGTTGGCGTCATCGTGCCCGTAGGCGTCGGCTGGAACGCCTCCGTTGGCGTCGGAGTCGGCGTGTTCGTCGGCCCCGGAGGCGGAGATGCCACCTGGGTGGGCGTTGGCGTTGCCGTCCCGCCGCCGCTGCAGTTCGCGTTCGCCGCCACCTGCGCGTTCAGCACGTTCGTGACGCTGATTATGTTGCCGGCGTCATCGGTCGCCGTGACTCCCGTAAGCGTGAGGTTGCTGACCCCGGTGCCCGCCTGGCCCTGCAGCGTGACACGCGCAAGCACGCCGGGTCCGACTTCTGAGGCGCCCGACGGCTCGATGCCCTTGCCGAAGTCCAGGGCGCTCAGGCCCGCAGTGCCGTCGCTGGACGTCGTATCGCCGAAGGGGATCACTGTGCTGCCACTGGCCTGGGCCAGGAGCTGATTGTAGTCGACGGCGGTGACGTGCACCTTGCTGGCGTCGTAGTTGAGGACGAACTGAAAGCCGGAGAGACCACGGTCGGAAGCCACCTGGTCCTCGAAGATGTCGATCGCCAGAGTCTGCCCGTTGTTCACGCGGTTGCAGGTGTCCCTGGTCGTCGCCACGCCCACCTGCGTTCGCGCCGTGTTGCCGGACGTGTTCATGTCGATGCCGAGGTTGGTTATGGGGCTGGTGGGCGCCGCTGTGGCGTGCTGGCCGCCGCGGACGAAGAGAACCAGCGCGATCAGGCCAAGGGCGACGATTGCGAGGTTGATTCCGGCCTGGGCGACTCGGCGGGGCGGGATTCTGATCATGAGTAACACCTCTTGAGCATGGGGCGCGTGCTTGCGCGGTGCTTACACAAACTAGACGTTGAACCGTGGGAGGCGTTACAAGATGCGCTACCCGGCGCTCCTGAGAAGCGCATCTGAACCGGACTAGTCACAGCCGGTTGCACCGCCAACCCCACGACTCTTGCGCATTAAAGAGTGTTCGGCGGTCCCTGGAGGCGGGACCCCAGAATTGCATTATGTATATTCTAGGGTCCGCCTCCGTACCGTGCTAGACGTAACTGCTACAAAGGAGCTTCAACTCTTTCGCATTCCCACGTCTGCCGGCGCGTTATCCACATTTTGCGCCTAACCGCCAAGCTTCAGGAGGTTCGAGATGGAAGGCGCCTTTGGCGTCGCGTGGGCGCTGGTCAGCTTGCACCTGGGACTCCTGTGACCGATTGCCCATAACCAGCCGCCCAGCCAGCCGCGGAACCTGCACGTCTGTGGGGAGACGATCGGCGTGGGCTTCGGCGTCGGCGTTGCGGTCGGGCGCGGCGTGGCGCCGCCGACTTGCCTCGGCGTGGGCGTGGGGGTAGGAGTCCTGGTTATGGCCGGCGTGGCCGTCGGCGTTGGCGTTGGCGTTGGCGTTGGCGTAGGACCGATCGTCGACGTCGGCGTGGGCGTCGGCGTCGAAGAGGCCGGAGCGATCGTCGCCGGTTTCGTCGGCGTTGGCGTTGGTGTCGCGGCCGCTGTGGCGGTAGGCGTTGGCGTCGGCGACGGCGTGCGCGTCGGCGTGGGTGATGGCGTGCGCGTCGGCGTCGGCGATGGCGTGGCCGTCCCGCTGCAGCTGCTGTTCAAGGCCACCTGCGCGTTCACGATGGTCTGCACCGGTATCACTTCGCCGGCATCGTCCGTGACGGCCGTGCCTGTCAGCTGCAGGGTGCTGATGCCGGTGGACCCCGTCGGCGTGAGCGTGATCCGGGCCAGCAGCCCCGGGCCGGTCTCGGACGCGCCCGAAGGCTCGATCCCTTTTCCGAAGTCGATCTCGCTGAGGGAGGCCGTGCCGTCGCTGGAGGACGTTTCGCCGAAGGGGACGACGTTGCTGCCGCCGGCCTGGGCCAGGAGCTGGTTGTAGTCGACGGCGGTGACCCGGACCAGGTTGCTATCGTAGTTGAGGACGAACTGGAAGCCGGAGACGCCACGATCGGACGGCACCTGGTCGGCGAAGACGTCCACAGTGCCGGCCTGTCCGCTGCTCAGAGCGATGCAGGGGTCGGGGGTGGTCACGTCCGTGCGGGCGGTGTTGCCCGACGAATTGGCGTCGATGCCGACTACCGAGATCTGGCTGGATGAGACTGCGGTCGCGCCCTGGCCTCTGATGAGCAGGCCCAGCGTTAGCAGGGCGGCGGCGACGAAGGCCAGGTTCAGGAACGTCCGCAAAGTTCGGGGCGACAGTCTATTCACGTGTGACACCTCTCTTGCATGGGGCGTGCGCCGAGGTGGGATGGTAAAGACTAGACGCGCAAGGCCGGGTCACGTTACATAACGCGAGAAGTTTACAGACGCCCGTACGCGAGCCGTGGTCACGCCGGGACGCTGCCGGAGCCTGATATCCAGCGGTCCCGCACAAACAAAGAACGGCCCCGCAGGGCCGTTCTCATCGATTGCGAGATGGAGGCGACGACGGGATTCGAACCCGTGATGGGGGTTTTGCAGACCCCTGCCTTACCACTTGGCTACGTCGCCGCCGGCGGCTTGGTGCCGAGGAGGGGATTTGAACCCCTACGCCCTTACGGGCACCGCCCCCTCAAGACGGCGTGTCTACCTATTCCACCACCTCGGCAGTACGCACTATCTTACCGATTCGGCGGAATCCCCGGCAACAAACGCCGCGAAGTCAGGAGGCGGGCGGCTGGGTCGCGGAAGGTGGCGCTGTGACGATGGGGTACGGCGCCTCGAAGTCTCCTTGCTGCGGCTGCTCGCTCTGCGTAGCCGTTAGCGTGTACGTCGAAACGGGGCTGGTCGAAGTCTCGGACAGGAGCAGCCCATCGTCCGTGAAGCAACCCGTGGCCTCGGTGGTTAGTTGGCCGAACGGGAGCGTCAGCGTGATGCACGTCGTGGACCGGCCGAGCACCTGCTGCTCCGGGGCCGCCGCAAGTGACAGCGTCTGGGCGAGGAGGTCGTCGATGCTCGTTGCCGTGGGCCTCTGCACCAGCGGCGCGCCCACGATCGCGGACTGCGCTTCGTCTGCCGGGACGATGGCGCAACTCGGGTTGACGTTGGGGTAGGCTGCGCACGCATACGCCGTCTCGGGGAGCACGAGGTACGCCGTCGTGGAGCCGGTCTTGACGATGTCTTCTCGCACACTGGGAGGCTGCTGGTAATAGACCAGCTGGCCGTCCTGGCTTTGGGATCCGATCACGCTGTGGAGGTTGTATGTAATCTTCGTCTCCGCCGCCGTCCATTTGCCGAGCAGCTCACGCAACTGCTGCTCCAGCGCCGGCTCCAGCGTCGGGCCAGTCCGCGAAGGGGTGGGAGAGCCTCCCTCGTCATCGCCGCCGCAGGCCGCCAGCGTCAGCGCCAGCAGCGCGGTCAATGCGCACAGCCAGGCGGTCATGTTGCCGCGCACGCCCATCAACGAAGTCATAGCCTGAGTCGCGAGTATAGAGTGGGGGCCCGCCACGCGCCAGCGCGGGGCGGGCCCCCGTTTGTTCAGAGGTCCGGTGTGCCCTAGCCGGTGGGTATGGTGGTGGCCGGGTACGGTGGCTCGAAGTCGGAGTCGGAGACGTCGCTGCTGTAGTCCGTCGCCTCCATCTTGTAGGTGCCGTCAGAGCTCTCAGTCTGGGTCAGCAGAAGGACGCCGCTGTCGCTGAAGCAGAACCTGTCTGTTTCGCCGTTGTCAGTCCCGGAGAAGCAGGTCGCGTCCTGGCCGGCGATGTTGTCGCTGGACTTGTCGACTTCTATGCCGGACAGTTCAGCCGCCGAGACCAGGGCGTCAATGTAGGCCGGGCTGAAGACCGCCCCCAGGGAGCCCAGGCCGCTGCTGTCGGTGCCGGTGCCTGGCAGCTGGATGCACGTCTGCTCGGAGCTCGAGCACGAATACGTCCAGTCTGGCGTGGTGATGTAGATCGTGGTGTCTCCGTTCTCGTCCGTCGATTCGAACCGCGCGTTGGGCGGCTTCGAGTAGAACGTGACGTTGGTGACGGAGCCGTCGGTGTCGGTCTGCTGGTAGGTGACTTTGCCCGTGACCTGCTGGATGTCTTCGCCCAGCGACGAAAGTTCGTCGAGGACGTCGTCCGTAGAGGCCGGCTCTGTCGCCTCGCTTGTCTCGGTTGCTCCTCCGGTGTTCGAAGCGCCGCCCGCATGGGTTGCGGTGGGGGTGTTGCTTCCGCCGCTATCGTCGTCATCGCCGCCTCCGCACGCCGCGAAGGCGAGCAGTGCGACCAACGCTCCTAGGATCATCGCCAGCGGCAGCCAGCGTGGGTGGTTACGCATCCTATCTCCTCTCATGTCCCGCCGTCTGAGACGTTACTCAACACGTTACGCGTGGGTCTGCGGAGTGTCCAGTGTGGAAATGTTAAGAACGGGCCAGCAGCTCCGGGTTCGTGACCCGTAGCTTGTCCCTCACCACCGCCCGCACGTGGTCCGCCACACGCGCCGCGAAATCGCCGCCGTCTGCCTCGCCGCCTCGGATCTTCTCGCACAGCGCCTCGTTGCGCTCACGCAGCCGCGTGCGTAGCGCCGAGCGCTCCGCCGGGGCCGCCTCGGCGCCCAGCAGCCCGTCCAGCCCGGCCCACTCAGCGGCGAGTTGCTCGTCCTCCAGCTCCAGCTCCCTGCGGATGATGCGGATGGCGTTCGCGGAGACGCGCGCGTGGAAACCGCGCGCTCCCGCCACGTTCGGCACGATCTCCGTATCCAGGAAGTGTTCGATAGCGGCGAGCAGTTCGTCGTAGGTGGGGCGATCCTGCATGGCACACAGTGTAGCCGCAAATTGACCAGGTTGTGCGCAGATATGGAATCAAACGGTCGACTTCTGATTCAATCTCCGAATCATCCGCGAAGATCGCGGTCAATTGTCGATGAGTTGCAGCAGCTCCCATTCCGTCTCCGCCGTACGCCTGCCGATCGTCGCCAGCTCCACAGACTTCGAGAGGCCGGAGAGGTAGGCGTTCGCCTGCATTATGCAAATGATCCCCCAGCGCAGGTTACCGAAGACCTCCCACCAGTGCACGGCGCGGGGGTCGATCTTGCGGCCGCCGGCGGCCTCGTACGCGGCGAAGAACGGCTCGCGCTGGCCGACGCCTGCCACCGGCCGGTCGTCGTTCCCGAAACGCCAGGAGCGCACGCAGAGAAACCCCATGTCCTCCAGCGGGTCGCCAACGTGCGCCAGCTCCCAGTCCAGCACGGAACGCACGCCTTCCGGCCCCACGATCAGGTTGCCCATGCGGTAGTCGCCGTGCACCAGCGCCGGCTCTGATGGCGGCGGCAGGTTGCGTTTCAGCCAGCGGAACGCCAGCTCGAAAGCCGGGTGCGGCTCCGGGGCGATGGCGCGATACGTCTGCTCAAAGCGCGAGAGCTCGGTTTCCGCGGGCGACAGCCCCGTCTCCGGCCGCGGCAGCAGAGCAAGCCCCGGCGCGTCGATCGGGATGCGGTGGATGGACGCCAGGATCGCGCCGAGCTGCGACGTCATCTTCTCGCGCGCGGGGGCGTACTCCTCGTCGCGCAGGATGCGGCGGGCTATCGTCTCGCCCTCCACACGCTCCATCAGGAAGAACGGCACGCCCAGCGAATCGTCGCCCAACAGGTGCACGCGCGGCACCGGCACGCCCGCCATCGCGGCCGCCTCCAGCAGGCGGTACTCGGTCTCCCGGGACATCATGTTCGGCCCCTTGCGCGGGTCCGCGCGGGAGACCAGCGCCAGCGTCTCGCTGCGGCCGTCCGCGTGCTCGATCACGGCATCGAACGACCAGGTCTGCCGGGATGCGCCCCCTGTGAGCAGCCGCAGGTTGTCGATGCGGACGGAACGCGCGCCGTGCTCCCTTTGCAGGAAGGCGGCGAGCTTATCAGCGACTTCTTCCGGGGTCACTGAACCTGGTCTAGGTACTCCGAGATGCCGAGGCCGGTGTGGCCCAGGCACTTGTACTCCGTCATCCCCTCGCCGATGTGCGTGACGTGGCCCTCGCGCCGGTTGCGCAGCGGGATGAAGCCGAGGACCCTGCCTTCCAGCGCTACGTGCTCGCCGCTCTCCAGCTCCAGGTCAGCCGTCATCGAACGGTGGAACGGCCGGTCCTCATCGAACTGGGAGTCGATGTTCAGGTGCACGATCCGCTCCAGCACGCCGTCGCGGATGACGACGCCGGCCTCGCTCCGGCTCTCGGGGTTCGGGCAGACCTCGGAAACCATGATGTTCAGAGCCGGCCCGAAGGAGCAGGTCAGCCAGCGGTAGGAGTAGATGTTCTGCCAGTAGCGCGGCCCCCAGGAGTGGTCGCGCAGGCCGAAGGCGTCGATGGCGTAAGTCTCGCCGTCAATGGCGAGGCTGCCGGTCACCTTCATGTGCTGCTCGTAGTGCGCCTTGGCGAACTCCTTCTCCGGGTCCACGGCCTGGCGGTCGGCGCCTGTCGAGCCGTACACCGGCCCCACTGCCTCGTGCACCAGGTCGATGGCGATCTTCTTGTGCGGGTTCTCGCGGAAGGCCTGGCCCGGGTCGCTCATCTCTTCCGGCGTTGCCAGGTACACCGCTGAGCCTTCGTACGTGGTGCGGTGGCGGACCAGCGGCTCCAGCGTCTCGAAGCGCATGCCGCCGGCGTCGTAGGCGTCGTTCGTGGCGATCTCCGGGCGCTTGTAGTTGAAGAGCACCTGTCCGTCCGGCTCGTAGAGGCAGAGCGTGACCTCGGCGTACTTCTCGTTGGCGCGGTTGCCGATGCGCAGGAAACCGCCGCGCCGGAGACGCGTGTCGAAGAAGTTGAAGTACATCGACTCGTTGAAGTTCTTCTCCGGGCCGAGCGGGTGGGTGCTGTCGTCGCTGGCCGCGATGTCGCCGTAGACCTGGGCTCGAGTGACCATGGTTCGCCTCCTTTGTGGCGGGGCGATTGTAGCACGGCGTCCGGCCCCCTCGACGGCGCGCGTCGTGAACCATCTCTTCCCGCCACCTGAACCGCTCGCGAACCCAATCGTAGCCCGCGCGAGGTCAATATACCGGGCGGAGGATCGCCCACCCCGACAGTGAGAAAGGTGGCCCGGCCCAATGCTCGCTTTCCTGCCCCACGGCTCCGCAGGCGTCCGCGTCGACGAGCTCATGGCCTCCGCCCGCACACGCTACGAGCTCGAAGCGCTGGCAGTGCGGCGCTACGAGCAGACCGTCCTCGCCTATCGAGTCTACATACAGCTTCCGCCCCCGCCGGAGCAGGTGGCGGACGTGCGCGACCTTTCGATTCAGCCGCGCCGCTCGATCCGGTAGCTCACAGCGCCTGAGCTCGTGGCGTATTCTTGTCACGCGCTATGAATGTGCGTGACAGGGTGGCCCTCGTTACCGGCGCGTCCTCCGGGATCGGGCTGGCGACGGCACGCCTGCTGTCCGCGAAAGGCGCCAGGGTAGCCCTTGCCGCGCGTTCGAAAGACACGCTCGATGCGATTTCGCAGGAGCTCCCCGGTTCGCTGCCCGTTCCTTGCGACGTGACATATCCAGCGCAAGTCACGGCGATGGTTCGGCTTGCCGAGGAGCGCTTTGGCCGGATCGATATCCTCGTCAACAGCGCAGGCCAGGGCTACGACGCGACGATTGAAGAAACGGACCTTGCGCAGTTCCAGCGCCTCTTCGACCTGTACCTCGCGGGGCCCCTGGTCGCGATGCAGGCGGTGATCCCGGCCATGCGCCGCCGCGGCGAAGGCGCCATCGTCAACATCGCCTCCGGCTCCGCGCTCATGCACTTACCCGGGATGGGCGCCTACGCCGCCGTGAAAGCCGCGCTTGCCCACCTCAGCCTGACGGCAAGGGAGGAGCTGAAGGACGACGGCATCACGGTGAGCGTCGTCTATCCGTACGTCACCCTCACAAACTTCGATCGCAATACGATCACCGAGGGCGGCGGCGGAGAAGAGCCGGTGGGCGAGCAGCCGGGCGGCTCGTTCGACTACCTTCCGCATCCACCTGACACGCCGGAGTTCCTCGCCGAGAAGATCGTCGAAGGAATTGAGCGGGGCGCGGCAGAGATTATCCCCCACGAATGGATGAAGCCGGGGGCCTAGCGCGAACTACAGCTTCACGCGGCGAAGCCTTCGCCGGAAGCCATGTAAACGTTGCGGTAGTACTGCAGCATCATTCGCTGCGCGCTGAAGAACGAGCCGTTGATGCTGATCGCGCTGCGCATGACGGCAGCGTACTGCGTTGGCTGGCGATAAAACATCGGCGTGATTGCGTACTCCAGCTTGTCGTACATGGAGGCGATCTCGGTGCGTTCCTCGCTGGGGTTCTCATCGCCGATCGCCCAGCCGGTCGCGCCTTCCACCCAGCCCTCGATCCACCAGCCGTCCAGGACGCTGAGGCTGGGCACGCCGTTCATCGCCGCCTTCATGCCACTGGTCCCGGACGCCTCCAGCGGCTTCTGCGGGTTGTTCAGCCAGAGGTCCACGCCGGAGCAGAGGTAGTGGGCCACCCCCATGTCGTAGTCCTCTACGTACGTTACCTTGATGGCGTCCCGCAGCTCCTTCGCCGATGCGAAGATCTGGGCGATGATCTGTTTGCCGGTCTCGTCCTTGGGGTGCGCCTTGCCGGAGTAGATCACCTGCAGCGGCCCCACCCGGTTCACGATGCCGCGCAGGCGGTCCAGGTCTGAGAACAGCAGGTCGCCGCGCTTGTAGCCCGTGGCACGCCGCGCAAACCCGATGGTGAGCGCCGCAGGGTCCAGCTTCACCTTTCGCCGACGTTCCACTTCGGCCAGCAGCGCAGCCTTCGCCTCCATGTGCGCCTGGCGCACCTCGTCTGCCGGGATGCCCGTGGCGTAGCGCAGGTAGTTGGTGTCGCGGCGCCAGCCTGACATGTGCTTATCGAACAGGCGCTGGAACGGCTCGGACACCCAGGTGCCGGCGTGGACGCCGTTCGTGATCGCGCCGATG
>DATKKM010000063.1:0-9590 GCA_035542855.1 Dehalococcoidia bacterium
TACAGGTGGACAGTTGCGCTCGCTTGGAAAGTCTTGAAGGCCGCTGGCGCTGTAGCAGCTGTCGCTGTGGTCGGATTTCTCGCAATTGTTCTCTGGGGCGTACTCCGCTCGGACCAAGAGGAAGACGTGTCACCGGGGCGAGTAGGCGATGTCTTTCGAGCGGTCGCAAGCGCTGTTTCGTCCGACGACCAGATCTTTCACACCCAAGTCTCGGTGGAACAGAATGGCACGCAGTTGTACAGCGTGGAAATGTGGGTGGACGGTCAGCAGAAAGCCACTCGGTACGACGTGACACCGATCGATCAGAGATCTGATGGAGCATCTACCACGGCGAGCGTGATCGTCTCCAATGGGTACGCCTATGTCCGAGAGTGGACGGGAGGAGCCACGCGAGAGGAGACCGAGAGCTGCGACGGGGTGGAGGCGTGGATTTCCGCGGTCATCCTGTGCGAGAAGGGGTCGGAGCTCAGCGTCGAGGACGGCGCCTGGGACGGAAGGACAGCCATCGTGCTAATCGGCCGACGTAGCGTGACAATTCCAACGCCGGAGCCAAATCTGGTGACCCCGCACGCCACTGAACAGCAGAACGCACTTCCAAGTGCGCAGGTCGATGTGCCATCGGAGTCACTTGGTGGAGTCGAAACCTTCGTTTCGAGGACGTATCTTGACCCTGCTACATATCTCCCGATCGCCCGAGCTTCGCAACAGCGGATCAACGGCGAGCCGGTTGACGAGCTAGGCGACCCTCAATGGATCTACGCAAATGAGTTCCTACCTCGCACCGATGAACTCCTGGCCCTGTTCGACCCGAAGTCAATCGGGTACAGCGACGAACAGTGAGACGAGTCCGACGATCCCGATGTCGAGATCGAGCGCGAGGTGCTGCGCACGTCAGTCGTCGCGCTGGATCTTCGCCCGGGGCGGTTCGATGTGATTGAGCACTAACTGCTGCGCTCGACGTGACTACGTCCCGCGCGATCAGCGATGGGCATCCAGTCCGTGGCGATCGAGTGCTGCCCGAAGCTGGTTGAGCCCATCGGTCCTCCAGTACCGCCCGTTCGGGAATTGGTCGTCTCGGTCCCAGCGCCAGGTTGTCACCATTGCACGCATGAGTATCCGGCACTCGCGGAGCAACTCGTCGTCAACATCTGGATAGCACTCGCTGACCTCTTCGGGCACATGGGCGAGGTCGAATTCGATCGGCCCACGGCAACACGTTTCGAGGTCTATGAACAGCGGGCCGGTTCTTGTGCTGAGCACGTTGTCCGGGTGCGGCTCGCCGTGCAGCAGTTGCTCGGGTGCGCCGCGGTCGCCGATCGTTTTCCTCAGGCTGCGTAACGTGGTGCTCAGAAGCGCTCGGTCATCGTCGGCGAGGTCTGGAGTGTGGTCGCGACCTGCAACGAGTTGTTGAGCCTCCGCGACGCGATCCGTGAAGTGCGGCGCAGGGAGGTCGATTTCCCGCATGCCAGCATGCAGCCGCGCGAGCGCATCCGCGTAGGCTGCTGGTGAGACCCCCTTTGGTACGGGTTCGTAGTAGGTCCACAGCGTGACCGCGAAGCCGTCACGCTCGTAGACGCGCGGCTCGACACGAGGCTCAAGAGCAGCCACCGGGCTATCGGTTTCGGCCAGCCGCTGGGCAAGGTCTACTTCGAACTGTGCAACCTCATGACCTATGTGTGCCACCCGAGCAAAGACGTCGCAAGGGAGCAAGCGCAGCGCGAGTTTGTTCGAGTTTTGAAGAACGACCGCGTTGTCGGCTGTCAGGCCAAGCGCTGCCGCGATCGACGTGGCCGCAGCCACCGCACGCTGAACCTCTGACGCTTTCATCGCAGTTCGATCATACGACGCGCCCTAAACGGGGCCCGAAGTTGAGGAAGGACGATTAAACCAATCATTCAGAGCACCTCCCCATGAACCTCGCCCAGTTCATCGAGACATACCAGGACGCCATCACCCAGGCCGTCCTGTCCGCCGCAGGCGGGGACACCGGCAAGACGACGATCAGCGCGGCGGCCTACGACCGCGGGCGCCGGGTCAACCGTCAGGCAGCAGCCGCACGAACACCTCGTTCGCCACGTAGCGGCCGCCGTCGGTCAGGCGCAGCCGGCCGTCCGCGCGCTCCAGCAGGCCGAGCGACGTCAGCTCGGCGATCTGCTGGCCGTACGCCGCCTCCAGCGTCGCCCCGAAACGCGCTTCGAAGGCGGCGACGTCCAGGCCTTCGTTCAGGCGCAAAGCCAGGATCACCGTGTCCGCCATCTGCAGCTCGCGTGACGTCTCATCGACGAAGGTGACCTGCGGCAGCGCCCGGATCAGTTGGCGCGCGCCGCCGGGCAGCTCTCGGCGCCCCGCTTCGCCGACCAGCGAGATGTACTGCTTCGGCGAGTAGACGTCCGCGAAACGCGCGCCGTCCAGGTGCGAGTGCGCCCCCGGCCCCAGGCCCAGCCAGTCGCCATTGCGCCAGTAGACCAGGTTGTGGCGGCACTCTTCGCCGGGGCGCGCCCAGTTGGAGATCTCGTACTGGACGTAGCCGGCCCCGGCCAGCCGCCGCTGCGACCACTCGTACATCGTCGCCTGCATGTCAGAGTCCGGTTCAGGCACGCGCCCGTGGTCGATGTCGTAGGCCAGCTTCGTCCCCTCTTCCACTGTGAGTGCGTAGAGCGAGAGGTGGTCCGGCGCTAGCGCGATCGCCTGCTCCAACGTCTCCTGCCAGCGCTCAAGCGGCTGCTCCGGCAATCCGTAGATCAGGTCCAGGTTCACGCGCCGGAAGCCGGCCTCCCGCGCCCAGGCGTAGCCCTGCTTGGCTTCGGCCGCCGTGTGGATGCGATCGAGCGCGATCAGCTCGTCGTCGTGGAAGGACTGCACGCCGAAGCTGAGCCGGTTCGCGCCCAGCGCCACCAGTCCGCGCAGGTAGTCGAGATCGACGGTGCCGGGGTTGGCCTCGATCGTGACCTCGGCGTCCGGGTCGAGCGCGAAGTTCTCGCGCATAGCGGCGAAGATCGCTTCCAGCTCGCCCAGCGGCATCAGGCTGGGCGTCCCCCCGCCGAAGAAGACGGTCGGGACGGGCCGTCCCGCCATCGCCGGCGACCAGACGCGCATTTCCTGACACAGGGCGCGCGTGAAGTCGGGGACGAGGTGCTCAAGGTTCGCGTACGAATTGAAGTCGCAGTAGGAGCACTTCAGCGAGCAGAACGGGATGTGGATGTAGAGAGAGAGAGGTGTGCCACGCATGGCACATCCATCGTACAACGTCAGCCGGCGGGCTTCTCCGGCGGCTTGGTGAGCGCGGGGCTCGGCGTCGGCTTCGGGGTGGGCTTCGGCGTAGGGGTTAGCGTCGGCGTCGGAACGGACATCGGGTCCGGCGTCGGCGGGTTGACGGCGGGCGTCGGTGTGGGCGTGCGGGTGGCCGGCGGCGCCGGGGTCGCGGTGTCGGGGAGCGCTGTGGCGGGCGGCTCCCCGGCGGGCGCCAGGTCGACGAATGGGAGCGCCTGGGGGATCGTGCTGGCCGAGAAGGTGACGAAGAGCCCGTCCGGCGGCGCCTTGTCGTTCAGGTTGACGATGAGCTTCCACTCCCCGCTGACCGGCCGCGCGATCGTGTAGCGGAAGGCGCCGTCGTCCTTCTCCAGCTTGATGCCGGGGTAGGGGATCGTCAGCTGGTCGCCGCCGGGGCTCACGATCTGCGCATCGACGGGCTCCCCCTCGGCCGCGACTTGCTCGGCGGTACGGCGCTCTCGCCAGCGGATCTCCAGAGAGGCCTGGTCCTGGCTTCCCGGCACGTAAAACGGCAGGGTGAGGGCTCCGTTCTGCTTCAGCTCGAACGTCGTGCAGTCGCCTACAGGGTCGCCGCTGATGATCGCGCGGACGCGGCGGAACTCGCAGTAGGGGTTCGCGGCGGCGGCCAGGTAGGTGAACTGCCCGCCGGTCTCGTCGGCGATGTCCTTGAGGAAGGCCTCGTTAGACGCACCGACGCCATACGTGAACACGGGGATGCCGGCCTCCTTGTAGCACTCCACCGCGCCGCTGAAGCCACCCACCTCGTGGTGCCCGTCGCTGAGGAGCACGGCGGCCTTGGCCGGGTTCGCGCCGTGCGCCAGCAGCTCGGCACAGCCGGTCACCATGCCCAGGCGGATGTTCGTCGGCTCCGTGGAGGGTTCGTACCTGGTGGCCACGGCCAGGTCAGAGTTGACGGCGCCGTCCACCACCGCCGGCGTCAGGCCGGCCGTCACGCGGGCGCTGCGGTTGAAGTCGATGATCGCGACGTTGTCGTCGGGCCGCGTCGCCTGCAGCAGCGCAAGCGCCGCGTCCCCCGCGGAGGTCTGGTTCTCGGCGACGGTGGTCGAGGTGTCGATCATCACGGCGACGTCGGCAGGCGTCGAAGGGTCGTCCTGACCGCGCCGCGGCGAGTTGGACACGATGCGCCCGAAGCCGGTGGTGCCGCCGCCTTCCAGCGGGCACGATCTCTCCGCGCCACGCGCCAGGCATCCGTCCGCGCTGACGACCCACCCGCCCAGGTTGAGCCCAAACGCCGGCTGGCGGACGCCGTCCAGTACCGCGTAGAAGTGGACGTGGGGCGCGGTCGCGTCGCAGCCGTCCAGCCCGGAGCCGTCCGGGCAGCAGCCGGGCGCGCCCAGCCGGTCGCCGGCCTTGACGTGATCGCCGGTCTGTACCTGTTTGTTCTCCAAATGATAGTAGGCCGTGCGGAAGCCGTCCCCGTGGTCGATCTCGACGGCGTTGGGGATGACAGTGACGACGCCGTCGGCCGCGGCCGTCACCCAGAACGACGAGTGGAAGGACTCGCACGGCTTGCCGGCGGCGTCAGGCGGCTGAAAGTCGAGCGCCTCCAGGTCAGCGCCGTGCGGGCCCTGGGTGTACGTCCAGAGGCTGCCCCCTTCCCAGGGGAACCAGAGCTGGATCGGCTGCTCGGCCCCGGCCTTCCCCGGCGAGGCGAAGACGATCAGGGCGAGCCCGAGCACGGCCGCAGCGGCTGTTGCGATGCGAAACATAGTGCGGGAGCGGCTGAAAAGCAGCTTTGCTCAGGGTATGTGGACATGTGGACAAGGTCAAGCAGGCTTCGTCGCTGTAACCGACAGTGCGACCCTCGACCCCTGACCCCCGGCCCTCGTACACTACCGTCATGCTCAAAGACCGCAACTGCGGCGAACTGCGCGCTTCCGACGAGGGGGCGACCGTCACCCTCGCGGGCTGGGTGAACCGCCGCCGCGACCACGGCGGTCTCATCTTCATCGACCTGCGCGACCACTCCGGCCTCGTCCAGGTCGTCTTCAACCCGCAGGAGGCGGCGGAGGCACACCACGTCGGCGAGGAGCTGCGCGGCGAGTATGTCCTCCAGGTCAGCGGCGCCGTCACCCACCGCAAGCCCGGCACCGAGAACCCCGATCTCCCCACCGGCGAGATCGAGGTGCACGCGAAGTCCGCGAAGATACTGAATGCCGCCAAGACCCCGCCCTTCTACATCTCCGACGAGACGGAAGTCGAGGAGCTGCTGCGCCTGAAGTACCGCTACCTGGACCTCCGCCGGGAGCGCATGCACCAGAACATCGTCACCCGCCACCGCGTTGTCCAGTACATCCGCGACTTCCTTGGCAAGCGTGGCTTCACGGAAATCGAGACGCCGATCCTCACCGCGCCGACGCCGGAGGGTGCGCGCGACTACATCGTGCCCAGCCGCGTGAACCCCGGCCGCTTCTACGCGCTGCCGCAGTCGCCGCAGCAGTTCAAGCAGCTGCTGATGGTGGCCGGCTTCGAGCGCTACTTCCAGATCGCCCACTGCCTGCGCGACGAAGACCTGCGCGCCGACCGCCAGCCGGAGCACACCCAGCTCGACCTCGAGATGAGCTTCGTCGACCGCGAAGAGGACATCTTCGCGCTGACCGAGGAGCTGTACTCGTCGCTGGCAAGCGCGCTCTTCCCCGGGCGCCCGGTCCAGCGATTGCCGTTCCCGCGCATGACCTACGCGGAATCGATGAGGCGCTTCGGTTCGGACAAGCCGGACCTGCGCTACGGCCTGGAGCTGGCGGACTTCGCGGGAGCGCTGGCGGACACCACGTTCCAGGTGTTCAAGAACGTGATCGCGTCCGGCGGCGCCATCCGCGGCCTGGCCGTGCCCGGCGGCGCAGCCTGGAGCCGCAAGCAGGTGGACGACCTGACCACGTTCGTGCAGGGTTACGGGGCGAAGGGGCTCGTCTCGATCCAGGTCGGCGGCGAGGGCGACATCGCCTCCCTGACGATGGAAGACGTGAAGTCCCCGGTCGCCAAGTTCTTCACGGCCGGGCAGGTGATCGCCCTGGCGGGCCTCGCCGGCGCCGGCCGCGGCGACATGCTGCTGGTCGTCGCGGATACGGAAGCCGTCGCCAACAAGGCGCTCGACGCGCTGCGCCGGGAGATCGCCGCCCGCCTCGGGCTGGCCGACCCGCAGGCGCTGGCCTTCGCCTTCGTGACGGACTATCCGCTGTTCGAGTGGAGCGACACGGAGGGCCGCTGGATGTCTGCGCACCACCCGTTCACCTCGCCGAACCTGGAAGACCTGCCGCTCATGGACACGGAACCGGGCAAAGTCCGCTCCCACGCGTACGACCTGGTCTGCAACGGCTGGGAGCTGTTCAGCGGCAGCATCCGCATCCACCAGCGGGAGGTGCAGGAAAAGGTGTTCCAGATGCTGGGCATCGGGCCGGAGGAGGCGCAGCGCCGCTTCGGCCACATGCTGGAGGCGTTCGAGTACGGCGCGCCGCCGCACGCCGGCATCGGCAGCGGCATCGACCGGCTGATGGCCGTGCTCATCGGCGAGTCCGACATCCGGGAGGTCATCGCCTTCCCGAAGACGAAGTCCGCCGGCGACCCGATGACAGGCGCGCCGAGCCCCGTAGACCCGGAGCAGCTGGAAGTCCTGCACATCCGCATCGAGCCGGCGGACGAAGCCGAGGCGTAGCGGCCGAGCTGTCCGCTGTTCACCAACCACTGGACGGCTTATGGAGCAACGCGGGCCGTGGCGCCCGGCGTCTTTAGTAGCGGGCGCTGTATCGTCGTAACTGAAACCTGTACGCTAAGCTCAGCGTTCTCTAGATAAGACCCGCAAATGGAAACCCGCAAACTCGTCTACGTACTTACCGGTGTAGCTGTTTCCCTGATCGTCGTCATCGGAGGCCTCGTGCTGCTCGTTTCCGGCGGGGGCGGCGGCGACGACGGCAGCAGCAGCGACTCCTCGCCGACGCTCCCCGCGAGGCAACAGGGCGAGCTGCGCGTGCGCGGCGCCGATCCCATCACCCTCGACCCGGCCTGCGCCTCCGACGCCGACTCGGCGAGCTACATCGTGGAGCTGTTCTCCGGCCTGGTGAGCTTCGACAAGGACCTCAAGCTGATCCCGGACATCGCCGATCACTGGGACGTCAGCGACGACGGCACCGTCTACACGTTCCACCTGCGCACCACCGTTCTCTTCGCCGACAACTCCCGGCGCGTCACCGCGGACGACTTCAAGTACTCGATGGAGCGCTCGCTGAACCCGGACACGCAGTCCACCGTGGGCGACGTCTACCTGGATGACCTGGCGGGCGCAGACGATTTCATCGCCGGCCGGGCAGACAGCGTCAGCGGCATCAAGGTCCTCGACCCCGATACGCTGGAGCTGACGATCAAGGCGCCGGACCCGGTGTTCCTCGACAAGCTGACGTACCCCACGTCGTTCGTCGTAGACAAGAACCAGGTGAAGGACGCCAACTGCTCAGACGCGAGCTGGACGTTCCGGGCCAACGGCACCGGGCCCTTCAAGCTGGCGAACTGGGACCTGGGCAACCAGATCGTCCTTGAGCCGAACCCCAACTACTACCTGGACCCGAAGCCCGCGCTCTCGCGGGTGACCTTCCTCATCTCCGGCGGCTCCTCCTTCACGATGTACCAGAACGACGAAGTGGACGTGACCGGCGTCGGCAAGGACAACGTCGACACCGTGCGTGACACCACGAACCCGCTCAACGCCGAGTACCACACCACGCCCTCGCTCAGCGTCTCTTACATAGGCTTCAACGTGAACAAGGCGCCGTTTGACGATCCGAATGTCCGCAAGGCGCTGGCAATGGCGATCGATAAGGACTTCCTGGCGAACAACCTCTACAAGCAGTTGCTGGACCCTGCCGGCGGCATCGTCCCGCCGGACATGCCGGGCTACGACTCCACCGTTGACCCGATCAAGTACGACCCGACGGCCGCCAAGACGCTGCTGGACAGCACCGGCAAGGCCAACGATCTGAACGGCGTGAAGATACTCACCGCCGGCCAGGGCGCGGCGCCGGACGACGTCCTGGAAGCGGTCACCGCCATGTGGCAGCAGAACCTGGGCGTCTCCATCGAGGTGGAGCAGGAGGACTTCGGCCTCTTCCTCAGCGATGTGGACCAGGGCAGCTTCGAGATGTTCTCGCTGGGCTGGGTGGCGGACTATCCGGACGCGCAGAACTTCCTGGACCTCAACTTCCACACCGGCAACAGCAACAACAAGACCGGCTACTCCAACTCGGAGGTCGATCAGCTGCTGGACCAGGCGCGCACGGACATCCCGGAGGCCCAGCGCAACGACCTCTACCACCAGGCGGAGCAGACGATCGTGGACGACGAGCCGTGGATCCCGCTCTTCTTCGCGCGGTCAAGCTACCTGGTCAAACCCTACGTCACCGGCTACGACGTCCCCGCCTTCGTCATCCCCACCCTGCGCTACGTCACCGTCAACAAGTAGGAGGCGCGATGCCCTCGGGCCTGGCCTCCTACGTTATCCGCCGCCTGCTGATTGTGCCCGTCATCCTGCTCATCGTCTCCTTTGTCGCCTTCGCGCTCGGCCGTTATGCGCCGGGCGACTACGTTTCCATCCAGGCCGGCCCGCGCGCCAACCCTGAAACAGTCGCGCGCATCCGCCACGACCGCGGCCTGGACGATCCGGTCTACGAGCAGTACGCGCGCTACGTCTGGAACGCTCTGCACGGCGACTTCGGCGTCAGCCAGCACCCACGCGGCGTGCCCGTGCAAGACGTGCTGTTCCCGCGCCTCTGGGTGACGGTGCAGATCAACGTCCTGGTGCTCGCCTTCACCTGGCTGATCGGCATCCCGCTGGGCACCTGGGCGGCGCTCAAACGCGGGACCTGGCTGGACCCCTTCTCGATCGGGCTGTTCCTGTTCTTCGCTTCGGTGCCGGTGCTGGTCACCGTGCCGCTGCTGGAGTGGGCCTTAGTGCACAAGCTGGGCTGGCTGCCGACGGGCGGCTGGTCGACGCGGCACATCCTCGGCGTGAAGATCGGCATTCTATCGAAGCACGCGATTCTGCCCGTCTTCGTGCTCACGCTGTCCGGCGTGGCCGGACTGGCGCGCTACATGCGCAGCCAGGTGCTGGAGGTTCTGGACCAGGACTTCGTGCGGACGGCGCGGTCCAAGGGGCTGCGCGGCGACGTCGTCGTCTTCCGGCACGTCGTGCGCAACGCGTTGCTGCCGATCATCACCATCTTCGGGTTCGAGCTGGCGGGCCTCATCGGAGGCTCGATCTTCGTCGAGACGCTGCTAGGCATACCGGGCGTCGGCCTGCTCGCCTTCGAGTC
>DATKKM010000064.1:0-23594 GCA_035542855.1 Dehalococcoidia bacterium
CGGCGCAGCCCCTGGCACGTCCGCAACCCGCTGTTCAACTTGCCGGCGCACAATGACCACTAAGGCGACGGAGTTATGAGCCAGGCTTGCCTCGATGAGCTATGTAGAACGCCCAGTAAACGGCGTGGGAGCGATGGCGCTCGAATTTGAGCCAGCGTTTCCGCTTCCGTGCTTCCTGAAATGCTGTCTTCGCCTCTTCGAGCTTCACCGTTACTCCAAGCTCAGGCCCGCAACACGCCCCGCTTGGTGACAGTCACGTCGCCGTGGACGCGTGCCTGGCAGGCGAGCCGCAGCTTTCCGCTGGCGAGAACGGCAGGGCCGCGCTCCTCCGCCAGGGTGTTACGCTCGCCGCGGCCCATCGGCTCGAGGTTGTCGATGCCGTCCTCGACTGTACACGCGCAGGTTGTGCAGATGCCTTTGCCGCCGCAGGTGGTGGGCCAGTAGAGGCCGTGCCTGTGGGCGGCGTCCATGATGGTCTGGCCTTCTTCGGCGTCGAACTCGAGAGCGTCGGGGAGGACTTTGATGGTGGGCACAAACAGATGTTAACAGGCGCGTTCGCTATACTGGCCGCAGAAATGACAGACAGGAGCCCCGCATGAAGCCAATTCCTGACGGCACCCAGGACGAGATGGTCGTGGAGACGACGCCGGACATGGGCGTGAAGCACCTGCCGGTCCCGATGTACTCCACGCCGACGATGGTCGGCCACTTCGAGCAGCTGTGCCTGAAGATGATGATCCCCTACCTGGCGCCGGGCGAAAGCTCGGTCGGCTACAAGGTGAACATCAAGCACAGCGCGCCGACGCCGATCGGGATGAAGGTCACGATCAAGGCCAAGGCGATCGAGTCCAGCGAGAAGAAGGCCGTCTTCGAGGTTGAGGCCTACAACGAGACGGGCGCGAAGATCGGCGAGGGCACGCACGAGCGACGCGCGATCGATATGACGCGCTTCGGCGGCAACGCGTAGCGCATGACGACGAGCCTGGCCGCGCTGCCCAAGGGTTTCGAGTTCCCACCGGCGACGTTCACCCTGTCACGCGAGTGGGTAGCGGAGTACGTGGCCGCGGCCGGCGACGAGGCGATCGCCGCGCTGGGAGACGGACTCGTGCCGCCGATGGCGCTGGCGGCGCAGGCGGTCCGGACGCTGATCGAGGCGTCGCCGCTGCCGCCGGGGACGCTGCACGCCGGCCAGGAGCTGTCTTTCCGGCGGGCGGTGCGCACAGGCGAACAACTGACAGCGCAGGCGCGGATCGCGAGCCGGGGGGAGCGTGCCGGCTGGGTGCTGATGAGCGTGGACTTTGACGTGCAGGCGGGCGGCGAGAGCGTCATGAGCGGACGGGCGACGGTGACGTTCCCTGCGGAGGCCGCGTGATGGCACGCCACGGTGTGGCTCTGTCCGCCGGCGAAGCGTTGCCTGTCGTCGCGAAGCGGATCACGCAGGAGCAACTGCAACGCTACGCGGACGCCAGTGGCGACCACAACCCGCTGCACCTGGACCCGGAGTTCGCGGCGAAGACGCAGTTCGGGGGGACGATCGCACATGGGATGCTCGTGCTGGCGTTCGTCTCCGAGATGCTGACGGCGGCGTTCGGGCGGGCCTGGCTGGACTCGGGCGGGCTGAAGATACGTTTCCGGGGGCCCGCCCGGCCGGGGGACGAGGTGGAGGCCAGCGGCCGGGTCACGAAGGTGGAGGGCGAGCGTGTGACGTGCGAGATCGAATGCCGGACGCGGGTGGGCGAGGTGCTGGTGTCGGGCGAGGCAGAGGTCACGGTGGCGTGAGGCATGGGCTGTTGGTAGCGGCATCGGTCCTGGCCGTCGCGGCCGTCGCCTGCGGCAACCGCTCGGACACACCTGACCGGGACGAGGCCGTGCGCACGGTTTCCCAGCACGCGGTGGAGGCGTGGGCGGAGGCCGGCTCCCAGGGGCTGCTGGACTACCTTTCGGTGAGCGTGCAATCTCACTGCACGGCGGCGCGCCTGCAGGAGGTGATGGCCTCGCAGCCAGCGCCCACGTCGTGGCGTGAGACGAAGGACATCAAGCAGGTGTCGGCCACAGAGACGACGGCTACGGTGATCTTCGAGAGCAACGGCCAGGAAGTTAACCAGAGCTGGTCGTTCGCGCTGGAGAACTACTCCTGGCGGGTGAGCGAGATGCCCGGCCTCGCGGACTGCACGCCAGGCGAAGGGCGCCGCATCACGATAGGGAGACTTACGGTATGAAGCACTGGATTGCGATCACTGTTGCCTGCCTGGTCGCGCTCACCGCGCTTTCGGCGTGCGGCGACGATGACAACGCGCCGGACGACGCACGCGCGTCCGCTGTCGGCGCGATGAGCGAGAACGCCGTCGACGCCTGGATCGCCGACGGCGCCGCCGGCCTGCACGACTACCTGGCGACAAGCGTGACGGTGCACTGCTCCGTGGCGGCTTTGGAGACGGCGCTGGCGGGCCAGCCAACGCCCACCGCCTGGCGGAACACCAAGGACTTCGGCTTCCCCGCGGAGGACGAGGCGAACGCGACAGTGATCGTCGTGCGGGACGGCAAGGACGTCGAGCAGGCGTGGTCGTTCAAGCTCGAGGGGAACGACTGGCGGATCACTGCGATGCCTGGGCTCGAGGGGTGCACGTCGTCATGACGCGGGCGGTCGTCACCGGCCTCGGCTGCATCACGCCGATCGGGCAGAGCGTGGGCGAGTTCTGGGACTCGCTGACGAGCGGGCGCTCCGGCGTGCGGCGGATCACGCTGTTCGACCCGAGCGACCAGGACTGCCAGATCGCTGCCGAGGTGAAGGACTGGCAGCCGGAGCGCTTCATGGACGCCAAGGCGGCCCGGCGAGCGGCTCGTTTCTCGCAGTTCGCGGTGGCGGCGGCGAAGGAAGCAGTCGAAGATTCCGGGCTGGCGATCACGGACGAGAACCGCGACGGCATCGCGGTCGCCATGAACACGGGCGGCGGCGGCGTCGACATCATCGCCGAGGGCGAGAAGACGTACCTGGAGAAGGGGGCCAGCCGCGTCGGCATCTTCACGGTGCCGGCATACGCGCCGAACATGGCGTCCTGCCAGGTGGCGATCAACCTCGGCGTGCACGGGCCGACGGTGACGTCGGTAGCGGCGTGCGCTGCCGGCATCTTCGCCTTCGTTGAGGCGAAGCGGATGATCGACCTGGGCGAGGCGGAGGTGGTGATCACGGGCGGCGCGGAGGCCAACATCATCCCGATCTCCGTGGCGGCGATGGCCAACATGAAGGCGCTCTCGACTCGCAACCAGGAGCCGGAGAAGGCCTGCCGCCCGTTCGACGCTACGCGCGACGGCTTCGTCTATGGCGAGGGCGCGGCTGCGTTCGTCATCGAGTCGCTGGATCACGCAGAGCGGCGAGGGGCGCGCATCTACGCGGAGCTGGCCGGCGGCGCGATCACCTCGGACGCGTACCACATCACGGCGCCGGACCCCAGCGGCGAGCAGGCCGCGCGGGCGATCACAAAGGCTCTGCAGAAGTCTGGCCTGGCGCCGGAAGACGTCGACCTCATCGTGGCGCACGGCACCGGCACGCCCCTCAACGACGCTGCGGAGACGGTGGCGATCAAGCGCGCGCTGGGTGAGCACGCGTACAAGATCGCGGTGACGGGCCCGAAGTCGATGGTCGGGCACCAGCTGGGCGCGGCGGGCGCCGTCTCCGGCCTGGCGGCGATCCTGGCGATCGACCGCGGGGTGATCCCGCCGACGATCAACCTGGAGCACCCGGACCCGGAGTGCGACCTGGACTACGTGCCGCTGGTCGCGCGGAAGGCGGAGTCGCGGGTGGCGCTGGTGAACGGGTTCGGGTTCGGCGGGCAGAACGGGGTGGCCGCGTTCAGACGATTCGAGAACGGGCGATGACGCAGGAGGAGCGAGACGACAGCCCGCGCCACGACTGCTTCGGCTGCGGCGACCGCAACCCGGAGGGCCTGCGCATCGAGTTCGCGATCGACGGGCTGAAGGTTAGCGGGCGGTTCACGCCGCGCAAAGTGCACCAGGGGTTCCCCGGCGTGGCGCACGGCGGCATCGCGGCGGCGGCGATGGACGAGGCGATGGGCTGGGCGATGTACGCGGCCGGCGCCTGGGCGATGACGGTGAAGATGCAGGTGAAGTACCGCAGACCGCTGCCGCTGGGCGAAGAGGTCATCGTCAGCGCTGAGACGATACGGGACCGCGGCCGCCGCCTGGAGGCTGTATCCCGCATCGAGACGCCGGCCGGCGAGGTGCTGTGCGAGGCGGAGGGCCTCTTCCTGCGCATGCCTGACGAAGAGTCGCGGAAGATGGACGACTCCTCGTTCGTGATCTCCGGTTAGATGGCCGGGGCTTCCTCGCTCGTCGCGAACGTCGGCCTGGCGCTGAGCCGCACGGGCTCGCGGATCGTGCCGTTCGGGCTGGCGAATGCCCTGGCGCGGCCCATCGGCGAGAGCGTGGGAGTGGTATGGGAGAGCAAGCGGCGCATCGCCGAACACAACTTCGCGCACGTGCTGGGCCTGCCACTCGATCATCCGCGGGTGATCGCTACGGCGCGCGAGTGCTTCCGCCAGTTCGGGCGCTACGCGGTGGAGACGATCGCGGTGCAGAGCTGGGGCACGGAGGAGGTGCTGGAGCGGCTGGAGGTAGTCGGCGGTGAGCACTTCGGCGAGGCGCTGGCTTACGGCCGCGGCGTGATCTTCGTCAGCGGGCACATGGGCGCGACTGAGGTCGGCGCGGCGATGGCGGTGCTGCGTGGCTACAAGATCGCGACGCCGGTGGAGGACGCGATCCCGGCCTGGCTCTTCGAGTACCTGCAACTGACCCGCGAACAGATGGGCATCACGATCCTGCCGGCGGGACGATCGGGCGTGTCGCTGCTGCGGACGCTGCGGCGCGGCGGCATGGCGGCGCTCGTGATCGACGCGGGGGTGGAGCGCGGGGGCGCGGTGACGGTGGACTTCTTCGGCCGGCCAACGCGCTTCCCGGACGGCCCGGCGCGGCTGGCACGGCTGAGCGGGGCGCCGCTGGTCTTCGGGGCCTGCGTGCGGCTGCCGCACGGCCGCTACCGGGCCTACGTGCACCCGCCGCTGCTCTCGGACCGCGAGGCGGACGCGGGTGAGGATGCGCAGCGCGTCACGCAAGAGCTGGCGTCTATGTTCGAAGGGCTGATCCGGAGGCATCCGGCGCAGTGGTACGCGTTCCGGGAGATGTGGGTGGATTAGCCGCGGATTGGGTGCGCAGGGGGCTGTAGTGGCTGGTTGGGGTTGCGCTGGGCTTTGGCGGGAAGTTTGTCCGTTGTGAGCCTCAGGATGAGCGGGGCGGGGAACCTTTCCAGCGCTGACGCCGTTGTCTTTGCATGAAGTGGTGGTTCTGCCTGCCGCTGCTCCTGTCTGCCGCCGCCTGCGACGCCGCCGGCCTCTTGATCGATGAGATTCGTCTACGGCGAGGCTAGGACGAGCGACCGTCCGTCCCGCGCAGCTTCTCTAACCACTCCGCGATGCGCTGTTCGTAGCCGAGGGCGCCGGGGTTGTAGTAGCGCCGGTTGGCCAGCTTGTCCGGCAGGTGCTGCTGGCCGCTGTAGTGGCCGGCGAAGGCGTGATCGTACTGATAGCCGCGGCCGTGGCCCATCTCCCGCATGAGGGGAGTGGGGGCGTTGCGCAGGTGCAGCGGGACGGGCTCGGTGGGCGTGGCCTGGGCGTCCTGGAGCGCGCGTGAGTAGGCCTCGCCGACTGAGTTAGACTTGGGGGCCGTGGCCAGGTAAAGCGTCGCCTCCGCCAGCGGGTAGAACCCCTCCGGCATGCCGATGAAGTGCACGGCCTGCTGCGCTGCGACCGCCACCTGGATCGCCTGCGGATCGGCCAGCCCCACGTCCTCGGCAGCGAGGATCACGAGCCGCCGCGCGACAAAGAGCGGGTCCTCGCCGCCGTCCAGCATGCGGGCCAACCAGTAAAGCGCGGCGTCCGGATCCGAACCGCGCAGCGACTTGATAAACGCCGAGATGATGTCGTAGTGCCAGTCGCCGGCGCGGTCGTAGAGGGCGGCGCGCTTCTGCAGCGCCTCCTCGATCTCGCGGCTGGTGATCGTGCGCCTGCCTTTGGCGTCGGGCCGCGCGGTCTGGGCCGCCAGCTCGAGGGCGTTGAGGGCGATGCGGGCGTCGCCGCCGGAGATCTCGGCGAGGGCGTGCAGCGTCTCGCCGTCGATCGTCGCCTTCATGGACGCGATGCCGCGCTCTTCGTCGGCGAGGGCGGCGCGCAGAATGCCTTCGACTTGCCCGGCGGTCAGCGGCTCGAGGCGGAAGACGCGTGAACGTGAGAGGAGCGGCGAGATGACCTCGAACGAGGGGTTCTCCGTCGTCGCGCCAATGAGGGTGATCGTGCCGTCTTCGACGTGCGGGAGGACGACGTCCTGCTGCGACTTGTTGAAGCGGTGGATTTCGTCGATGAAGAGGATCGTGCGCTGGCCGGACTCTCCGAGGCGGGCGGCGGCCTCGGCGACGACGCGGCGCAGGTCGGCGACGCCGGAGCTGACGGCGGAGACGGTCTCGAAGTGGGCGCCGGTAAGCGAGGCGATGATGCGGGCGAGGGTGGTCTTGCCGGAGCCGGGCGGCCCCCAGAGCACCATGGACGGCACGCGGTCCTCCTCGATGGCGCTGCGCAGGGCGTGGCCCGGCCCGACGATGTGCTCCTGCCCAACGAACTCGTCCAGGGTGCGCGGGCGCATGCGGGCGGCTAACGGAGCCTGGCGCTCCGCGCGTGCGCGTGCGGCCTCTGTGAACATGTTGAGGGCGGCTTTGCCGGTGGCGGCTTTGCGTGGGGGCATAGATAGATTATCTCAGGTTTCAGGTTCGAGGTTGCAGGCTCGAGAGGGCCGCAAGTGCCCGCCCCCGCGGGTCAGGACAGGGCCCTGGCCCGCGCAGACAACTATAGATCGATGCGGAAGGCCTCGTGGGTGCGGGCGAAGCCGAGGCGCTCATAGAAGCGGTGGGCGTCTTTGCGGCGCTTGTTGCTGGTGAGGGTGACCTTGTAGCAGCCGGCATTCCGCGCTTCTTCGATGGCGGCTGCGATGAGTGCTTCGCCTATGCCTTGCGAGCGGTGCTTCTCGTCGACGACGACGTTCTCGATGATGGCGTATGGCGTGGCCCTGTGTGAGAGGTTGGGCACGACGACGAGGACCAGTGTGCCGGCGATCTTGCGGCGGACCTCGGCGACGAGGAGGTGCTGCTTGCCCTGCACCATCTGCCGGAAGACGAGGTGGTATTCGTACGGGAGCGGCGAGCTGAGGTCTTCGCGGCCCGGGTCGTCCGGGGCAAGCTGGGCGAGGAGCTCGACGATGCGCGGGAGGTCGGCTTCGGCAGCCAGGCGGATTTTGGCGGGCATGCGGCGATTATAGGCGGGGTCACCTTTGTGCCCAAATGGGCGTTTACAGATGAAACGGGTCGGCACTTGGAAGGGAGTTCACTGAATGAACGGCATTTCATCGAGGTTGGGCGGGCTCACTGCATTGCTCTTTCCCATCCTGATTGCCATCGGCGCCACAATGGCATTCGATCAGCCGGACAACGACGCACCGGACCAGGAGTGGATCGACTACGTGAACGACGACGGAAAGCTGGTCAGAGCGATCGTGGGCGGGTATCTCATTATCATCGCGGCGCTGCTCTTCCTTGTGTTCCTCGTGATCATGTACCAGCGCCTGCGGGCGGCCAATGCCGATGCCACGTGGTCAATGGTGGCGCTTGTAGCGGGAGTGGCATATTCGGTCTGCGTCATGGTTGGGGTGATCGGCGTAATAGTCATCGCGGGAGGCCAGAAGCTCGGATCAGCGACACCCGCGACGGCCGACATTTCGCGCTGGCTTCCACAACTGGGGTTCGGAGTGATCCTTCTCTCCGGCGGCATGGCGGCGGCATTGATGTTGGCGGTAATGAACACGCTGATCCTCCGCACAGGGATACTTCCAGCGTGGATCGGATATTTCGGTTATCTGGCGGCAATTGGCATGGTAGCCGCGGCCATCTTCATCCCGATGTTGGTCTTCTTCCTCTACATGCTCGTCGTGGGCATCGTTCTCTTGGTGAAGGGCGACGGCGCACCGGCGATGGCGGCAGCATAGCGGTTACGGCCTCGCGGTAAACACAAACCCGTCGCCGTACCGGGCGACAAGCGGCTCGTACTCCGCCATCACCTGGCGGAGGCGGCCGCTTTCGTGGTCACGGCGCATCGTCTCCAGGGCCGCGCGGCGTTCGGCTTCATTTCAGCGTGACCTGCCGCAACGCGAGCGAGGCCGGCAGCTTGCGGTCGTCGAGCAGCCAGGCGCGCAGCTCGGGGACGACGCGGTCCGGGTCGCGGTTGACGAGGTACTTGAGGGCCGAGCCGACGGCCATCCAGACCGGCCGCCGCCTGTCGGAGGCCAGGCCGGAGAGGATGGCGAGCCCGTCTTCGATATGGTTGCGAGAATTGGCGGCGACGAAGACCATGGCGGCGTTCCAGCAGCGCATCTCGTCGCCGGAGGCGGCCCAGCGACGCACGTGTTCGAGCGTCTGCTGCGGGTACTTGCCGAGCAGCGCGCCACCGACGGCGAAGGGGCCGGTGTTGCGCTTCACCTCCTCCGCGGGATCGCCGGCGAGGACGTCCGCGAGAGAGAGCAGCGGGCCGGCGCGCTCCGGGCGTTTGGCGTCGGCGGCGCCCATCAACGCGATGCAGACGGCGCGACGCACGAACTGCGATTCGTCGCGCAGCCAGTCCCGCATCCGGGGGAGGATCTCATCGAAGTGGGCGTCAAAGATGAGACCGGCGGCGCTGCCGGCCCACTCTCGCACCTCCCAGTTGCTGTCGCCGGCGAGGCGGCGGAGGGCGGCGACCGCCTCGCGCGGGTGCTGGGGATAGGACTGCGCGAGGAGGAGCGCGCCGAGCTCCTTGGCGGTGGCGCTATCGTGGCCGGCGAACCAGAGCGCGGTCTCCGGCAGACGCTCGGCCGGCAGGCGCTTCAGCGCTTCCTTGACCGCGGCGCGCTTTTCGGCGGCGGGCGCGGTGCCGGCGTGTGCCGTGGCCTGCGATTCGATCGCGCGGAGGGCGGCATCGAGGTCGCCGGCGGCGAGCGCTTCGCCGAAGGTATCGAGCCACCTGGGCCGTGTGACGGGCGTCATTCCTGGACTATGCCTCGCACCGTATAATACCGCCGCTGATGGCGATTGACGTCGCGCAATTGCACAAGGTCGCGGAGGGCCGCGAGGCGGAGATGTTTGCCTGGGAGGACGGCCGCGTGTTGCGGCTGTTCCGCGATGATTGGGGCGCCCAGGCGGCGCCATTCCAGGCGCGACTGCTCGAGTACGCCGGAGCCTGCGGGATCCGTGTGCCGGCGTCTTACGGCGTGGTCACGCTCGGCGGGCGAACGGGCATCGTGCTGGAGCGGATCGCCGGGCCGGACCTGCTGACCGAGGTCGGCGCCAAACCGTGGCGCCTCCTGCAGATCGCGGGCGTCTGGGGCCGCCTGCAGGCTGACATCAACTCGCGGGCGGCGCCGCCGGAGATCGAGCCGCTGCGCGCCCGGCTCGCGCGCATGATCCAGCAATCGCCCCTGGTGCCGGAGCACCTGCGGTCGCCGGCGCTGGAGCGGCTGGCTGCGGCGCCGGACGGTGCTCAGCTGCTGCACGGCGACTTCCACCCGGCGAACATCATGCGCAACGGGCCGGAGTTCGTCGCCATCGACTGGAGCAACGTGGCGCGCGGGCCGGCGGAGGCGGACTTCTTCCGCAGCTACCTGATGTGCACGCTGGGCGACCTGCCGCCGGGCACGCCATGGCTGATCCGCAACTTCGCGCGCTTCGGCCGGCGCATCCTGCGCGGCGGTTTCTCGCGCGCATACCCGCGGGCGCTGCCGCTTGACCAGGCGAAAGTCGACGCCTGGCGGCTGCCGGTGATCGTGGCCCGCTTCGCGGAGGGGATCGAGGCGGAGTTCCCGGCGCTGGAACACTACGCGCGCCGCGTGCTTAATGACAAAGCCTCCCGACAACCCGTAACCTGAACTGGTGGCCTCCCGCACGATAGCGGCTGTCCTGGCGGCAATAGCGGCCGCCTGCGTTGTCATCGCCGCCTGCGGCGGTCTCAGCTCCAGCAGCACCTCCACGCCGGGCCTGGGCTCGCGCACGGGCTCTCCAACGGCCACGGCCGATCCTACGTCCGCCACACCAACGCCCGGGCCCGGGTCGTACGTTGTCCAGCCCGGTGACACGCTGGCCGGGATAGCGCAGCAGTTCGACGTCAGCCTGGACGAGCTGATGACGGCGAACGGCATCGCTGATCCGGACCAGGTGCAGGCCGGCGAGACGCTGATCATCCCCGGCGCTGGGCCCGTCCCGACCGGGACGGCCGCACCGGCTTCCACCGAGAGCCCGGTGGCGGACGTCAATCTCCTCACGCTCGTCGACAAGCAGCACCCGCTGGGCCCGGGCTACGCCCCGCCGGACGTCGTGCCGGTCACCGGCGACTACGTCGCGCCGGGGTACAGCGCCTCGCTGCGGTCAGACGTGCTGCCTGCGCTGGAGCAGATGCTGGACGCAGCATCTGCGGCCGGATACGGCGTGCGCGTCGTGTCGGGGTACCGCTCCTACGACGACCAGGTGACGACGTACAACTACTGGGTGCAGCAGCTGGGCGAGGATGAGGCGAACCGCGTCAGCGCGAAGCCCGGCTACAGCGAGCACCAGCTGGGATCGACAGCGGACCTGGGGACGGCGGACTTCGGGTGGGACCTGACGACGGGCTTCGGGGCGACGCCGGCCGGGCAGTGGCTGGCCGCGAACTCGGTGACGTACGGGTTCGTGATGAGCTACCCGGACGGCAAAGAGGACATCACCGGTTACGCCTACGAGCCGTGGCACTTCCGTTACATCGGCTTGGACGAGGCGCAGCGGTGGCAGGCGAGCGGCGAGACGCTGAACCAGTTCCTGGGTGCGTAAGTCAGGCCGCCGGACGGTGCTGGTCGATCCAATCGGTGACGCTGCGCGCCAGCGAGGGCATGTGATCGTAGCCGAGGGCCTGGCCCGCCTCAGCCGAGAGAGCGGCGAACAACTCCATCATAGAACGAAGGGCGGCATCTGCGCCGGCGGCGTCGTAGCCGGAGAACGAACGCCTGAGCCCGGACAGAATGGCCGGCGAGGCCCACTCCTCGATGAAGCGGCCGCCCTCCCATGTGTCCACGGGCGTGATGCTCGTCGCCTGGGCGTGCCACTCGACCATTTTCAGCACGGCGTCCCTCATCCCGCCTTCGAGGCCCGTGGAGCGCGCCCGCCAGACCTCGCCGCGCCAGATATGCTTGGCGGTCCAGGCGGCGACGAACCAGAACTCGTTCACGGCCCGTGCGAACTGCGCCTCTGCAGGGCGAGGGGCAGTTGAGAGGCCGGACGCCGGGAAAAGCGAGAAGAAGCGGTTGGCGAGGCCGTCCTTGTCGAATAGCACGCGGTAACCGCGCCGGGTGTATGCCGCCGCACCCGCGATCTCGCGCTCGAGGCGAACTCCTGCTCCTAAGGGAAGTGCGCGGCTGACGGCCGGGAACCTCCGCAGCACCGGCACAACGCGCGCGGCGAGCTTGACGGGCGAGGCGGGGATGACCGCGATGCCGGCGTCGAGGCCGCCCGCGAACAGCACATGGTAGGTCACGCCGCTGGGGTCGGGGACGACGGCCCAGACATCTGCGATCTCCGAGAGCCAGCGCCTGTCGCGATGGTACTTTGCGGCGGCCGTAGTCATGATCGCGACATCGAGGTCGGCGTACTCGTCGGCCGGGTGATCAGCTCGGGCGCGGGAGCCGACGACGACAGCCGCGCGTACGTCTTTCCGGCGCCAGGCCCAGCCGGTGAGCCGCTCCTCCAGCGCGTCCATATCGGCGAGAAGGCTTGCGCGCATTCATCACCCTGGGCGCAGTATTGTCCTGCCTGGTCGAATCCGCTATGCGTCGCGTCACAATCGTCCGGGCGCTTGCTTATGCGGGCGAGCTGCGATGTCCGCCCAGCCAGCCCACGAGGCCGCCGAGAAAGCGCATCCGCCTGCGGTTGAGCTCGTGCAAGGAGAGCGGGTGCAGGAGGTTGGGGATCCGGGTCCGCGGCGCGGCAGCCAGGTAGACGACGGCGCCGGCCAGCAGGACACCGGCTCCGGTCAGCTTGTCGTCAATGGGGGTGGACAGGAGGAGGCCGCCGGAGACCAACGCGGCCGCCACTGGGAGCGCGGCCAGCAGCGGCGTCAAAGGCTCGGCACGGCGGCGCTGCAGGCGATAGAGGGCGAGCGCGCAGAGCAGGAAAGCGATCGACAGGTTGACGACGGCGAAGGAGATGAGGCCCGCGATGTTGCCGACGAAGGTCAGCACCCCGGCGAGTGCCGCCTGCGCGATGAGGGCGATGTGCGGCGTGCGGAAGCGCTGGTGGAGACGGGCCAGGCCGTGCGGCAGGAGGCCGTCGGCGGCCATGGCGTATGACAGGCGCGCTGACCCGAGCATGTCGGACTCGTCGGAGCCGGAGACGGAGATCATGGCGCCCGCGGCCATAATCGTCGCGCCGGCGCTGCCGAAGAGCACCGTCCCGGTCGTCGCCAGCGGCGTCGCCGTCCGCATCAGTTCAGTGTGATCGACGAGCGAGTAGACGACAAGGTTGGTGGACAGGTAAAACGCGGTCACTATGAGCATGCCCGTGACTAGCGCGCGAAAGATGGTCCGCTGCGGGTCGCGGACCTCGCCCGAGGGGACAGTGGAGAGCTCGAAGCCGGCGTAGGCCCAGAAGACGAGGACGACGGCACGCGGGAAGTGATTGAAGCCGAACGGCGCGAAAGGCGAGAGGTGATTGCCGACCTCGCCTGTATGGAAGGCCATGTAGACGAACCCTGCGACCACCATCAGCAGCAGTGGCGAGAGCTTGAGCAGGGTCAGGGCATCATTGAAGCGGCCGGCGGCGCGCACGCTGACGACGTTTACGCCGGTGAGCACGGCGAGGAAGAGCAGGCGAATCATGTGATTGACGGGGCTGCTGAGGCCGACAAAGTAGCCGAGGTAGTTGGTGAAGGCGATGGCGAAGACAGGGAGTGCCGTCAGCTCCGCGATCCACATCGACCAGCCGGCGACGAATCCCAAGAAGGGCCCGAAGGCGTGCGTGACGTAGGCATACGGCCCGCCCACGTCCGAGACGAGGCGCGAGCATTCGGCGAGGCAGAGCGCGAGGATCGTGGCGAGGAGGCCTGCGAGCACCCAGGCTAGCAGCGAGGCTGGCCCGAGGAGGCCTGCGGTGATGGCAGAGGCGACGTAGATATCGGCGCCGACGATCGCGCCGACGGTCATGTTCGTGACGTCGAAGAACGTCAGCTCGCGACGAAAGCCAGCGTCGGCGTCCACCGCAACATGGTACCGCGCCGGCGCGGTTCAGCCGAGTTCGAGGTGCAAGTAGATCGTTGGGCGGCCGGGCGCGTCGTCCTGGTTCGAGTGCATACGGTCGTTAAAGCCGGAGGTGGGGGTGAAGGTGTGCTCCGGCGCTTCGCCGCTGCGTCCGAGGTGCAGGCGGCGGCCGGCCGGGTAGGCGTAGTCGAGGCCGGCGAGCGCGGCGCAATGGGCCTCAGTTGCGGGACGGACGGTGACGGGCACGGGTCAGCCGCGCTGCCTGTGGGCGCCCCAGGCGTCCCAGTGGGTGACCTCTTCCACCGGGCGGCGCGGGCCGGCGCCGAACTTGCCCTTCGGCCAGCCCATGGGGATCATGCAGAGCGTCTCAAAGTCGTCCGGCACGCCCAGCAGCTGCCGCACCTCCGCCTCGTGGGTGCGGTGGAGTGTCGTCAGCGTCGTGCCGAGGCCAAGAGCGCGGGCGGCGAGCATGAGGTTCTGGACGGCGGGGAAGACGTTGGCGCCGACGCCGGAGACCGTGGCCACGCGCGCGGCCTGGACGCAGGCGAAGATCAGCACGGGCACAGAGGCGATGTTGCGCGCCAGGTGGTCCGCCGAGCGGAAGGTGCGGCCGGCCGGCGAGTCTGCCGCGGCCAGGGCTTGCGCCGCGGCAGTGCCGTAGGTCTTGTTCCAGCCGTCCAGGTACCACTCCCCGATCTTGGCCTTCTTCGCCGGATCAGTTACGACGACGAAGGCCCAGGGCTGCAGGTTACCGCCGCTGGGGGCGCGGATGGCGGCGTCGAGCACCTTCCAGATCAGTTCGCCGTCCACGGGATCAGGCTTGAGCCGGCGCATGGCGCGCAGGGTGGTCATCGCTTCGAAGACGTCCATGGGGCCTCCCTTTCGAGCGAAGAGCTTAGCACGCGGCGGTTGCGCTTGACCGCCTGCCTGTTCGCGCTTATCCTCATCCATAGGAGCCATAGGCAACGCTGATAGCAGGGGAAGCATGGACTTCGGGCAGATAGAGGCGTTTACACAAGTCGCCACGCACAACTCCTTCAGCCGCGCGGCGGAGGTGCTGCAGCTCACGCAGCCGTCCATCACGGCGCGCATCCAGGCGCTGGAGCGGGAGCTGGGCGAAGAGCTGTTCGAGCGCGGCGGGCGCGGCGTGAAGCTGACGGACGCCGGCCGCGTCTTCCTGCCGTACGTGGAGCACATCCTGCAGCTTCTGCAGGAAGGCCGCGACGCCGTGGAGGAAGTGCGCAACGTGCAGCTGGGCTCGCTGCGGCTTGGCTCGGCGATCACGATTTCCACCTACGTCTTGCCGGGCATCCTGCACCGCTTCTGCCAGGAGTTCCCGGGCGTGGACGTGGTAATCCGCACCGGCCGCTCCGAACAGGTGCTGAACATGCTGCAGTCTGACGAGGTGCAGGTGGGGATCATTCGCTCGCTGTCGGCGCCGGAGATCGAGTCGATCCCGCTGTACGACGACGAAATCGTGCTGGTGGCGAACCCGAACCACCGTTTCGCGCAGAGCGGCAGTGCGACGATCGGCGAGGCGGCGCGCGAGCCGATCGTGCTTTTCGACAGGGGCTCTTCTTACTACGGGATGATCCACGATGTGTTCCGCAAAGCGGCTGTGATCCCCAACGTGGCCATGGAGCTGGACTCGCTGGAGGCCACGAAGCGCATGGTGGAGCAGGGGCTGGGCATCGCGCTGGTGCCGCAGGTGACCGTTGCCCGCGAGGTGGAGCAGGGGACGCTGGCTGTGGTGCAGCTGTCCGACGTGGCGCCGATCAAGCGCCCGATATCGCTGGTTTACCGAAAGAACCGCAAGCGCTCGCGCACAGTCCAGGCCTTTATCGATATGATGGCCGACGCCTACGCCAGGACGCCCGTGGCCTGAGAGCGGCCGGCGTCCTTCATCATCAGGTTGCGCAGGCGCTTGAGCGCGCGGAAGATGGCCACCCGTACGTTGCCGGGCGTCATGCCGACGACTTCCGCGATCTCCGCGTTCGTGAGCTCGGCGTCGAACTTGAGGGAGAGGAGCTCCTGGTCGCGCTGGGGCAGCTTGCTGATCTGTGACATGAGGCGGCCCAGACCTTCCTCGCGCAGGAGGACGTCTTCCGGCGTTGGCGGCGAATCGGCGAAGCGCATCTGCTCGGACGCGCGCTCGATGTGGTTGGCCTCGCGGCCGGCGCTGCGGTAGTGTCCGGCGATGGTGTTCTTGGCGATCATGAAGAGCCAGGCGCCGAGAGCCGCGCGCTCTCGCAACTCGTGGCCCTTGGCGTAGGCGCGCTCAAACACGGTGGCCACCAGGTCCTTGGCTAGCTCCACATCCCGCACGCGGCTGTAGACAAAGGCGAAGACGCGCGTGTGGTACGTCTCGTAGGCGTCGCTGAAGGCGGCGTCGTAGAGCGCCTGCTCTTCGGGCGCGATTCTGATACGGGATCCGGCAATTCTCTTCATTGTCATCGCTCTCATCAAAGCTCCTCCACCGCGAGTCGTGCATCCGAGTATCCCGCGCCGGGCAGCGCGTCCGCGAGTGCGAAATGGCCACACATGTTGCGTGACCGGCGGCCAATTCCAAGTGGCCGAAGATTGGCCGCCGGGGGTGTAACCAGGCGCGCTTTGCCGACATCGTATCTTGCGTTATGACAAGTGCACTTGTCATTCAACCAACGTCTAAACCTGCGCGTGCGGCGTAAACGGCTGCCTGCGTACGATCAGACACGTGCAGCTTCTCTATGATGCGCTGAACCACGTTCTTGACGGTGCCCACGCTGTAGTTCATTTCGCGCGCGATCTCTTTGTTGGTGCGGCCGGCAGTCAGGTAGCGGAGGACTTCCATTTCACGCGGGGACAGTGCTTCCAGCAGGCGGCCGATGCCGTCCCGGCTTTCTCCCGCATGTCCATTTTCTCCCAGGGACGCCAGCAGCTTGCCATCGATGAGCGCGCCGCCGGACCGGGCCAGCTTAACGGCCTGGATGAGCACCTCCGGAGAAGCGCCTTTCATCAGGTAGCCGGCGACACCGGCTTCGATAGCGCGGCGCACGTCCTGCGGCGCGTCGTCATCCGTGACAATGATGACGGAGACGGCTGGCGACGCGGCCTTGATGGCCGCGGCGGCCTGCAGGCCGTCCACGTCCGGCATATCGGCGTCCATCAGGACGACATCCGGACTCAGCTCCTGAGACATGGAGACGGCGTCGCGGCCACTGCCGGCCTCCCCGACGATGTCGATGGCGGGGTCAGAGAGGATGGCCCGTGCCCCGGCGCGGACGATTGCACGGGAGTCAGCCAACAGGACGCGTACCGGCCGCCCCGCCTCGGAGTCGCGATTGTTCGTAACTGTTGTCGGCATCCGCTACCCTCCAGCAGACAGCGTAGCGATGGTGTCTCTGGGCGGCGCTCTGGTTCTGTCTTTTGTAGAGCGCTGCAGATCATATGGCTGGTTGTTGATAGTCACCGTAATTCCTCGGTGCAGGGTTGTGCATCCGTTGTCACACGGATGTCGAATAGTCAAATGTTGAGGTTACGTCGACATTTCGAACGTGCCAAGTGGATTCTCAGCGCTGACCAGTCGGCGAAAGATGTAGAGGACTTGGGCGGCCGATTCTTGCCCGATCTTCACAAATGCTTCCCGTATGCGGGTTTCCCGAGAGTTGCAACGCCATTGTAAAATGCAATTAAACCAATTGAGACTGGACTTGGTGTGATGTGAGAGCAGTGCACGGAGCTGCCAGCCGGGCCGGCCCCTCAGAGAATCCGGCAAGAGCCAGGGCGCCATCTCGGGTTCCTCTCCAACTCCTGATGGAAAACGTGAGCGATGCCATCATCGTCACTGACAGGGACCTGGTGATCGCCTCATGGAACCGCGGCGCCACGGAGTTGTTCGGACACAGCCCGGAAGAAGCCATCGGACGCCACCTTCGCGACGTTATCGCCTTCGAACTGACCCCGGCGGAGCTGGACGCTGCCATCTCTCGCGTGCCGGCCGGCCAGGGGTTCCGGCGCCTGGCGCTGCGGGCGACGAAGGACCGGGCGCGCATCCCGGTACGCGGCACGTTCGTGCAGTTGCCGGGAGACTGGACTTATCCCCCGGGGTACCTCGTCACCTACTACCGCCTGCCCATCTTCGCCGCCGAAGCGACGGAGTTGGCGCTGATCGTCGACTCCCTGGGTAAGTCCGTTTACGTCAGCCCGGATGTGGCCCGCCTGTTCGGCCGCAGCACGATTGAGGATGCGACCGTGGACCTGGTGGCCAGCGCGCACGCGGACGACGCCGCGAAGGTTCGCGCTCTCCTTGCGGAGGCGACGTCTCACCCGACGCATAGCTTCGTTGAGAAGTTCCGCATCGTCCGCTCCGACGGCTACGTGCGCTGGGTCCGCGCGGCAGTGACGGGCTATCTGGTCGACTCTATCGGCGCTGGTGTGGCGCTTAACCTGCAGGACATCACGGAGCAGCAGGTGGCACGCGACATCTTTGCCCGGCAAGGCGAAGTCGCACGTATGATCATGGACCACATCCCGGCCATGGTCGCGCTCACGGATCTAACGGGCAAGTTCGTCTATTGGAACTCCGAGGCGGAGCGCCGTCTCGGCTGGTCGTCGGCGGAGGTCCGGGACGACCCCGAGACGATAGGAGCGAAGATCCTCTCAGCCGACAACGCGGAGGAGGCGCGAGCGTTCGTCCTGCGCGCGGACGGCACGTGGCGGGAGTTCCCGACGACGACGAGAAGCGGCGATAGGATAACGGTCATCTGGACAAACATCCGCGTGGGCGAGCACATCCTGGGCCTGGGAATCGACATCACTGAGCGTGAGCGCCAGCGTGAAGAGCGGCAGAAGACCCGTGAGGATATCGAGCATCGAGTTGAGCGGCGTTTGCCCACAGGGGCGCCGTACGGGCTGACGTTCCGCGAGCTGACCGTGCTGGCTCTTGTGGTAAACGGCAAGACGGACCGCGAGATCGCATCGGCGCTGTCGATCGGGTACCGGACGGTGCAGACGCACATCTCCAACATCCTGACCAAGATGGGCGCCAAGGTGCGCACGGAGGCAGGAGTGCGGGCTGTCCGAGAGCGCATCATCGAGTAGCGCGATAGCTACTTCGCGGCGCCGGCTTCTTCGCGCAACTGTTTCAGAATCTCGACGTTTCGCCGGTCAGGCCCTTCGTTGTCGAAGCCCGGCACCTCCAGCAGGAACGGCACCTCCGCGAACGCCGGGTGGGAAAGCATGTTGACGAAGCCGTCGCGGCCGATCTGGCCTTCGCCGATGTTCTCGTGGCGGTCCAGCCCTCCGCCGAGCGGCGGCTTGGAGTCGTTGGCGTGGATGGCGACCAGGCGATCGAGCGCGATCTCCCGGTCGAACTCGTCGAACGCCTTCTCCAGGCCGGGGCGGGTCTTCACGTCGTAGCCGGCGGCGAAGGCATGCTGCGTATCGAGGCAGATCTTGACGCGGTCGCTCTGGCAGGAGCGCAGTATGCGGCCCAGCTCCGCGAACTTCGAGCCGACGGCGCCGCCCATGCCCGCGCTGTTCTCCAGGATGAGCCAGGCGTCCTCCGGGGTCGCTTCCAGCACGCGGCAGCAGTAGTCGATCACCTGCTCCACGCAGGCGTCATAGCCGGCGCCCTTGTGGCTGCCGAGGTGGAAGATCACGCCCTTAGCGCCGATGAGAGACGCCGCGTGCATCTCGGCGGTGAGTGCGTCGTAGGACTTGGCGAGGAGATCAGGGTTCTGGCTGGCCAGGTTCACCAGGTAGAGGCCGTGGATGAAGCAGGGCCGGATGTCTTCTTCGGCTGAGCGGCGCTTGAAGGCCTCGACTTCCTCCGCTTTGTAGGTCTTGCGTCGCCAGGCCTGGGGCGCGCCGGAGAAGACCTGGATCGTCTCCGCGCCGAGCTCGAGAGCGCGGTCGATCGCCTTGTCGGTGCCGCCGGAGGTGCTGACGTGCGCGCCGATTCGCATCGCTGGCCAGCTTACCACTCGCCGAGGAGGGCGTTGGCGGCGGCGCGGAGGTCTGCGCGGTGGTCCGGGTGAGCCACGGCGATCAACTCTGCGGCGCGCTGGCGGTGGTTCTTGCCCCAGAGGCGCGCCACTCCGTACTCGGTGACGATGGTGTCGGCGAAGTAGCGGGGGATGGTGACCGTGGTGCCGGGCTCATGCGTGGCGACGATGCGGGAGACGGCGCCGTCCATGGCCGTGGAAGGGAGCAGCGTGATGGCGCGGCCGCCTTTCGAAAGGACGGCGCCCATGTGCGTCTCCGGCTGGCCGCCGGTGCCGTTGATCAGCCGCGAGCCAAAAACGCTCTCCGAGTTAATCTGGCCGGTGAGGTCGATGGAGAGGGCGTTGTTGATCGAGTGGAAGTTGGGGTTCTGGGAGATGACGCGCACGTCGAGCACGTACTCGGCGTCGTAGACCTCGAACTTCGGGTTGTTGGTGACGATGCGCAGGTCCTCCGCGTCCGAGCCGGACCAGGCGAGGGCGACGGCCTTGCCGGGGTGGACCGCCTTGCGGCTGCCGTTGATGACGCCGGCTTCGACCAGGCCCGCGATGCCCGGGGCGACCATCTCCGTGTGCAGGCCGAGGTCGTGCTTGTTGTCAAAGGCGCCGGCGCGGGCCAGGTACATGCCGGGTTCGCCGACTCCGATCTGGAAGGTGGCGCCGTCCGGGAGGATCTCGTTGACGTGGCCGGCGATCGCCTTTGCAGTCTCCGGCGGGTCGATCAGGCCGAGGACGCGCCGAACCTGGAGCGGCGGCTGCCGCACCATGGCCGGCCCGACGGTGATCAGGCGGTCAAGGTCGCCCTTGAGTTCGTCGACGATGGCGAGGTACTCCGCCTTGAGCGCCTCGTCCTCGACGCGGCGGAGCCAGGCGTTGACCAGCTCCGGCGTGATGACGACGGGCGGCACCTCCACGAAGTGGGTGAACTCGCTGACGTGCATCCTGTTGTCGCCGCACACCGGGCGCAGGCTGGGATCGACCTCGGCGATAGCCTTGCTGGCACGGCGCACGTAGGCGCGCTTGTTCCAGTTGTGCGCCCCGAACTGCACGTAGCCATCAGCGTCCGGCGGCGTGACGTTGACGAGAACGACGTCGACGTCGCGGTGATCGGGGCGCTGGTCGTCGTGCTCCTTGAAGTTGAGCGAGAAGAGGTTCGGCAGGTAAGTGGCCCGGCCTTCATCGGTGGCCTGGCGGGAGAAGTCCCCGATGAACAGCTCGAACTCCATCTTGAAGAGATCGGGCCGTTCGCCGCGGATCCAGCCTGGGTCGGTGAGCGGTGCGGCCAGGCGCAGCTCGATTGGCCCGCACTCCTGGGCGCGGCGGTAAAGGGCGGCCTGCAGCGTGCGCGGGCCGGCGATGGGGATCATGACGAGATCGCCGGCCTGGACGATGCGCATGGCGTCGTCGGCCGTGCAGAGGCGGCGCTGGTACTCTTCTCGCGAATCCATGGGCGGACGGTTGGCGTTCATTATGCAGAGACGCTTTACATTAGCCAAGCGTCGGCGGTGTGGACGCGGTGAGCCGGCGGGCATAAGATGTTGAGTGCTCGTTAGCGAGGGACAGATGCCGGACCGTATTCAGCGCGAAGTCGAGGAGCTGCTCGAGCGCCTCGATAAGTTCCCTTCGAAGCAGCCGCTCTCTACTCGTATCCAGAGGTCTGCCGGCGCGCCCTTCCGCGCCCTCGGCGACATGTTCAGGGGACAGCGGCTTCCGCGAATCTCCGCCGGCCATGTGCTGCTGGCCGCTATGGTGGCCATCGTCATCGTATACGTGGCGGGTGGCAGCGGCGGCATCTGGCGCTGGATCATCGCCGGCGCGATCCTGCTGTCCATCGGCGCGTTCGTGTGGTCGCTGCGGCGCAACACGCGCACGCCGACGAAATACTGGCGCGACAGACCGATGGACCTGCGCGGCTCCCGGCACGACGACCGCAAGCGCCGCTAAGGACCCGCCACGAGCCGACGTTTTCCCTTGCACATCGCGCTTGTCTGCGTCGCCGCGGCGGCGGGACTGGCGCTGGCCGCGTTAGCCGGCAGCAAGGGCGCGTCGCCCGTGAGTACGCCCTCGCCCACCCCTGTCTCGTCACCATCGCCGAGCCCCAGCGCGACGGCCGTGGTGACGGCCGTGGCCACGCCCACCCCGTCGCCGGCGATCTCAGTCGCCGCAGAGTTCGACGAACTGCGGGCGATGGCGCAGGACCACGAGCTCGCGGTGGACATCGGCGTCCGGGCCGCTGGCACCGGCGGAGAACGAGCGGCGGCAGACTACATCCGCGACGAGCTGGCGTCCTACGGGTACGATGCGCAGGAGCAGGCGTTCCCGATTCAGATCTACCAGGGCTACAACACCGCGCTGCAGGACGTGAGCAGCGGGCGCTTCTTCAACGCGAGCCCGATGACGTACAGCGCGGCGGGGGACGTGACGGCGGAGGCGGTGCTTGTGAGCGGGCCGGGCGAGCCGGCCGACTTTCCACCGGGTACGCAGGGCAGCGTCGCGCTCATCGAGCGGGGGACGCTGTCGTTCCAGGACAAGGTGGCGAACGCGGAGGCGGCAGGGGCGTCCGCCGTGGTGATCTACAACAACCAGCCGGGCGAGTACACGGCGACGCTGCGCGGCGAGAGCAGCGTGCCGGCGATCACGATCTCCCAGGAGGACGGCGCCATCCTACGCGGCCTGATGGCGGCGGGAGCCGTGCGGCTGCGGGTCAGCGTTAGCGCAAACATCGGCGAAGGGCAGTCGCAGAACGTTCTCGCCGAGGCGCCGGGCGGCGGCGAGTGCCAGGTGGTGATCGGGGGACACTACGACAGCGTGCCGGCCGGCCCCGGCGCGAACGACAACGGTTCCGGGACCTCGGTTGTCATCGAGATGGCGCGGGTGCTGGCGGCGCGGGGCGAGACGGATGGCCTCTGCATCGCGCTCTTCGGGTCAGAGGAGGCTGGGCTACTGGGCAGCCAGTACTACGTTTCGCAGCTCACGGAGGCGCAGCGGGGGGCGATCCGCGGCTACCTGAACTTCGACATGCTGGGCGTCGGTGACGGGTGGCCGGTGGTGGGCTCGGACGCGCTGACGGCGCTCGCCGTCGAAAAGGCGGCGGCGATAGGGGTGAGCGCGTACGCGGCGGACAGTCCGCCGAACGTGGGCAGCGACCACGCGAGCTTCATCAACGCCGGCATCCCGGCTGTCCTGTTCAACTGCTTCTGCGACCCGAACTACCACACGGCCGCAGACCGCTACGAGTTCCTGCAACCGGACCGGCTGAAGGTGGCGGGGCAGATCGGGCTGATGATGGCGGATGCGCTGCTGGCTGGGTAGCAGTCAACGGATGGTGAGAATGACGCGCTCGGTGAGACTCTGCCTGTCCGCCGCGGCGGAAACTCACGACCTCAGCCTCTCCGGCAGCGGCGGACTCTATCCACTGAACCTCGAAACAATGGAATGGCGCGCTCGGTGAGACTCGAACTCACGACCTCAGCCTCCGCAGGGCTGCGCTCTATCCACTGAGCTACGAGCGCGCGATGGGCCGCGTGGCCCGTGGTAGTCGGGGTTGGTGCCGAAGGGGGGATTTGAACCCCCACGCCCGTAAGGACACTACGCCCTGAACGTAGCGCGTCTGCCGTTCCGCCACTTCGGCACGTGGCGCCACCAACGGAAAATCGGTGGTGAAACCGCTGATTCAGAATAGCATTCGCGCTCGAAGGCGGTCAATTTAGCCCGCGCAGATCCCTCACAGCCATTCCCGCCAACCTTCAGGGAGCCGTGCCTCGACGTGCTCGTCCAACTCCACCTCCAGCGGGACGAGCACGCAGGCGACCATGGTCCAGTGGCCGATGACGAACGACAGCTCGAGCAGCTCGCGGTCGGACAGCCAGCGGCGCAGCTGGCGTGCTTGGTCCCCGGCATCGGCGGTGAAGTGCGAGGTCGCGTCGACGTAGCGGATGAGCGCGCGCTCCAGGTCCGAGAAGCGGTCACTGTTTTCGTAGTCCTTGAGGGCGGCGAAGTCATCGTCGGTGAGGCCAACGCCTCGGGCGATCGGGATGTGCTGGCCGAACTCGTACTCGCTGCGGGCGTTCTGGGCCACGCGGAGGATGGCGATCTCGCGCAGGCGCGGCGACATGAACAGGCCGTTGCCGAGGAGCGGCGTGGCCATGCGCAGCCAGTCCCGCATGAGCCTGGGGCTGTGGGCCATCGTCTTGAAGATGTTGAGGTTGCCCATCGGGTTCTGGGACAGGCGCTCGTAGAGGTGGCGGAGGT
>DATKKM010000065.1:0-10669 GCA_035542855.1 Dehalococcoidia bacterium
GGAGACGACGCCGACGGAGGAGCCATCCCCGAACGTCTGGGTCTCGACGAGGGCGTCTTGGCCGAAATCAATGCTGGATTGCCTGGCCCAGGTTTGCCCGCCGTCGGTGGACCTGAGTCGCAGGAGCGTATGCTTCTCCGCGCCGGTGACCGTGACGGGAAGCAGGAGGCTGCCGTCGTCCAGCTGCGTTGGCAGATCGAAGGATGGATTCCCCTCGGCCGGCGCTCCCGGGCCGATCTCCCCCGGCGAAAGGTCGACTTGCTGCCAGCTATCGCCTCCGTCTTGCGTCGCGTAGAGGACGCGGCTGGTGGGGCCCAGGCCGGGGCCGCCGCCCACGGCCCAGCCTTTCGCGGCGTTCTCGAAGTAAACGGGGTGAGCGCTCACAGCCGTGACCTTCGTCCAGGTGACGCCGCCGTCTTCGGTGCGGTAGAGGTCCCCGAGGCTTTCCTGGACCGTGGCCTTGGTGGGCGCCACAACCCAGCCGCGCTCGCTGTCGATGAAGTCGATGAAGATGGGCGCGCCGCTCCCCATGGTGTAGCCGAAATCGGGCTGGCCGAGGTTTGCCGATTGCCAGGTCGCTCCGCCGTCGACCGTCCGATAGACAACGAGTTGGGTGGCTTCAGTAGCCGTCGTTATTTCGCCGGTCACCAGCCAGCCGTGGGCCGAGTCGAGGAAATGCACGCCCCGCACGCCGTATACCGATACGCCCGCGGGAAGGATATTTCGCGCAACGGCACCTCCGGAGAAGAAGCCGCCCGGTGGGAAGGGGAAGGGAACGCGCATCAGCCCGCCATCCTGTGGTCTCCCCTCCTGGTTGCAGTCCGTCCCGAAATCCGGACAGGCAGGCGGCGCCACGAGCACCCAGCCAAAGTCCGCACTCACCAACTGCATATCGAGCACGTTGAGCCCGACCGCCGGCGGGGTTGCGGGGATGAAGGAGGCGGTGGGGACAGGCGTCTTACTGCCGGAGATGATCGCCGACTGTGTAGGGGCCAGGGTGCCTTCGCTGGTGCTGAACACGCCCAGGGCGAGGAGCACTACCGCGGCGACAGTGCCTGCCGCAGCAAGCGCGGCTGCGCCCTCCAGCGCGCGCGTCCAGCCGGCGGCCCGGCGCGGCTCCGGTGGCTGCCAGGCCGCGGCCTCCTCCCGGGTGGATACACCGAGCTTGGAGAGGATCTCGCCGACGTGGAAGCGGGCGGCGTGGTAGGTGACGCCGAGGCGCTCGGCAATCTGCTCATTGGTGAGGCCTTCGCGGAGGAGGGCGAGCACCTCCCACTCACGAGGGGTGAGGATATCGGGATGCCTGGGCCTACCCCGCTTCGCCATGGGCAAAGGGTAGCAGCGGGGGTGGGGAATTACACTAGCAGGCCGCCCTGGGGGAAGGTGCGGCGGCCCCGCCGCGGCAGCCGTCCAACCCCGCCGGGTTCTTTCAGAACGACAGGCAGGTCTGAAGACCTGCAGCCACATCTGGCTTATCTGCTAACACGCTTGTGACATGGGCGGCTTGAAGGAGGGACGGCGGCTCTTGTATCATCACAACTGGGCCGCCCTTCGACTCGGCCGACGGCCGGCTCAGGATGAGCGGGGAGCCCCCCGAGTGAAGGGGGTTAAGTGGGCACAAAGTACATATTCGTCACTGGTGGTGTTGTTAGCTCGGTCGGCAAAGGGATCACCACCGCCGCCATCGGCCGCCTCCTCAAGTCCCGCAACGTCTCCGTCGTAATCCAGAAGCTCGATCCCTATCTCAACGTCGACCCCGGTACAATGTCGCCGTATCAGCACGGCGAGGTGTTCGTGACGGCGGACGGCGCAGAGACAGACCTGGACCTTGGGCATTACGAGCGGTTCATCGACCAGGACCTGACGCGCGGCTCCTCCGTCTCCACCGGCCAGATCTACCAGGCAGTGATCGCCCGCGAGCGCCGCGGCGACTACCTGGGCCGCACGATCCAGCCGATCCCGCACGTCACGAACGAGATCAAGGAGCGCATCCGGGGCATTGGGCGGGAGTCCGGCGCGGAAGTGGTGATCGTGGAGGTCGGCGGGACGGTGGGCGACATTGAAGGCCAGCCGTTCCTGGAGGCGATCCGCCAGATGCGCAACGAGGAGCACCGCCACGACACGCTGGCGATCCACGTGACGCTGCTCCCCCACATCTCGACGACGGGAGAGCTGAAGACGAAGCCCACGCAACACTCGGTGCGCGAGCTGCGGTCGCTGGGCATCCAGCCGGACGTGATCGCCTGCCGGGCAGACATGCCGATATCGGCTGACTTGCGAGAGAAGATATCGCTTTTCTGTGACGTGGAGCCGCGGGCGGTGATCCCGTTGCTGACGATGCCCAGCATCTACCAGGTGCCGCTCGTTCTCGAAGAGGCGGGGCTGGGCGAGCTGATCTGCGAGAAGATGAACATTGAGCCGACGTCCCGCGACCTGAGCGACTGGCGAGAGTGGGTGGAGCGGCAGCAGCACCCGGTGCACCAGCTGGACATCGCCGTGGTGGGCAAGTACGTGGAGCTGCCGGACGCTTACCTGAGCGTGAAGGAATCGCTTATCCACGCCGGCGTCGCGCACCAGTCGGCGGTGAACATCCACTGGATACAGTCGGCGAACGTGACTGCTGCGAACTTTGAGCAGACGCTGGCGCCGTATGACGGGATCGTGGTGCCGGGCGGTTTCGGGGAGCGCGGGTTCGAGGGGAAGGTGCTGGCGGCGCGCTACGCCCGCCTGAACAACGTGCCGTACCTGGGTCTCTGCTTCGGGTTGCACGCGATGACGGTGGAGTTCGCGCGGGCGTACCTGGACTCGGAGGAAGCGCACTCCACGGAGCTGCACCCGGAGACGGAGTACCCTGTGATCACGCTGCTGGACGAGCAGCGGCGTGTCGTCGACAAGGGCGGCACCATGCGGCTGGGCAACTACCCCTGCCGCCTGATGCCGGGCACGATGGCGCGCGAGGCGTATGGCGTCGACGAGGTGCAGGAGCGCCACCGCCACCGCTTCGAGTTCAACAACGAATACCGTGAGCGGTTCGACAAGGCGGGGCTTGTGGCCAGCGGCCTTTCGCCGGACGGCTCGCTGGTGGAGATCTGCGAGATCCGGGATCACGCCTGGATGGTCGGCTCGCAGTTCCACCCGGAGCTACGCTCGCGGCCGAACCGCCCGCACCCGCTGTTTGTGGGGTTCATGGGCGCGGCGCTGGCGCACCAGCAGAAGCAGCGCCAGCTGGCGGCCGAGCCTGTGAGTGCCCGGCGGGCGGGGGCGTCCCGGCCCGCGCGGGCCCGCTGACCGGCCGCAGTTGTCCACGGCAGACAAGGCGTTCCTCTTCGCGCACGTCCTGGCCGTGCTCTGGTACGCGGCGGGACTCGTCGCGGTGCAGATCTCGCTGATCCGTGCGCAGTCGGAGAAGATCGACGTGCGGTTCGAGTCGTTCGAGGAGGCTTCGCACTACCAGGGGCAGCTGCTGGTGCCGGGGGCTATAGCAACGTCGGCGACGGGGTTGTTCCTGTGGTCGCAGCAGCTGGGCCACAACATGTTCACGACGGGCTGGCTGGTGCTGGTGGAGGTGATCTACATCGTTACGCTGCTGGTCTGCCTGCCGTTCGTGGGGATGGGGCTGCGGCGGGCGCGGATCGCGGCGCTGCAGGCGCGTCGCAAGGGGAAGACCACGCCGGAGCTGGAGCAGGCGATGGCGGACAACGTGCCGCTGTTCTTCGCGGGGATCGCGACGCTGCTGGTGCCGGCGGCCGTTGCGCTTTCTGTGTTTCAGCCGTTCTGAATGGAGGGGGCCGCGGATTTAGGCGCAGATTGGCTGTTTGTGGCTAGCGCTTCGCTGCCGCGCTCCACCGTGCCGTAGCGCCGCAAGCCGTGGGGCCCACCCAGCCGCCCGAAAATGTAGAGGAGATCGGGGGACACCCCGAACCCCCCGCTGGGCTTCTGCCGCCTCGCGTTCGCTCATCGTTGAGCCGCAGGCTATTCGTTGACAGATCGTCATGCGGGTAACCCGCGCGCGATTGCGGCGTTTCTCATAAGGACAACGGGTATTGCGCATTGCGCGCGGTTGGGTTATCGTTTTCGTGAGCCCTGCTGCGGCAGACGGCGAAATCCCCCAAATCTTTGTGAATCGATCCACTCTTAGTGCGCAACTCCCTATCCCCCTATACATGAGGTTGCCTTGAACCTGGCAGAACTCGAAACAAAAACGAAAGACGAACTGGTTGACGTCGCCAAGGACCTTGGCGTCGAAAAGCCCACCGGCCTGCGCAAGCAGGACCTGGTCTTCCGCATCATGCAGGCGAAGGCGGAGCGCGAAGGCAACTACTTCGCGGGCGGCATCCTGGAGATGGCCTCCGACGGCTACGGCTTCCTGCGCACGCAGGACCTGAAGCCGAGCCTGAGCGACGTCTACGTATCGCAGACGCAGATCAGGCGCTTCGCCCTGCGCACCGGCGACTACGTGATGGGCGCCGTGCGCCAGCCCAAGGAGTCCGAGAAGTACTACGGCCTGCTGCGCGTGGACGCGGTGAACGGCCTGGACCCGGAGACGGCGAAGAAGCGGCCCTACTTCGAGCAGCTGACACCAATCTTCCCGGACGAGAAGATCGCCCTGGAAGAGGGCGTGAACAACCTCTCGACTCGCGTGATCGACCTGGTGGCGCCTGTGGGCCGCGGGCAGCGCGGGCTGATCGTCTCGCCGCCCAAGGCGGGCAAGACGCTACTGTTGAAGACGATCGCCTCGGCGACCGCCAAGCGCTATGAGGACATCTACATCCTGGTGGCGCTGATCGGCGAGCGGCCGGAGGAGGTCACGGACTGGCGGCGCTCCGTGCAGGACGCCGAAGTCGTGGCCGCCACGTTTGACGACCCAGTGGAAGAGCAGACCCGCGTTGCCGAGATGGCGATCGAGCGGGCAAAGCGGCTGGTGGAGTCCGGGCGGCACGTGATGGTGCTGCTGGACGGCATCACGCGCCTTACTCGCGCGTACAACCTGGCGCTGCCGCCTTCCGGGCGCACGCTCTCCGGCGGTATCGACCCGGTGGCGCTGCACCCGCCGAAGCGCCTCTTCGGGACGGCGCGCAACGTGGAAGACGGCGGCTCGCTGACGATCATCGCGACGTGCCTGGTGGACACGGGCAGCCGCATGGACGAGGTCATCTTCGAAGAGTTCAAGGGCACCGGGAACTGGGAGCTGTGGCTGGACCGCAGGCTCTCCGAGAAGCGTATCTTCCCGGCGATCGACATCGCGAAGAGCGGTACCCGGCGCGACGACCTGCTGCTGGACCCGCAGACGTACCAGCGGGTGGTGCTGCTGCGGCGGATGACGGCGCTGGTTGGGCAAAGCTCGTCCAACCCGACGGAGCCGACGGAGCTGATCCTGGAGCGGCTTTCGCGGACAAAGGACAACGCGGAGTTCCTGGCGACGCTCAAAGACGCCGTCTAGTTTGTGGGAATCGCGGGCTGTCCGCCCCGCGCTTTCGGCCGCTTAGCGACGGAGTTCCGTGATCTGCCCGGCGCGTCCCGCATGGCACTTGCAGATCGCCCGCGAACCGTCCCGGTAGCTCCCGGGAACGCCATTTTGCTATTGGATATCGGCATATCAATGGCGTATATTCATAACCCGTTAATTTGTGAAATGCTTGACAATTGAGGTACAATCGCCCGCGATAGCTACACGCCGTAGCTGCAACCGGACTAGGACGGGCCCTGGGGAACCCGCGGGGGAGTGAGGAAGCAGGGGCCCCTTAATAGGAGGTTCTATCATCCGAGAGCCGCGAGCTCCACTCCGGCGACGAGGTGTTCCGGAGGGCGATCGGCGGTGGTCTCGCTTGAGAGCAGCGGGGCAGTCGCTAAACGAATATCGCAGGCTGACCCTGCACGGCTTCGCGCTGGCACTGGCCGTAGTGGCCATCGTGACAACGGCAGCCGGCGGGGCTGTGGACATCACCCCATCCACGTCTCTACTCAGCTCTAAGCCCGTGGCGGAAGCCAACGCGGGTTACTTGAGGCCCCCGGTCCTCCTGTCCACAGTCCCCTCAGTGCTCGCCCGGCACCAGGCAGAGGCGGAGGCGATATCGCCTCCCTCTGAGACCGTGGCCGCGGCGACGGCGGCGCCCGCGCAGGCCACCCCAGACGTGACTGCCCAGCCGCAACCGGCGTACTTCACGTACACGATCCAGCCGGGGGATACCGTGGACTCGATCGCCCAGCGGTACGGAATCGACCCGAAATACATCATCTGGAACAACCCCCATGTCTCCGACGACCCGAACGTGCTGCTCGTCGGAGCGACGCTGGTGATTCCGGGGACGAACGGGCTGGTCTACAACGTGACCCTGGGCGACAACATCAACGCCATCGCGCAGACGTACGGGATCAGCGCCAGCGACATCATCAACTACGCACCGAACGGCATCTCGACACCGGACACGGTCGTCGAAGGGATGGTGCTGGTGCTGCCCGGCGCCGTGGTGTCGACGCCGGACCCGACGCCGGCGCCCGCCGTCGCGGAGCCGCTGCCGGCGGCGGCCCCTGAACCGCAACCTGCGCCCCAGCCCGCTCCCGCGCCGGAGCCGGCGCCAGCGCCGGTCGCCAGCGTGGGCTACATCTGGCCGTTCTCCGGCCCGATCACGACGTACTTCAGCGGCTACCACCCGGGCATCGACATCGATGGCTACGGCAGCTACGGCGCGCCGATTGCGGCGGCGGCGTCCGGGACAGTGGTGCTCACGGCCTGGGACGACTACGGCTACGGCTACCACGTGATCATCCAGCACGACGATGGCTCCCAGACGCAGTACGCGCACCTGTCGGACATCTACGTGAGCCAGGGGCAGTACGTGAGCCAGGGGCAGTCCGTGGGCGCGATGGGGAGCACGGGCTATTCGACGGGGACGCACCTGATGTTCAACCTGTACATCGGCGGCGTCGCCGTAAACCCGCTCGACTATCTGCCGTAAACTGGCCTCATGGGGTCGCGCGTCCTGCCGCCGCTGGCGGCTTTTCTGTTCTTAGCGCTGGCCCTTTGCCCGTTAACAGCCGGCCAGGCGCATGCTCAGACATCGCCGGAGTACGTGGCGCTGGGCGACTCGCTGGCGTTTGGCGTGGGGGCGGGAACCCCCGAAACGCAAGGCTACGTGGGACTGGCGGCGGCGGCGCTGCGGGAGGACACGAGGTTCGCGGCGAGCGGGCTGGAGCTGGACAACCTGGCCGTGCCGGGCGCGACGAGCGCCGATCTGCTGGAGGACGGCGGACAGCTGGACAAGGCGCTGGCCGAGATCGCGGCCCGGGCTGGTGACGGCGTGGACGGCAACGAGGTGACGCTGATCAGCGTGATCATCGGCGGGAACGACCTGCTGGCGCTGGGCGAAGGCGACGCGCCCTGTCTGACGGATGCCGCCGGCAAGGTCTGCCAGGACGCGCTGGCGGCGATGCTGGGCGAGCTGAACACGAACATGTCGGAGCTGCTGGGCAGGCTGCGGGAGGCTGCGCCGGCGGCCGAGATCTACGTCAGCAACCTGTTTAACCCGTACTCGGGCAGCGGCGACCCGCTGGAGATCGTGGCCAGCATTGGCGTGCAGCAGGTGAACGGGGTGATCGGCGCGGCCGCGGCGGCGCCGGAGTTCCGGGCGAAGCTGGTGCCGGTCTATGACCTGTTCCAGGGCCGGGCGAAGCAGTGGATCGCCTCCGACCACATCCATCCGAACAACAACGGCTACCGGGTGATGGCGGAGGCGCTGGAGGCGGCGGTGGAAGGGCGGCCGGTGTCGGTGCCGGCGGATCTGCTCAACCCGCCGACCGACCCGCCCGTGGCGGCGCCGGTGATCACGCAGAAGGGCGGCGGCGTGGACACGATAGTGCTGCTGATCGCGCTGCCGGTGGCGTTCCTGGCCGGGGCCTTTCTGAGCGCGACGTACTTCGTGATGCGCGGGCGGAGCTAGCTCTTGCCCTTGTAGTCCAGCAGCACCACCTGCGTCTCTGAGGGCACTGAGCTGCGGGTGATCTGGAGCTTGGGCTGCGGCTGGACAGCGGTGGCCTGCATCTCCTTGAGGAAGCGCTCCGCCGTCTCCAGGCCGCCATCGTGCACATCGGTCTTGTAGTGCATGGGGACGACAAGCTTGGCCTCCAGCAGGGAGACGATCTCCGCGGCCTTGGCGCCGTCGATCGTGTTCTTGCCGCCGACGGGGATGAGCACGACGTCCGAGCCGACCATGTCTTCGACCTGCTCAGCGTTGGGGGTGTGGCCGAGGTCGCCCAGGTGGCAGACCTTGATGTCCTCCATCTCGATGACGAAGGCCAGGTTGCGGCCGTGCTCTTCGCCCTTCTGGTTGTCGTGGTAGGTGGCGATGCCGGTGATGAAGGCGCCGTGGATCTCGTACTCGCCGGCGTTGACGATGACGGTGGGGCCGCCGGCGATGCCCTTCACGTAGTTGTGGTCGGGGTGGTTGTGGCTGATGGTGATGATGTCCGCCGTTGGCTTGCCGTACTGGTAGCCGGTGGACGGCGGGCAAGGGTCGCAGACGACTGTGGCCTCGCGGCCGCGGATACGGAAGCAGGAGTGGCCTAGCCAGACGATCTCCATCAGGCGCTGGCTCGGTGGGTGGTGAGGGTCACGGGTGGGTGTGTGATGGTTGGGGCGCTTCTAGTCTTCGTCTTCGTCCTCGTCCTCTTCGCCGCCGCGCCGGCGCCAGAACATGAGGACGGCTACGATTGCGCCGATGATGGCCAGGAAGCCGAAGAATTTGCCTTTGCCACCCTTCTTTTTCGGTTGCTCCTGGGCTTCTTCGGTCTGGGTCATGCGGGGCCTCCTTTGGGCTAAGGCCGGGCGGAGATGTGGATGCGTTGGGCGTTGTGTAAACGGAAACCGTGGCTGAGTATAGCAACGGGCTTTCGGGCGGGTCAATCGTCAGCGGACAGGGGACAGGGGACAGCGGCGTCGCGCGGTCCACCTTGCTGTATCGCTAACGTCTGGCGGCCCCCTGGTGCATGCGAGATGTAGCTGCAGACGTTCAGGTCTGGCGGAGCGGAGCTGAAGCTCAGCTGCTGCCGGTGCGTGGCGGCATTTCGATTGACAGAATGGGCGTTCGGTGCTAGTATTCTCGGCAGTTAGCACTCTCGGCCTTAGAGTGCTAATTAGATACGAATCATGGTTACGGACAGACGCAAGAGGCTCCTCCAGATCATCGTCGATGAGTACGTGCGGACGGCCCAGCCGGTCGCCTCGAATGCGCTTGTCGAGAAGTTCAAGCTGGGGGTCTCCTCGGCCACCGTGCGCAACGACATGGCGGCCCTGGAGGAGGAAGGCTACATCGCCTCTCCGCACACGTCGGCGGGCCGCGTGCCCACGGACAGCGGCTATCGCTACTACGTCGAATCGCTGATGCAGGAAGAGCGGCTGCCGGCCGACGCGCAGCAGACGATCCGCCACCAGTTCCACCAGGCCGCGCGTGAGCTGGAGGAATGGGCGCACCTGGCGGCGGCGATCCTGGCGGCCCGCGTGGGCAACGCAGCCGTGGTGACGACGCCGCACTCCCGGGAGCCGCGGATGCGGCTGCTGGAGCTGGTGAGCGTGCACGAGCACCTGGCCCTGCTTGTCGTGGTGCTGCAGGAGGCGCGCGTGCTGCAGCAGATGGTGGCGCTAGAACAGCCGCTGAACCAGGACGAGCTGACGGCGATCGGGCGGCGGCTGAACGAGCAGGTCTCCGGCAAGACGGCCAGCGAGGTGCGTGCGAACAAGGGCGAGCTTTCGGCGATCGAGAGCCTGTTGCTGGACACGGCGACGGCGCTGCTGGACGGCGCGGACGTGGTGGGCGGCGAGCCCGGCTACGTGGAGGGCCTGCGCGACCTGCTGCGCCAGCCCGAGTTCAACGAGGGCGAGCGGCTGATCCGCCTGCTGGAGGCGATGGCCGAGCACAATCTTTCGAAGGCGATACCGGCCCCGGTTGAGGCGGGCGACGTCTCGATCATCATCGGTGGGGAGCACCCAATCGATGAGATGCGGGCCTGCAGCGTGATCAGCACTCGCTACGACGGACCGGCGGGCCTGCGCGGCACGCTGAGCGTCGTCGGCCCGACGCGGATGCACTACCCGCGGAACGTGGCGGCGGTGCGCTACATGTCCTCGCTGATGGAGGAGCTGCTGCGGGTGTACTTCGCGTAGGCGATTTAACCGCAAGACTGGCGCAGATTTCGCAGATTGGTTTGAACGAATCACATGGGAAACGACACGCAGATGAGCATTAGAGCAAGGGAGCATTGGAGCATCACCTTGGCGGTGGCGCTGGATGCTCCCATGCCCTCATGCTCTCATGCTCAAGAGGCATACACCGATGACTGACGAACCCCGCACCGGAGACGCACCGGCTTCGAGCGGCGCCTCGCTTGAGGAGCGGCTGGCGAAGGCGGAGGCCGACGCGCAGAAGTACCTCGACAACTGGCGCCGCGCGGAGGCCGATTTCCAGAACTTCAAGAAGCGCTCTGAGCAGGAGCGCGATGAGCTGCGGCGCTTTTCGAGCGGGGCGCTGATCATCAACCTGCTGCCGATCGTGGACGACTTCGAGCGGGCGTTCAGCTCGATCGACAGTCACCTGGCCGGGCTGACGTGGCTGGACGGAATGCGGCTGATCTACCGCAAGCTGGTGATGCTGCTGGAGAACGCCGGCGTGAAGCCGAT
>DATKKM010000066.1:0-4889 GCA_035542855.1 Dehalococcoidia bacterium
GGCTGTGCTGGCGCCGCAGCGCTACCCGGAAGCGGCGAACGTGGTCCGCGATTTCGCCGCGAAGGCGGGCGCGACGCTTGTCGACGTAACGGCGGAGTACCGCTGGTCGATCTCGGAGCAGGACCTGCATGGGCAGGCGATTCGGATAGAGCGGCCCCGTGGGGCCATCGACGTGAGGCTGCCGCTCCTGGGGTCGCACCAGGCGGAGAACGCGGCGACGGCGGTGGCAGCGGTTGACGCGCTGGTCTCCCCACCCCGGGAAAAGCAGGGAGGTTCTGGGGGACACCCCCAGGCCCCCGGTATGGAGGCTTCGCTTCCCTTCACCCACCGAGACGAAAGACGTCGATGGCCAGACGCCCGTAGTGAGCGATTGGACGAGGCGATCGTCCGCGGGCTGGAGTCGGTGGACTGGCCGGGGAGGCTGGAGGTGCTGCGGGAGAGGCCGCTGGTGATCGCCGATGGGGCACACAACGCGGAGTCGGCGCGGAGGCTGCGGGAGGCGCTGGAGGAGCTCGTGCCGGGGCGGCGGGTGACGTTCGTCATCGGGGCGGGCGCCGACAAGGACATCTCCGGGCTGGCCGCGGAGCTGGCGCCGGTGGCCGGGCGCCTGATCGCGACGCGGACGGCGCACCCGCGGGCCATGGACGCGCGTTTAATCGTCCAGGCGTTCGGTACGGTTGGAGTTCGGGGTGAAGATGTGGATAGCGTGCCGGAGGCCATTGAACTCGCGTTGGCGGCTACGGATGAGGGCGGGGTAATATGTCTGGCAGGGTCTCTCTTTGTGGCCGCCGAGGCCCGCGAGTACATGTGCAAGCAGACTAGCGAACCAGCTGGAGGAGTGCATGGCGGGTAGCAACGGGAACGGTAACGGGCGCAACGGCACGCGTGTGGTTGTCACCGGCATGGGCGCCATCACGGCGATCGGCAACTCCGTCGAGGAGTTCTGGGCCAACGCGCTCGATGGCAAGTCCGGGATCGATGTGCTGACGTCGTTCGATCACTCCGCGTACCCGGTGCACATCGCCGGGGAGATAAAGGACTTCAACCCGGAGGCGTACATGGACCGCCGGGAAGCCCGCCGGATGGCCCGCTTCAGCCAGTTCGCTATCGCCGGTACCCGGCAGGCGCTTACCCAGGCCGAGCTTGACCTGGAGAAGACGGACCGCGACCGCGTCGGCGTGCTGATCGGCAACGGCATCGGCAGCCTGGTGGACTCGCAGGAGGCCGTGCGGGTGATGGATTCTCGCGGCGGCATGAAGATTGACCCGTTCTACTTCCCGAAGATGCTGCCGAACATGGCGGCTGCGCACATCGCGCTGCAGTTCGGCGCCCGCGGCTACAACAACACTGTGATCACCGCCTGCGCCGCCGGCACTCAGGCGATCGGCGACGCGCTCGATCTTGTGCGCTCCGGCCGCGTGGACGCGGTGATCACGGGCGGCACCGAGTCATCCCTCTGCGAGCTGGGGCTGAGCGGCTTCGCGGTGATCCGGGCACTTTCGACTTCGAACGACCCGCCGCAGAAGGCGAGCCGGCCGTTCGACGCCAGGCGCGACGGATTCATCGCGGCCGAAGGCGGCGCCATTCTCGTCGTCGAGAACCTGGAGCACGCCAAGGCCCGCAACGCTCCGATCCTGGCCGAGGTCGCGGGCTACGGCGCGACGAGCGACGCCTACCACGTGGTCGCGCCGGCGGACGACGGCAACGGCGCCATCCGCGCTATGCGCGAGGCCCTGCGAGACGCGCACGTGGAGCCGGGTGAGGTGGACTACATCAATGCGCACGGCACTTCGACGGAGCTGAACGACAAATCGGAGACTCTGGCGATCAAGAAGGTGTTCGGCGAGGACGCCTATAAGGTGCCGATCAGTTCCACCAAGTCCATGGTCGGGCACTCCTTCGGCGCGGCCGGCGCGATAGAGGCGATCGCCTCCGTGCAGACGCTGCGCACCGGCTGGATCCACCCAACGATCAACTACGAGCACCCGGACCCGGACTGCGATTTGGACTACGTCCCCAACCAGAAGCGCCAGGCGGACGTGAACGTGGTACTATCCAACAGCTTCGGCTTCGGCGGGCAGAACGCCTGCCTTGTCTTCAAGCGCTACGAGGGATAGCGGGCGCCGGCGGGGCCGGCGGGACACGAGAGCAGGGGAACATGAGAGCATCAGATCTGCCGGTGATGCTACCGAGACCGGACCGTCCGTGGGGCTGGACTCTTGTCGTGGGCGTCCTTCTGGTCATCTTTGTCACGGCGTTCCTCTTCTTGCTCTTCGGCACCCTGTTTCTTGCTGGATCGCGCGTATGCAGCGGTCCGGTCACGATCCAAGTCGATGGTCAGCCCGCCGAGGGCGCCTCCGGCCGGCGGTGGGTGCGTGACAATGGTGGATTGGGGAGTGGTACTGTCGCTCGGCTCGCTCACGGCTGTCATGGGAGCAGGGGCGCTCATTTGCATAGGGTCTCTCAGGGCGCTCGCCCGCCGATGGGAATCTCCGCTGTTCAGCCCTAGTATCTGGACAGCGGTTAGTGCCGGGGTCCTCGGCCTCGTCGTTTGGGCGCTTATCGCGAACCACGCCTACGCTCGGCAGGTAGGCGATGCTTGTACCAATGGCCAATGCACGTCGCACTACGACTTCGAGCCGGCGGCAGCTATCGTCTTCGCTGTGATCGTCGCCGTCCTCGCCATCCCCTTCCTCTTGTCCTTGCGCCGTCTCATCCGCACCTGGCTGTCGTTGCGGCCAGCCGCCTGACTTGCGCCTCGCTCCCGCGCCTCCCTACGATGCTCCCATGTTCCATTGTTCTCATGTTCGCCGGCGCGGGCAGGGGTAGGGCGCCGTGCGCATCCTCGTAGTCGGCGGCGCCGGGTACATCGGCTCCGTCACCGTGGACCAGCTGATGGCCGCGGACCACGATGTCACCGTCGTCGATAGCCTCGTCTCCGGCCACGCCGAGGCCCTGCACCCGGAGTGCGAGTTCGTGCAGGCGGACATCCGAGACGAGGAGGCGCTGGCGCGGCTCTTCGCCAGCCACAACTTCCACGCGGTGGTGAACTACGGCGGCTACATCCAGGCCGGCGAGTCCGTGCAGCAGCCCGGGCGCTACTTCGCGAACAACGTGGGCGGCACGATCACCCTGCTCAACGCGATGGCGACGTACGGGGTCACGCGCTTCGTCTTCAGCTCAAGCGCGGCGGTGTACGGCGAGCCAGACTCAGTGCCGATCACGGAGGACGCGCCGGTCCGTCCGGTCAACCCCTACGGCGAGACGAAAGCGATGGTCGAGCGGATGCTGCCGTGGTACCAGCAGGCGTGCGGGCTGAACTGGGTGGCGCTGCGCTACTTCAACGCGGCGGGCGCCACGGAGACGAAGGGCGAGGACCACCGCCCGGAGACGCACCTCATCCCAATTGTCCTGGAGGCGGCGTACGGCCAGCGCGAGTTCGTGGCGCTGTTCGGCAACGACTACCCGACCCGCGACGGCACCTGTATACGGGACTACATCCACGTCTCGGACCTGGCGGCGGCGCACCTGCTGGCGCTGGACAAGACGGAGACCGGCAGCGGCGCCTACAACCTGGGCAGCGGCACCGGCGCCTCCAACCGGGAGATCATCGAATCGGCGCGGCGTGTGACCGGGCGCGAGATTCGTGTCGTCGAAGAAGCGCGGCGGCCGGGCGACCCGGCATCGCTCGTGGCGTCAAACGAGCGGGCGATCGCCGAGCTCGGCTGGCGGATCGATTACCCGGAGCTGGACGAGATCGTGGCGAGCGCCTGGCGCTGGCACCAGGAGCATCCGCAGGGGTACGAGGGCTAGCGGACTCGTAGGGGCGAGCGGCGCTCGCCCGGGCGGGCGCTTACAGAAATCGCGCGACGACAGGGCTAATCGCTGCGTCCCAGAGCGCGCTGAGCGCCGGGTGGATGAGCAGGCCGTAGAGGCTGCCGAGTACGATGCCGGTCCAGAACAGGCTGTGCACGACCTGCCCCGTGATGGAGAACCCGTATGCCAGCGGGCGACGCACCCGGAAGATGTGGTAGGTGACGGCGCGCAGGAACGGCCCCATCAGCATGATCGTGGCCGGCACGCTGACCGCCCGCTGGACGACGCCGACGTTGTCCCGGCGCTCCGCGGCGCGCATCGCAGAGCGGCCCCAATCGCGGTCGCCGACCCAGCGGCGGACTTCATCGAGGACGATCTCGCCGTCCAGCATGAACAGGAAGAAGGCTGAGAACGCGGCCATGATCAGGCCTGTGGCCAGCGCCCCGTTCCAGCGCCCCAGCGAGGCTACAAGCGCCAGCGCCACCGGGCCCGAGAGCCAGGCTTCGACGCGCCAGGCGACCAGCGCGGTGCCGGTCTTCGGGGTAAGGTTGCGCTGGAAGAACTCGCGGATAGAGCGCTGGGTGAAGCGCAAGGATGCCAGCGCGCCCTTCGGCGCCGGCGCCGGTGCAGTGGGCGCGTGGTCCGTCATCGTTAGTGACAACGATAACGCAAGTCCATTGGTGGCGGATTAAGGTGTCAGTTTCGCTGCAAATAGCTGCGTGTAGACGGCGCCGCCTCGCTGCAGGTCGCTTTTCATCAGCGCGAGTTCCCCGGCACGGAACGCCGCATCGGGGACCACCGTCCGGGCCAGGGCTGCCTCCAGCGGGGACGCTGCCTCGCGGGCCCGCTCCGGTTGCACGCGGGCGAGCGTGAGGTGCGGGGAGAACGGGCGGTTGTCCGGAGGGAAGCCGAGCCGGGCGAATTCGCGCTCTAGGGCGGCCTGCAGACGGGCGAGCGGTTCGGTTTCGCCCGCGATGTCGATCCAGACGACGCGCGGGGCGTTGCGGCTGCCGAAGCTACCCAGCTTGCCGAGCCGCACCTCGAACGGCGCGATACCGGATACTGCGCGGGAG
>DATKKM010000067.1:0-32393 GCA_035542855.1 Dehalococcoidia bacterium
GCCCCAGACGCAACAACACAAGCGGCGCCAGCAGCACCAGCACAGGCTGGAAGTGGTCGCCCATGTAGGACATCGACCGGAACGAGTAGTAGAACCCGTGCCCGTGCGCGAACGACCACAGCACCTGGTCGAAGATCCCCATGTCCCACCCGAACGAGTGGAACGAGAAGTGGATCAGCAGGCTGCACGCAGAGTAATAGGCCGCCGCACCTGCCGTCAGCAGCGCCAGCGCTACCGTCGTCCAGCCGATGCGGAGCCTCGGCGCTGGGACGGCCGGCGCAGCCGCCGGCGTCTGCGCCCGAATCGCCTCGTCCATGCACCCGTTTTATCGGAAAACCAACGGAAAGGCGAGCCGCACTCAGAGATGCGGCCGGGGAGCCTGTAGCGGCTCCCCGGCCTGCACAAGTCACGCCGCTGTCCGATCCGCTCGAACTGTCCTGCCCGCCTACCGGGCTTCCTGGATGATCCATGACCGCTCAGGGTGCATGTCCTCGAAGGAAGTGCCGGGCGCCACGGCGCCGCCGAATCCTGCCAGTCCGTCCTCGCCGTCCAACTGGTCCTGCTTGAGGTTCGCCAATCTGGACTCGACCGAGTCCGGCACAACGCTGGTGTGGTTGGCCGTGAGGGCCGCGCTCTCGTCGGAGCCAGTCGGAATTACCCAGCGGCCGACGCTAACCGCCACCACTGCCACTGCAAGCACCAGCACGAGCTCGATGTAGCTACGCTTGTCCAGGTAACGGGTTGTCAGTTGCATTTCATCCTCCCTTGTTCTTGTTGCCTTACCGTCATGTAGCGGCGCTAATTGCTGAGATGGCCAGCGCTGCGCCGCTTAGCGCCCTTCGCTCACCTGCATGATTTCGTCCGCCAGCAGCCCGTGTGCTTTGCGGTGCACCTCTGCCGCCGCGTCCGCGCTCGGCGCGTCCACCAGGCAGTACACGCGACCGGTCGTCTCGTTGAACCAGTACTGTAGGTACTTCACGCGATGCTTCTCCTGCGTCGCCAGGTCCATCGCGTGAGCTCCGGCGACTGCTTCGGCGGTGAGTCCTTCCACCTTGTTGTGTGTGTCCATGAATAGTGGCATCTTGCCGCCTCCTTTCTGCAGTCAGGGTAGGCGGGCAGGCGATACGGCCTCATCGCGTGAACCTGTGATCTTGTGGGCCTCAAGAGCCCGCACAAAGCGGCTGCCAGGCCGCGGCTATGGCGGAAAGTTGTTACGCGATGCCGTTCCGGACCGCGAACGACGCCGCTTCGGCACGGTTGGAGGCGCCGATCTTAGTGAGGATGTTGCTCACATGCCGGTCCGCTGTGTTGACGCTGATCGTCAGCTCCTCAGCGATCTCCCGGTTGCTGCGGCCCGTCGCCACCAGCCTCAGGACCTGGACTTCTCGCTCGGTCAAGATCGATGAAGCCTGCCTGCCTGGGCCGGCATCATCTTCCCTGGTAAACTGCTCGATCGTTTCGATCACTGCTTCCGTGTCCTCAAGATACGGCGCGACAGACTCTCCCTGCAGCAATACCAGCCGCGCATGTGGGATAGAGGCCGCCAGGCCTCTGGCGACGTCAATGCCCAGGCTATGCTGTTCGCGCTGGAGCACGAGAGTTGGCACCGAGATTCGTCCCAGGAAACTCGAAACATCCCATCCGCTCACCTGCGAGTAGAAGCCTTGAACAAACTCCGGCGAGACGCTCTCCCTCAAGAGAGCGGCATGGCGATTCGCTACGTGCCCACGAGTCCACCCGAACATTACGTGCGCCACCGCTTCCGTATAGGCGGTCCAGTCCTTGTCCGCCAGCGATTTCACCGCCTGGAATTGCGGCTGCTTCAGCCAGTCCGAGCCGCGAGCGAAGGTGCACCAGAGTACCAGGTGCGAGACCCGCTCCGGATGAAGCGCGGTGTAAACGATCGCGGGCGGCCCGCCGTACCACGGCGCGAAGAGAACGAACCTGTCCAGCTGGAGCTTGTCCACGACTGCAGCCAGGTCCGCCACTCCGTCTTCCAGGGAGCGACCGTGCGCCGGGCGGTCAGACAGCCCCTCGCCTCTGTTGTTGAAGCGGACTAGCTGCCAGTTCTCAATTAGCCTCTCGTACCATCGTTTGCACTCCGGGATGTCGAACTCGCCCTGCAGTCCAATGGTTCCCAGAGTCAGGTGCACAAACGGGCGGGCTGTCCCGCGTGTCCAGAACGCGATCTTCACACCGTCCTCTGTGGTTGCGTACCGAATTTGCAGTTCGCTCACCGTGATACACCCCAGCCCAGGTGCGCAATCGGTTGCGCATCGCTGTACGTCCAGCAGACTATGCTTTCGGCGCCCGGCGTCTGCGTGTATCTGACCTGCAGTTCCATCGCCAGAAGATGATACCCCCGCACAACATGAAGGGACGAGCGGGCCTTCAGCCCGGCCGGCTGGCCAGTTTCAGCTAATCCTCAGGCTCTCGAAGGGCCAGCGGCTGCTTACTCCAGGTCCTTCAACCCCGGCTTCGGCGCGCTCACCAGCGCCGCCATCACGCCCAGCGGCTGCTTCCCCTCGTACATCAGCTGGTGGCACAGCCCGATCTCGTCGAAAGAGTACGTCTTGCCCAGGCACGGATCGATCTTCCCGTCCAGCACCAGCTGGTTGAACGCCGCCGACTGCTCATCGTTCGCGAAGTGCGATCCCTGGAACCGCTTCTGCCGCATCCACAGGTACCGCAGGTCCACCGTCGCGTTGAAGCCGGACGTTCCGGCGCAGATCACCACCATCCCGCCCGTGTCGCAGACAAAGATCGACGTCGGCACCGTGTCCTCGCCCGGGTGATCGAAGACGATGCGCGGGCTCTTCCGCTCGCCCAGGACCTCCCAGATCTTCGCGCCCACCGCCCGGGCGCCGGCCGCCCACTTGTTGTACGCCTCGTTGTCCGTCCAGTGCGGCATCATCCCCCAGTGATCGAACTCCTTGCGGTTGATGCACCCCTTCGCGCCCAGCTTCATGCAGAAATCGAACTTGTCCTCGCTCGATACCACCGCGATCGGCACACCGCCCATCTGCTTCACGATCTGGATCGCCATCGAGCCCAGGCCGCCGCTGCCACCCCAGACCAGCACCGGGTCGCCCGGCTTCACCGTGTTCGGCGGCCAGCCCATCAGCATGCGATACGCCGTCGCGCCCACCAGCGTCGGCGCCGCCGCCTCTTCCCACGTCAGGTGCGGCGCCTTCGGCAGGCACTGGTGCGCCTGCACCTTCGTGAACTGCGCGAAGCTCCCCCAGTTCGACTCGTACCCCCAGATCTTGAACGATGGGTCGAACATCGGGTCGTTCCCCGCCTGCACGAACGGCGAGTCCTCGTCCCACTGCCCGCAGTGGATCACCACGCGGTCCCCCACCTTCACATTCGTCACCTTCTCCCCCACCGCGTAGACGATGCCGGAGGCATCGCTCCCGCCGATGTGGAAGCCCGTCATATCGCCCTCTTTTTCGCGGGCCTTGATCACGTTCACAGGGATGCCGCGGGCCGCCCACACGTTGTTGAAGTTGATGCCCGCGGCCATCGCCAGCACCAGCGCCTCACGCGGCTTCAGGTCAGTCGGCGTCTCCACCTTCTCCACCTGGAATGCATCCTTCGGCTCCCCGAAGCGCTCCGGCCGGATGAGCTGCCCGTACATGTACTTCGGCACCACGCCAACCGGCGGCGCCTCCCCGATCTCGTATACGTCCTTAGTGCTGACCACCGCATTCCTCCTGGATTTCACACGTAGCCGCCGAGCCTCAACTCCGCTCCAAGATGTAGCTGCAGGTCTGAAGACCTGCCCGCATCCGTAGAGACGGCCCGCTGGGCCGTCCCGGACAACGAAGTCGTCTGCTGGGCGCGGCCTAACGTATCACGCGCCGCAAAGCGCGGGCAACGAGGGTGTACGCGCGTGGCGGCAGCGGATAATTGGGGAGAGTGCAGAGACGGGGCAGAGCCCCCTCTCTGCCAGGGGTGTCCCCCAGCCTCTACCACATCTCGGGCGGGCGTGGGCCGCACAGCGTTCCGCCGAACAAGAAAGTGGATCCGTCCCGGCCCGTTAGGGATGCAGGATCGGATCGCCAACCACAGGGCAATCGCTGAACGTCATCGGCACGCCTGCCAGCTTCGCGGCGATCGGCAGCACGTCCAGCGGAGTGATCCTGGCGTCACAATTCGGGTCGTCCCAGACCGGGTAGCACGCGCCATTGAACGGGAAGCACGGTATCGTCTCTCGGCCGCACGTGTCCGGCGCCTGTATCTCCACAACCAGCTTCAGCTCGCCCGTCAGGTCCTCGCTCCCAATGTCATCGGAGCAGCTGTTGTCGCCCATCGGGAAAGAGATCGGCGCAGTCGTCGGACTGGCCGTCGGCGTTGGCGTCGGCGGCGTCCCGCTCAGCTCCACCGCGCCCGCATCACAGTGAGTGTCCGCGATCAACGCCCCGCGCTGGTCCGGCGCTACGCACCCGGCGCCGCCGTGGTCAATCGCCGGACTGCCCGCCTGCGGCAGGTTCGTCAGCGTCGGCCCGCCGTTGTCCCCCAGCGCTGCGATTCCCGCATCGTCCACCGCCTGGTCCGTGCCCACCGTCGCGCAGGCCGCGGCCGCCGGTGCGTAGATGTTGTTCCCGTGCGAAACCTGGGAGCCGCTGGTACTGCAGTTCTTCGGCCCGTTGTAGGCGAAGATCGACGCTTTGTAGTCGGTAGCGGCCGTCGTGTTCGTGAAGAGGCCACCGTACTGGAACTGCATGTTCGTGTTATCCGCTATCGTCACGTTGACCAGGCTCAGCGTGTCATAGTTCGAAATGCCGCCTACGCCGCTCTTCGGATAGGCCGCTCCAACGTTGTCGCTGATCGTGCTCCGGACCACCAGCATCGTCCCGTCCACGTTGTTGATTGCCCCGGCCATGTTCCCCGAGAACGTGGTCCGCTCGATCGTCGCGTCGCCGCGGTTCACCAGGCCCCCGCCGTTGTCAGAGGTGTTGTTGGCCACCGTCGAGTACTGCAGCGTCAGTAGTCCGTCGGTGGAGATGCCGCCGCCACTCGAACACCCGCCGCAATCGAGCGATAGCGTGTTGCTGCTGATCGTGCTGTAGGTGATTGTCATATTCCCGTTTTCGTTGTTCGCAATCGCGCCGCCGGCGTCGCCATCCAGGGTGTTCTGGGTGAAGCTGCTGTGTGTGATCGTGATGATCCCGGCGTTCCAGAGCGCTCCGCCGGGCCCCCCAGTGGCGCCGTTGGCGGACATCAGCACGTCGTTCAGCGATGCCGTCCCCAGGTTGCACAGCGCCGCGCCCTTGCCCGTGATGAAGTTCTTCGCCACCTTCGTGTGCTCCAGCGTCAGGTCACCGGCGTTGTAGAGGGCGCCCCCGCAGCCCCCCGGGCCGGCGGTGGAGGAGCCGTTCAGCCAGACCCCGTTGAACGTGGCGTGCGCATTGGCCTGGATGTTGAACAGCTGCGAACCGTTGCTCGTGCGGATGTTGCTGTCGTCCGGGCCTGCGCCCTGGATCGTCAGGTCGCCCGTGATCGTCACCGTCGATTCCAGCACGATCTCAAGAGACCCGACGTCGATCACCTGGTCACCGGGCGCGGCGTTGGCCGCAGCCACCGCTTCCCGCAGCGAGCAGCCGTCCACGCCGCACCCGTCCGGCGTGGGGTCATCCCCGCGCGTCACTGTGATCGTCTCCGCGGACGCCGGTACAACGTACAACGCGATCGCCAGCAGGGCCGCAACCAGGACGAGCAGCACAGGCGCGAAACGGGCGTATCTCATCGCAACTCAAGACGCCGGCGGCGCCGGCCCCGTAACCAGCGTGCGGTTTAGCACCCGATAAGGCCAGCCGCTAACCAGCGGAAAACGTGGACAACGGGCGCCAACCGATCCCAACGTAGGTGGCGCGCAACGCACGCTCCGGGAACTTCCACGCAGCTACAATCGTTATACGGTCATGCGAGTCATCTCTGCCCTCGCAATCGTCCTCTGCGCCTTACTGCTGATTGCCTGCTCCTCCAGCGGTTCCGGCGGCCCCTCATCGACGCCGTCGCCGAGCCCCGAGCCAACGTCACCCGCCACCGACTGCGGCCTCAGCGCCTTCACCTCAAGCACCCGGCCGGCGAGCCTGTCGTGGACCGGGTGGCACGTGGACTATACGAAACAATCAATGATCGAAGAGAGCATCGGCGCCGACGCCATCGTCCAGGGCCGCGTGCTGAAGGAAGTCCACGTGGAGGCCCTCACAGGCTTCAACCAGCTGGCCTGCGTCTGGGTGACCGACGTCCTCCGTGGCGACATCGCTGTCGGATCGACGGTCCTCGTCGGCTGGCCGGCTCCACCTGTATTCGAAGAAGCGTTCGACAACCGCATCGGCTACCAGGACGGCGCAAACTACCTCCTCTTCCTCGGCAAGTACGCCGAGGACGCGCACCAGGACTACCCGCTTCGGGCCGAGTACCACACGTGGCTCCGCGATGTCTATCCACTGGACCTGAACGGCCCCGGCGCTGCGCCCTCCCAGCACGCCATCGATGATCTGATCGCAACATTGCGTCCGTCGCCAGACATCTCTGCCGCCGTCACCGCTTTGCTCGCCGCCCACCACCTCGAGGGGTTCGCCGGCATCTCCGCCCAAACCATCGAGTTCCCAGACTTCCCCGACGCGCCGGGCACTCTCGCCCCGCCCGCGTCCTCGGACTTCCTCTGGCGCGCCACCTACACTCGCATACACGACGCCGTCGTCGCCGGTGGCTACGACTGGGCGGGCGTAACCTCTGCGCCCGCCTTCGCGGTCTCCACCCGCGTCAGGAGGCCTGACCTCGCAGCGGACCCGCGAACCGTCGAAGCCGGGTTCGTCGTGCGCGACGGCGAGATCGTCGCTGCCTTCCTCATCGGCCAGCACGACGCCTGGACGCTGGACCAGTTCGATGCCGCCGCCGTCCAGGAAGCCGCATACCCACCCGAGCCACGCAACAGAGCGCCCGCCACCGTCAACCTCTCCGACTGGTTCGGCCTCGACTCCATCACTGCCGTCCGCTACAAAGGTGGTGATGCTCGCCTCGCCGACGGCCTCTTCGATACCCTGGACTCCCGCCAGGCGCTTGCGAACGCGCTCGACGGCACCTTCGAGACCCATCCCACCGCCGGCGACGACGTCAACCTGGACTACGGATGCTCCAGCACAAACCTCGTGATCGAGCTATCGTCGGGCTGGTCGGCCGGCCTCACCTACCACTCGCCCACGAACCGCCTCTACGCCCCTGCGGACGGCTTCTTCGTCGATGCGCCGCCGCAACTGGCAACCCTCCTCGGCATCGAGCCCGGCTCAGAAGGCCAGTGCTACGTGGACCCGCAGAAGCAACAGTAGAAGCCGCAGCCTACCCCCGCGGCAGCCCCAACCCGCGCGTCGCGATGATGTTGCGGTTGATCTCGCTCGTCCCGCCGGCAATCGTCGAGGCCACCGCCTGCAGGTACGTCCTCGCGAAGCGGCCCTTGTTCGGCGCGTAGCGCTCGGCCACGCTGCCCTTCGCGCCGCGCTCCAGCTGGCCGTACAGGCCCAGTATCTTCAGCGCCGTGTTCTGGATGCGCTGGTTCAGCTCCGCCGCGTAGATCTTCACCGCCGAAGCCTCGTGGTTCGGCACCAGCCCGCGGTTCTGCATCGAGATCACCTGGTACGACATCAGCCGCGCGGCGTTCGCCTCGATGAAGCGGTCGGCGAGCTCGGTGCGGTCCATGGCCGAAAGCTTGAAGTCCAGCCGCTCTTTGACCGCGTTGAGCAGGTCTTCCACGGCCTGGTTCTGGGCGATGGAGGTCCCGATCGATGAGCGCTCAAAGTCCAGCGTCGTCGTGCCAACGTACCAGCCGCGGTTCTCCTCCCCCAGCAGGTCCTTGCGAGGCACCCGCACGTTGTCGAAGAACACCTCGTTGAAGCCGGGCGTCCCGGCCATGTTCACCAGCGGCCGCACCGTCACCCCCGGCGACTTCATGTCCAGCAGGAAGTAGCTGATCCCCTTGTGCTTCGGCGCGTCCGGGTCAGTGCGCGCCATCAGGATCATCCGGTCAGAGTACTGCGCCCCCGTGGTCCAGATCTTCTGCCCGTTCACCACGTAATCGTCGCCGTCACGCACCGCCCGCGTCTGCAGCGACGCCAGGTCCGAGCCCGACCCCGGCTCCGAGAACCCCTGGCACCAGGTCTTCTCACCGGAGAGCATGCCGGAGAGGTGCTCCCGCTTCTGCTCCTCGTTCCCGTAAACAATGATCGTCGGCCCAGCCATCGTGATCCCGATGCCGCCCGGCCGCGGCGCCCGCGCGATCGCCAGCTCCTCGTTGAAGATGAACTGCTCCATGATCGACATGCCCGCCCCGCCGTACTCCTTCGGCCACGCCGCCGCCACCCAGCCCTTCGTCGCCAGCTTGCGCATCCATTCCTTGTAGCGCTCCATCGCCGCCGCCCCGCCCGCGCTGGCCGCCTGCGCCACGCTACCCGCAGCCTCGCCATCACTCTTGTACTCCGTCGCGATGAACTCGCGCACCTCGGCCCTGAACTTCGCCTCGTCGGGCGTGTCATGAAAGTCCATGGTGATCTCCTCTCGCCTCCGAGCCGCTCATCCTGACGCTCTCGAAGGATACGCGGGCATTCTAACGTGCGGGTGAGGGTTTGGGTAGACGTCCGCGTAGCGGCGAGCGGCGCTCGCCCGGCCGGGGCGGGGTGGGGCGGAACCGGCCCCGCCTACTCCCGGGGCAACCCCAGGCCGCGCGTCGCCACAATGTTCTTCTGGATCTCCGTCGTCCCGCCCTCGATCGTGTTCGCCACCGAGCGCAGGTACGTGTACTGCAGCCGGCCGCCCAGCGGCGCCCACTTCGGCGTCGCCGCCAGCTGGCCGTACATCCCCAGCAGCTTCAGCCCCGTATTGGCGATGCGCTGGTTCAGCTCCATCGAGTACAGCTTCGTCGCCGAGGCCTCGTAGTTCGGGATCAGCCCGCGGTTCTGCATCGTGATCAGGCGGTAGGAGAGCATCAGCGAAGCCTCCACCTCGATCATCCGCTCGGCCAGCTCGTACCGCATCTTCTCGTTCGTGCCGAGCACCGTCTGGCCGTTGCCCTTGTGCTCCTTCGCGAAGTCCACCAGGTCCTCCACAGACTGGTGCTGGCCGATCGCCGACCCGATGTTGGAGCGCTCGATGTCCAGCGTGGTCACAGCCATGTACCAGCCGCGGTCTTCTTCGCCCAGGCGGTTCTTGGCCGGGATGCGCACGTTATCGAAGAACACCTCGTTGAACTCGTGGGTGCCGGCCATGTTCATCAGCGGGCGCACGGTGACGCCGGGCGTGTCCATGGGGATGACGAAGTACGAAATGCCCTTGTGCTTGGGGACGTCCGGGTTGGTGCGGGCCAGGCAGAGCATGTACTTCGACATGTGGGCCAGCGTGGTCCAGATCTTCTGGCCGTTGATCACGTAGTCGTCGCCGTCACGCACAGCGCGCGTCTGCAGGGACGCCAGGTCCGAGCCCGAGCCCGGCTCCGAGAAGCCCTGGCACCACATCACCTCGCCGGAGAGGATGCCGGGGATGTACTCCTTCTTCTGCTCATCGCTGCCGTAGACCAGGATCGTGGGACCGAGGACTGCCACGCCGAGGCCGCCGATGAAGAGCGGCGAGGGCGCACGCATGCGGGCCGTCTCCATGTTGTAGACGAACTGCTGCATGATGGTCATGCCGGCGCCGCCGTACTCCTTCGGCCAGGCCGGCGCCACCCAGCCCTTGGCCGCGATCTTGCGCCGCCATTCGATGAAGTACTGCGCGTTCGACATGAAGCTGCCGATCCCGGCGCGCTCACGCAGCTGCTTGGGGCATTCCTTTTCGATGAAGTCGTGGACTTCCTGGCGGAACGCTTCGTCTTCGGGGCTCAGGCGAAAGTCCATGGTTGTCTCCTTGAGGTGTTAGGTGCGAGGTGTCAGGTGTCAGTGCTTCGAGAGGGATTATGGCGGCACTCTGACGCGCACGTCAACGTTGCGCGCTTGCTGGGAGCGTGTACAACTCGCCTATGGGTAAGCAGCCCTGCGGCAGCTGGACCGGCAGCCCGGCGGCGAACCAGAGAAGGTACACGCCGTCGGCACTGAGAGGCTGCCCATCGCAGTCCAGGTCGCCGAAGACGCCGCCGCCGAACTGAACGCCGATCTCAGGGCAGCCAGAGGGCTGCAGCGGGTCCAGGTCCAGGCCCCAGCGGACGCCGCTGAGTACATCTGACGCGTCTACATCGCCGTCGCAGTTGATGTCCCCCTTCACATAGACGGAGACATCACGGACGCCGAAGAGGGTGCCAGACTCGTCCTCGAAGATGGTGGACTGCCAGTCGCCCGTCATGTGGTTACCCTCGCCGGGAACAGCGCCGGAGATGTCCCATGCATCCAGCGGGTGGCCGTGCTGGTCCGTGAACACCACGGTGGCTTCGAAGGTCTGGCCATGCGCGGCCGGTGTGACCGTCCCATCAAGAGTGCCGGTGTACTGCGTGCAGTCGAACATCCCAGTCAGTGTCGTCTCCTCCTGCAGCAGCATCGTGGGGCAACTCAGGGTAAGGTCACCCTGGATGGTGAACTGCCAGTCGCCCGTCATCGCGATGGTCGCATCCGCCGAATGCCCGCCGGTCAACAGCCAGACCGCCGCTGCCACGAGTGGAATGGCCGCCCTGATAAGCTTGCGCCCCACTATCGCCTCCTTGAGCGGGCCGTACTGCCGCCCCGCAACACGAGTGTCCCGCCTGCGGCAGCGGCGGGGACTCGGCCAAACGGCCTCACTTGGCGGGCCGATTGTCCCGAACGCCAGAACGAACAGTGCAGCGCCGGGCTAGTCCAGCCCCTCGCGCTTGCGCCGCTCCGCCTCCAGCGCCTCCGCCTCCTCACGCTTCTCGCGCTCCTCTTTGGACTCGGCCAGCTCGATCGTCCCCTCCTCCGAGGTGCGCAGCTCGGCCTGCAGGCGCTCGCGGAGGACGGCGTAGCGGTCTGCGCCGAGGTAGTGGAGTGGGCTGTACTGCGGGTCGTCCAACAGCCATGTCTCGTCGAAGGCGGCCGCTTCGGCCTGCACGACGAGTACCCGGCCGACGAAGAGCGTGTGGTCGCCGATGCGGTAGGTGTCCTCGACGCCGCACTCGATCCAGGCGAGGCAGCCGTCTATGAGCGGCGCGTCGATCTTCTGCGCGCGAATGGTGGCGAGCTTTGACAGCTCCAGCTTGCCGACGTCCTCGCCGGAGACCATACCGAAGTACTGCGTGTGGTTCATTAGATCGCGCGCCGGGAAGTTGAGCGCGAACTGCTCGGAGAAGCGGATCATATCGTGGGTGTGGCGGGCCGGGTGGACGGCGACGCCGATCAGCGGCGGCGTGCGCGAGAGCTGGGTGTAGTAGATGGCGGGCATGACGTCCGTCTCGTCGCGCCAGCGGGTGGTGACGAGCACGACGGGGCCGCCGTTGAGGAGGCGGAGAGCGTCGGCGGGCTCGAGGGTGCGGCGTTCCACGTGGGATAGGTTACAGGGTACAGGTTGCAGGTTACAGCGGAGGCTTCGGCAGGCTCAGCTGGTTCTAGGCGACCCTTCGGCAGGTTCAGGATGAGCGGTGGGATAATTCGGGCATGGCCGGGAAGATCCTGGTCGGCTCCTGTTCGTGGGCGGACAAGACGCTGATCGACGCCAAGTGGTACCCGCCGAGCGCGAAATCGCCGGAGGACCGGCTGCGCTTCTATGCGGAGCACTTCCCAATCGTGGAGGTGGACAGCACGTACTACGCTATCCCGCTGCAGCGCAACCCGGAAGCCTGGGTGGAGCGCACGCCGCCGCACTTCACGTTCGATGTGAAGGCCTACGGGCTGTTTACGCTGCACGGCTCGGCGACGCAGGCGCTGCCCAAAGAGCTGAAGGCGCAGCTGCCGCCGAACGTCGCGGAGAAGCGCAACGTGTACTACAAGGACCTGCCACCGGAGATCGGCGAGGAACTGTGGCGGCGCTTCCTGGAGGTGCTGCTGCCGATGGACAGCGCCGGCAAGCTGGGCGTGGTGCTCTTCCAGTTCCCGCCCTGGTTCGGGCCGAGAGCAGACAACCGCGAGTACATCCTGCAGGTGAAGGAGCGCCTGGGCCAATACCGGCTGGCGGTGGAGTTCCGCAACCGTGCCTGGATGGAGAGCCAGGAGGACCAGCAACGCTCGCTCGGGTTTCTGCGGGAGAACGCGATCACGTACGTCTGCGTCGACGAGCCGCAGGGGTTCAAGACGAGCGTGCCGCCGGTGGTCGCCGCGACGACATCGCTGGGGGTGCTGCGGATGCACGGCCACAACCAGGAGATGTGGACGAAGAAGACGAACACGGCCGCCGAGCGCTTCGATTACCTGTACAGCGAGGACGAACTACGCGAGTGGGCCCCGCAGATCCGGCGCCTGGCCGATGAGACGAGCGAGACGCACGTGCTGTTCAACAACTGCCACCGCGACTATTCGGTGCGAAACGCGCGACAGATTGGGGAGCTGCTGGGGCTGACGTTCCAGCCTCCGCCGCAACCGCAGATGTTGTAGGGGCAAGCGGCGCTCGCCCCGGGCGGACCGAGCTGAAGCTCAGTCCCCTACGAGGTCATGCCGCGCAGGCCGACGAGCGCGCGGCCGTGCTCGACTTCGCCCATGTGACGGAGGCCGTGCTGGTAGACGAAGCACTCCAGCACCTCCAGCTTGCGGATGGGGTTGCCGGGCCCGACGACAATGCCGCAGAAGATGTTCTGCATGTTGGGCGGGAGCTGCGGCATGACGACCTGGGCCAGCATCTCGGCATCGATCGTCTCCAGCGTCTCGTGGGTGCGGGCTATGACCTCGGCCTGGTACGCCTTCCAGGCTTCCAGGTCGCCGATGCGCTGGTGCTGCATCTCCTCCACCGTTTCTTCGCGGCCCAGGCGGTCGATGGCGAGCCCCACCCTGGCCTGCCAGCCGCCGCTGGCCCACAGCGGGGACTCCCGGCGGAAGACGGCGCTGATCGATTGGTCCTGGGCGTGCATGAAGTGCGTGAAGCTGAAGGCGATGGGCAGGACGCCCTCGCGCTCGTGGTGGTTGACCTGTTCCAGCGACATGTCGCTGATGGCGCGCTCCCAGAGCATGTTCATCGCGCGGATGCGGTTGCGCAGGGACTGGACGAACATCTCGTCTGACATGCCCCAGAGGGTACGCGAATCGCGGTCGGGCTGCCAGCGCCGCCCCGCCCGGCGACCTGAAGGTCGCCCATGCGCCTTTCCCCTACTCGCCCAGGGCGCGGGACAGACCGTTTGACCAGGCGTCGCGCATGTCCGCGACCGCGACCTCCACCGGGCCGAGGCGGAGCAGCGGCTCGTCCTTGACGCGGCCAATGTACTCGAGCGGCACGCCGTTCCCCTGCACGATGCCAACAAGCGCCTCGCGCTTATCGGCGGGCACGGTGACGACTATGCGTGACTGCGCTTCGCCGAAGAGGGCCGGGGCCAGCCGCGCGCCTAGGATGGCGTTGGCGCCGTCGATCCCCTTGCCGCCGGCGATGCACATCTCGGCGAGGGTCACCGCGAGGCCGCCGTCCGAGCAGTCGTGGGCCGCGTTGACCACGCCCTGGCGGATCGCCGCGAGAACGGCCATCTGCATGCGCGCCTCGCGCACGAGGTCGATATCCAGCTTGCCGCCGATCAGGCCGTGCACGTGCTTCAGGTACTCGCTGCCGCCCAGGGAGTCCAGGGGCTGCTCGAGGTGTGAGCCGACGAGGAACACCTGGTCGCCGTCTGCCTTGAGCGCGGGCGTGCAGTAACGGGTGACGTCGTCAAGGATGCCCAGCATGCCGATAACGGGCGTCGGGTAGACGGGGCGGCCGCCGGTTTCGTTGTAGAGGGAGACGTTGCCGGAGATGACCGGCGTGCCGAGCGCCGTGCAGGCTTCCGCAATGCCGTGGATCACGGCCTCCATCTGGAAGTAGACGTCCGGCCGCTCCGGGTTGCCGAAGTTCAGACAGTCGGTTACAGCGACCGGGTGGGCGCCGACGCAAACGACGTTCCTCGCCGCCTCCGCAACGGCGATGGCCCCGCCACGGTTCGGATCGATGTGGCAGTAGCGGCCGCTGCCGTCGGTCGCTACGGCGAAGCCGCGAGACGTGCCTTTCACTCGCAGAACTGCCGCGTCGGCGCCGGCTTCGATGACGGTGTTGGTGAGCACGCTCTGGTCGTACTGGCGGTAAACGGGGCGCTTGCTGGCGATGTTCGGCGAGGCCAGGAGGTCAAGCAGCACGCGCTTGGGGTCGACGACGTCCGGCAGGCCGGCGATGTCGAGCTGCTCCATCTCGAACAGCTCCTGGGCCGGCACGCCCTCCCGGGTGTACTCGGGCGCGTCGACCAGCACCTGCACCGGCAGGGTGGCGACCTCGGTCTCGCCGTCGCGGATGTGGACCAGCTGGTCGCCGGTGACCTCGCCGATGATCGCCCAGGGCACCTCCCAGCGCTCGAATAGCTTCGCCACGTCGGCCTCGTGCCCCTTGCGGACGATGATCAGCATCCGCTCCTGCGACTCTGAGAGCATGACCTCGTATGGGGTCATCCCCTCTTCGCGGCGGGGCACCTTCGCGACGTCGATGATGATGCCGGAGCCGCCGCGGTTCGCCGATTCAATAGCCGAAGACGTGAGGCCGGCCGCGCCCAGGTCCTGGATGCCGGTGATCCAGTCGCGGTGGTTCCAGGCCAGGTCCAGGCAGGCCTCCAGCAGCATCTTTTCAAGGAAGGGGTTGCCCACCTGCACGGCTGGGCGCAGCTCCTCGAAGCGGGCGCCGGGGTCGGTGCGGGAGGCGAGGCCGGATGCGCCGTGGATGCCGTCGCGCCCGGTGCCGGAACCGGCGAGCATCAGGACGTTACCGGCGCCCTCCGCCTTCGCGGTGACGAGCTGATCGGCGCGGGCCACGCCCACGCACATGGCGTTGACCAGCGGGTTAGCGGCGTAGGCGTCCTCGAAGACGACCTCGCCGCCGACGGTGGGGATTCCGAGGCAGTTGCCATAGCCGCCGATGCCCGCAATGACGCCCTCGAAGAGGTACTTTGACTGGGGGTCCGACGGCGGCCCGAAGCGCAACGAGTCCAGCAGGGCGACCGGACGCGCGCCCATGGCGAAGATGTCGCGCACGATGCCGCCGACGCCCGTGGCCGCGCCCTGGTACGGCTCAACAGCGGAGGGGTGGTTGTGCGATTCGATCTTCATCACCACGCACATGCCATCGCCGATGTCGACCGCGCCGGCGTTTTCGGCGCCGCGCTTGGTGAGGACCCAGGCGCCTTCCGCGGGGAGCATGCGCAACAGGGGCTTCGAGTTCTTGTAGCCGCAGTGCTCGCTCCAGAGCGCCCCGAAGAGGCCGAGCTCGACCTGGTTCGGCTCGCGGCCAAGCCGCTGCACGATCAGTTCGTATTCGCTGCGGCTGAGGGCGATAGTATCGAGGACGGACTGGTCAACGGCCATGGGTGCGATTACAGGTTACAGGTTTCCGGTTGCAGGTGACAGTGGACACGAGGAGTAGCCACCAGCTGTGCCAAACGTTCACCCCCAAGCCTCCAGATCGTGCTATGATGTATGTGGTAATTGTTTCGCACCCCTTCGCCTGAGCTAGCACCTTTCAGCAGCACTCTTAGATGGTCGAACCTTGCCAAGTAACTAAAGGAAGGAGGCCATCATGGACAAGACTCTAGTTTGTCAGGACTGCGGGAACTCGTTCACCTTTACGGACGACGACCAGCGGTATCACGCCGAAAAGGGCTACACAGAGCCCAAGCGCTGTCCCAGCTGCCGAGCGGCTCGCCGCTCAACGAGCGGCGGTGGATACGGCGGTGGCGGCAGCTACGGCGGCGGACGCAGCCGGGAAATGCACCCGGCCACGTGCGCGCAGTGCGGCAAGGAAACCGAAGTTCCCTTCCGCCCCAGCGGCGACCGGCCGGTCTACTGCAGCGACTGCTTCAGCAAGCGCCCGGCAACGGGCGGCGGCGGGCGTCGTTCTTCCTGGTAAGACACCGCTAACGCAAACAGGGGCCTCTTCTGAGGCCCCTGTTTTGTTTTCTTGCTGCCCTCGCCACCGTCCCCTCACCCCGGTACGGCGGGCTCGGGGCGATTCTGTTAGGGGCCAGGCAAGCGTAGGAAGCGTGGCTCCAGCGGAGCTGAAGCTCCGCTGCTACGTCTGATGCCGTCCTCTACTCCTCTGACGCCCGCTCCAGCAGGATCTCCGCCACCTTTGTGATCGCGTTGTAGGCGTAGACCAGGTACTCCATCGGGTGCAGCTGCAGCGGCTTCAGCTCTTCGTTGCGCATCGCCACCGGGTCGGTCACCTCGAAGTCGAAGGTGGGGACGTCGTTGCCCATCTTGAGCTCGTAGAACTCCCCGTCCTGGCCCAGCACCACGCAACCACGCTGCGGCGACTCGACGCCGGGGGCCTCGATCTCGATGCCGTAGGAGAAGAACGCGCCGGGGAACGGCGGAAACGGGTCGAGGCGCGTCACCGCATCGAGCAAAATGGCGCGCAAACGGTCGGCCGCCCGCTCGATGACGGCGTCGGCGTCGTACTTCAGCTCCAGTGGGTCGTCGCGTCGTGGGTTCATGTCGATTCCGGAGTATGGACAGGCAAAGGTGCTAAAATCGCAGCATGACAGGGGCAAATCTGCAGATGCAGTCCACTCGCCAGCAGATTCTAGAGTACCTGCAACGGCACGGCAGGGGAACTGTGAAGGAGCTGGGCTCGCTGCTGGGGCTCACCTCCACCGGCATCCGCCAGCACCTGACCGTACTGGAGCGCGACGGCCTGGTGGAGGCGCGCGAAGAGCGCGGGCGCGTGGGCCGGCCGACGCTGGTGTATTCGATCACGGGCAAGGCGGACTCGCTTTTCCCCAAGACGTACGATCTGCTGGCCGGCGTCCTCCTGGAAGAGATCCGGGCGAGCGAGGGCAACGACAAGCTGCAGAAGCTGCTCAAGCAGGTAGCGCGACGACTGGCGCTGCCCTACGAGGAGCGCATGCGCGGCAAAGACCTGGCGCACCGCGTGAAGGAGACGGCCGCCGTCCTCGAAGAGCAGGGCTGCATGGCCGACTGGGGCCAGGACGAGAGCGGCGCCTTCTTCATTGACGAGTACAGCTGCCCGTTCCCCAAGATCGCGGAGACGGACCGCGCCGTCTGCGCGCTGCACGTGGAGTTCGTGGGCATCCTCTCCGGGGGCGACGCGCGCCTCACCCGCAGCCTCCTCCGCGGCGAGCGCGCCTGTACCTACCGCGTGCGCCCGGGCACCGTCCGCGACGAAGACGTCGTCCCGGTGGCGAGCTAGCCGTCAGCACTCAGCGTTCAGCTTTCAGCACCCACGCGGCCATCATTCGTTACCCTGCGCCCACTTCCCGTTACAATCGAGCCATGGTCTGGGTCGGGCAGTTTGGCGTCGTTGACGGCGAGGCGCGGGAAGACACGCCCTGGGTGGGCGTCTACCGCGACGAGCACCGCGACGAAGAGGATGTCTCCGATCTCTACGTGCTCGTCGAGCCGGCGCTGCCCGGCAGCGAGGAGTTCACCGGCGAAATGAAGGACGCCATCGGCGAGAACTTCCACGAATCGAAGCTCTCGCTGACCGGCGGCATGCTGCGCGCGCTGCGCTCGGCCCACGACAGCCTGCGCGACTGGAACCGCCGCAGCCTGGTACAGCACCGCGTGGCGGCCGGGATCAGCTGCGTGGCGGTGCAGGGCAACGAGGCCTACCTGGCGCAGGTGGGGCCTTCGCGCGCTGTCTACTTCCATGACGGCAAGCTGCAGGAGATCGAGCCGCAGGTCCCGGAGGCGAAGGAGGCGCTGGGCCTGGAAGACGAGTTCTACCCGGAGTTCCGCCGCTTCGAGCTCACGCCGGGCGACCGGCTGCTGCTCCTATCGCCGGGGCTCGGCGAGGCGCTTGCCGGACCGGAGCTGGCCGAGGCGCTGGCGCTGACCGGGGAGCAAGCCCTGCCCGAGATATACCGCCAAGCGCAGGGCCAGCAGAACTGCGCCGCGGTGCTCGTGGCGGCGACGCCGGCCGGCGATTCCGAATGAAAGTCCTGGGCATCGAGACCTCCTGCGACGAGACCGCGATCGGCGTCGTCGAGGACGGCCGGCGCCTGCTCTCCAGCGTCGTCGCCTCACAGGTGGAGATGCACGCGACGTACGGCGGCGTCGTGCCGGAACTGGCCTCCCGACAGCACGTCGGCGCTATCATCCCGGTGCTCGACCAGGCGCTGAGAGAGGCCGGCTGCGCGATGGGCGAGATCGACGCCGTGGCGGCGACGTACGGGCCGGGGCTGGCCGGCGCGCTGCTCGTCGGCTGGAACTTCGCCAAGGCGCTGGCCTACGCGCACGACAAGCCGCTGGCGCCGGTGAACCACCTGGAGGGGCACATTTACGCCGCCTGGCTGGACCGCGAGGAGCAGGCGAAGTTCCCGGCGCTGGTGCTGATCGTCTCCGGCGGGCACAGCGACGTCGTCCTCATGGAGGGCCACGGCCGCTACCGCCGCCTGGGCCAGACCGTGGACGACGCGGCGGGCGAGGCGTTCGACAAGGTCGCGCGGCTGCTCGGCCTCGGCTTTCCCGGCGGCCCGGCGATCGACAGGCTGGCCCGCGATGCCCCAAAGCCTTCGCTGCGGCTGCCACGCGCGCGGCTGGACCAGCCGTACGATTTCAGCTTTAGCGGCCTCAAGACGAAGGTGCAGCAGATCGTCCGCGGCGATGGTGCGCCGGACGCCCGGGAGCTGGCCGCCGCCTTCCAGGAGTCGGTCGTCGATTCGCTGGTGACGAAGGCCATCGCCGCCGCTGATGAGAACGAGGCACAGCAGGTCATCCTCTCCGGCGGTGTGGCCGCGAACTCCGCCCTGCGCGCGGAGCTGGTGGAGCGATCGCGGGCGCCGGTGCTGGTGCCGCCGCCTGCGCTCTGCACGGACAACGGCGCGATGATCGCAGCCTGCGGGTACTACCGGCTGCTGGCGGGGGACGTGGCGCAGCTGGACGCGGATGTCGCGCCGGGGCTCGTTATCGGGTAGCGCCCGGCGCGTCGCCCCCGGCCGGACAGAGCGCTCCCTGCACATCCCACCCCGGGCGGAAAGAGCTGAAGCTCTGTCCCTACGTTGGGCCGCGGCAGATTAGTAGTAGTCCGGGCAGAACGGCGCGTCGGCCACCGCGAAGAGCTGCTCCATCTCCGGCAGCGCCTCCGGCCGGTTCAGCCGCGCGAAGCCGGTGGTCACGGCGACGGCCGGGCGGAGGAAGCCGGTGAACAGCGCCGCCAGCGCGTTGGCGTCCATCTCCACGTCCGGCGCGGCGTTTGTGCGCTCGGCGCGGGTCTGGCCCTCCGCGCCTTCGATGCGCCAGGCGCCGTCGTTCCAGGGCAGGTGGCGGTCGCTGATCCGCGCGACGACGGACGCCGGCCGCGTCCCCAGGTAAGGCCGCTGCTCGAACGCCTTCTCCACGTCGACGACGCGGATCATCGCGCCGTCCGGCTCCCGCGTCTGGACGTTGAACGGGTCGTCGCAGATGTGGCGGAAGGGGTCCGCCGGGTGCATCTCCACCGATATCTTCTCAGCCAGGTCGTGGGTCAGCATGTGCTCCCAGAGGCCGACGTAGGCGTCCGAGGTCAGGGCGACGAAATCGCGGATCCAGACCTCCTGCGGGATCCACTGCCCGGCCGGCGCCATGTTGCGGTTCGTGTAGGCGACGTAGCCCTGGTCGGCGCCGTCGCGGTCCACCCAGACGACCGCGTCGTAGTCGACGAACTTGTCCCGTTCGAAGTGGCCGAGGACCGCGTACTTCCACCACTGCTCGCCGCGCAAGAACGGCCCGTTCGCGTTGCGGTGCTTCTCCTGGAAGAGCCTGTCCACGCGCTGCCAGTCCGCTTCGCCCACGCCGTCCGTGTGCCCGCCCGCGCTGCGGAACCGCAGGCGCACGTCCTTCGGGCCGAAGCTGTAGGCGATCTTCGACTCGCCGCGCTCCCAGCCAAAGCGGCGGTACAGCGAATCGTGCGGCGTGTGCAGCCCGGAGAGCACCTGGTTCCGCTCACGCATCTTCTCCATCGCCAGCACCAGCAGCCGCGCGACGAGGCCGCGTCGCCGGTACGGTGCCAGGCACGATACCGGGCCGACCGCGCCGAATCCCATCTTCGCGCCATGCATGCGGCGCACATGCGGCACCGTGCGCACCGCCGCCACGATCCTGCCGTCCACCTCGGCGACGACGGTCCAGTCCGGCGGGATGAGGTCGCGCGTGATGGCGTCGCGCTCCGGCGAGGGCTTGTTGTAGAAGGCCCGCGCCTCAACGTTCCCGACCTGCTCGTAGTCGTCGGCGGTCATCTGGCGGAATTCGATAGCCACGAGCGCCATTCTAGCAGCGGGCGGGGAGAACCGGGCGGCCTCGCCGAGCGTTGTTCCAGTGTTCTATTGTTGATCTCGCCATGCGCCGTACCGCAGCCGTCGTCGCCGCCCGCACCGCCGCCGGTCTGAGCCGGCGTTTTCGGGCCGGCGGGGGCACCGCTTTCCCCGGACTCATCGCCGAGCGGATCGATCCCGGTATTGTTCGCGACCTGGCCTCGAAGCTCGGGGCCGGCAGCGTGCTGGTCACAGGCACGAACGGCAAGACGACGACGACGCGTCTGCTGCGCAGTGTGGTGCAGGCGGCCGGGCTACGGACCGTCGCCAACCGGGAAGGGTCGAACATGATGCGCGGCGTGGCGGCCGCGCTGGCCGAAGCGTCCACCTGGGACGGCCGCTTGCGCCAGGCCCGGAAGGCGATCGGCGTCTTCGAAGTCGACGAGGCGACGATGCCGCTGGTGGCGGACGCCGTCCGGCCGCGTGCTGTCGTCTTCACGAACCTCTTCCGCGACCAGCTGGACCGCTACGGCGAGGTGGAGACGGTGGCCGGCGTCTGGCGCCGCGCGATCAGCGGCTTCCCGCCCGGCGTGACGCTGGCCCTCAACGCCGACGATCCCTCCGTCGCCTCGCTGCGGGAGGGTGCGCGCGGCCCGGTCATCACTTTCGGGCTGGACGACACGTCGCTGGCGGCGGGCGAGATTGAGCACGCGGCGGACGCCCGCTGGTGCCCGAAGTGCGGCGCGGAGTTGGAGTACGACGCGGTGTTCTACGGCCACATCGGCCACTGGCGCTGCCCGGCGAAGGATAACGCCCGCCCGAATCCGGAGGTCGCCTGCACCAGCGCCGCCACCACGGACGCCGGCCTTGACCTCGCGGTCCGCACGCCGTCCGGCGCGATCGACGTCCGGCTGCCGCTGACCGGCACCTATAACGTCTACAACGCGCTCGCCGCGGCGGCAGCCGGGGTGGCGCTGGGCGTCGAGCCGGCCGCGATCGAGCGCGGTCTGGCCTCCGCCGGGGCGGCCTTCGGGCGGCAGGAGCGCTTCGAGATCGATGGGCGCACTGTGCACGTGCTGCTCGCCAAGAACCCGGCGGGGGCGAACCAGTCCATCCGCACGATCATCGCCAGCGGCGAGCCGTTCGGCCTCGTCGCGCTGCTGAACGACAACATCGCCGACGGGCGCGACATCTCCTGGATCTGGGACGTCGACTTTGAGTTGCTGGCCGGCCACCTGCGCTCGCTGACGGTCTCCGGGGTCCGCGCCTGGGACATGGCGCTGCGCCTGAAGTACGCGGGCCTGGGCGAGCGCCCGGACGTGGAGCACGACACCGCGCGGGCGCTGCGTTCGGCGATCCGGCGCGCGCCGGCGGGCGGCAGCGTCTACGTGCTGCCGACGTACACGGCGATGCTGGAGGCGCGCAACATCCTGGGCCGCTGGGCCGGGCGGGGCGCCTTCTGGGAGGCCGACGGCCGATGAAGCTCTGGCTGGCCCACCTCTACCCGAAGCTGATGAACATCTACGGCGACCGCGGCAACATCATCACGCTGCGACGCCGCTGCGAGGCCCGCGGAATCGAGTTCGAGGTGACGGAGCTGGAGATCGGCGACAAGTTCGTGCCGGAAGCCTACGACATGGCGTTCATGGGCGGTGCTCAGGACGTGGAGCAGCGCCGCGTGGCCGAGGACTTTCGCGCCATCAAGGGCGAGCCGCTCCGCGAGGCTGTCGAGGCGGGGTTCGTCTTCCTGGCGGTGTGCGGCGGCTACCAGCTGGCGGGCAACTACTACCGCGGCGCGGACGGCGAGGAGATGGCCGGCGCCGGCATCCTGGACCTGCACACCGTCCACCCCGGCCCGCAGGCCAAGCGCTTCATCGGCAACGTGGTGGCGGACTGGAACGGGACTACGCTCGTCGGCTTCGAGAACCACGGCGGGCGGACGTACCTGGGCGCGGGCGCGCGGCCGCTGGCGCGCATAGTCACAGGCAACGGCAACAACGGCGATGGCTGGGAGGGCGCAGTCTACCGCAACACGTTCGGGACGTACCTGCACGGCGCCCTGCTGCCCAAGAACCCGCGCTTCGCGGACCACCTCATCGCACTCGCGCTTGGCCGCCGCTACGACGTCGTCACGCTGGACCCGCTCGATGATAAGGTGGAAGACGCCGCCCACGCTGAAGCCCTGCGGTTATCCACACGGCGAAGTATCATGCCCTTCGGAGGACGCCGATGAGACAGCAGACCACCCTGGAAGCCCCGGACATCTCCTGCGACCACTGCATCCAGACAATCCACAAGGCCGTCGAGGCTCTCCCCGGCGTGCACTTCATCTCCGGCGAGCCCGAACGCAAGCAGGTGATCGTGGAGTACGACCCGGACGAGACCGCCCTGGACCTGATCGAGTCGGTGATGGAGGTGGAGGGCTATCCGGTCAAGAAGTAGCGCCCGCCTCACGCTGGCACTGGCGGCGGTCCTCGCGGCCGCCGTCTTGTTCTCTGCGGCCTGCAGCGGCGGCTCGGACGCGCAGACGCCCTCGCAGACGCCCACGCTCTCCGCGCCGACGCGCACGGCTACGCCAGCCAGCCCGACGCCCTCTCCGGCTCCGACGCCGGGTCCGCTCCTGTACACGGTGAAGGACGGCGACGTCCTGGGCGCGATCGCCGATCAGTTCGGCGTCAGCGCGGAGGAGCTTGCCCGGGCCAACCAGCTGGCCGACGCCGCATCGCTCTCGGTGGGCCAGGTGCTGGTCATCCCCGGCCAGACGGCAACGCCGCGTCCGACCCCGGGCCCGACGACGGCTTCGACGGACAACCTGCTGGGGATGCACCTGATCATGCCGGTGGCGGGGGCCTGCCTCACCCCGGACGACGACCAGATGCCAAACGCACCGCGCGACTACCGCGCGGGCATCCACGAAGGGGTGGACTTCTTCACCAGCTACGCCTGCGTGGATGTGCCGAGGGACCTGCCCGCCCTGGCCGTGGCCGGCGGGACGGTGATGCGCGCCGACCACGACTACCGGCCGCTGACACAGGCCCAGATCGACGAGCTGGAGACGGAGTCGGCGGCGCAGGGCTACACGAGCGAAGGCACGCTCGACAAGTTCCGCGGAAGGCAGGTCTGGATAGACCACGGGAACGGGATCGTCACCCGCTACTGTCACCTGGACGGTGTGCCGAAGGAGATACAGGTCGGCTCGAAGGTCAAGCAGGGCGACACCGTGGGATACATCGGCGATACGGGCACGCCGGAGTCGGCCTCCAACCCGGACTTCGAGATCCACCTGCACTTCGAGATCCGTGTCGGCGACACGTTCCTCGGCGCCGGCCTCGACCCGGCCCAGACGCGCGCCGTCTACGAGGCGGTGTTCGGGATCACGCCCAGCGCCGCGCCTTAAGGTTCTTTAGGCGCGGGCAGCGTATCCTAGACGGGCCAATGAGTGACACCGCTAACACCGGCGACGGTATCGCGACGCGCGGCTCGCGGATGAACGCGCGCAGCTTTATCCGCCGAGTCGTATATCCCGTCGCCGTGATCGTGGCCATCGCCGGCGTGATCTGGTGGATAGAGAACCGCAACAACGACTCGGTCGCGCCGTCCGGAAGCGAGTACGGCGCGCGGCAGATCGATCCGAAGCTTGTGCCGGACGGCCTGGAGGTCGGCACGGAGGAAGGTCAGGTCGCTCCTGACTTCGAGCTGGAGAGCCTGGACGGCGGCGAGTCCTGGCTGACAGACTTCCGCGGCCACCCGGTGGTGCTGAACTTCTGGGCCACCTGGTGCCAGCCCTGCCGCCAGGAGATGCCGCAGCTGGTCAACGCCTACGACAGGTACAAGGCCGACGGGCTCGTCGTGATCGGGCTGAACCTGCAGGAAGGGAAGGACCTCATCACCCCCTTCGCCACGGACTATGGGATCGGCTATCCGGTGCTGATCGACCGCGATGGCGACACTTCGGACGAGTACCACCTCCTCGGGCTGCCGACGACGTACTTCATCGACGCCAACGGGGTGATTCAGAGCGTCTACCGCGGCCCGCTGCAGGACAAGCAGCAGGACACCAACGTCCAGGGCGCCATTGGCGAGACGGATTTGCAACAGGGCATCGACAAGATCATGGCGGTCCCCGCGGCCTCCGGAGCCAGCGGTGGAAGCTAACCCGTCTTCCGCGGGCCCCACCTCCAAAGCGCTGCGCTCGCAGAGCTGGTCGCGCACGCTGAACCTGGTGAACCCGCTGCGCGCGGTCTGGTGGCTGTTCACCAACGTCCGCTTCGCCATCTTGCTGCTCGCGCTGCTGGCGGCGATCAGCCTGGTTGGCGTGTTGGTGCCGCAGATGCCGGTCACGGTGCGCGGCGACCAGGGGCTGGAGCAGAACTGGCTGGACACGCAGCACGGCCGCTTCGGCTTCCTGACCAGCCCCATGCACGACGCCGGCCTCTTCGAAGTGTTCCAGCAACGCTGGTTCGGACTGCTGCTGGCGGCCACCGTTGTCTCCAGCGGCGCCTACGTCATTAGCCGCTTCCCCGGCATCTGGGCCAGCATCAGCCGGCCCCGCAAGCGCGTCCCCGACCGCTACTTCGAGATGGCGCCCGCCCGCTACCAGGCGGACGAGGCGCTGAACGTCGAGCGGCTGGAAGGCGTCCTGCGGGCGCGGCGCTACAAGGTCTACCGCACCGACGAGGCCGGCGCAACATACCTCTTCGCGGACCGCTTCCAGCTGGCACAGCTCGGCACGCTGCTCACGCACATCGCCGTGATCGTGTTCATCCTCTCGGCCGTCGTGCAGCGCGTCGACGCCTACGATTCGCCGCTCTTCCTGGCGGAGGGCTCGACGCTGCCGGTGTTCGCGGTGAGCAACCCGAACCAGATGCAGGTCACGCTGGACAACGCCTACGCGAAGTTCGCGCCGGACGGCCAGCCACTGGACTACCGCGCCGACCTGATCATCTACGATCGCGGCACGGAGGTGAAGCGCTGCTCGTCGACGGTGAACACGCCGTGCACCTACAACGGCTACCACTTCTACCAGGAGGCGTACTTCGGCTACGGGGCCACGCTCTCTGTGCGCGACACCTCCACCGGCAACATCGTCTACCGGGAGACGATGGCCCTGGCCGACAAGTCGCCATCGCCCCGCGTGAAGGTGACCGGGGACGACGGCAGCGTGCTGCTGCAAGGGGCGGTGGTGCTGCCGGAGTCCGTCAACACCGGCGACGCCGCGTACCGCGCCGGCATCGCCCACTTGCCAGGAGACCGCACGCTCACGTTCTGGCAGCCGGACAACGCCAGCGACAGCGACAAGCTCGTCGTCTTCGAGCCGGGATCGGGCGACGCGGCGCGCGCGACGCTGAGCGCCGGGCAGACCGTGCAGAGCGGCGGCCTGACCATCAGCTACGAAGGCCTGGAGGATGTGCCGTCCATCGTCGATGACGCGGTTCCCCTGCCCGCGAGTGCGGGCGGCGGGACCGGCTCCGCGCTGTTCGAGCTGAGCAACGTCGCGTTCGGCACCGCGCGCACGTCCGCCGGCGACTACTCGGACGAGGGCGCGGCCACAGGTGACCCCACGCTGACCATCGTCGGTCTGCAACCGCAGGCGACCACGCTGAAGCCGGGCGAGGCGACGACCATCGACGGACTGGAGTACAAGTTCGAGAGGCAGGCGGAGTTCGCCGGGATCGACGTGCGCCGGGACCGCAGCGATTCGCTGGTCTGGATCGGTGCGTTCGCCATAGTGGTGGGGCTGGCGATCACGTTCTGGGTGCCCCGGAGAAGGCTTTGGGCTAAGATAACTAGTGCGCGCACGGCTCTGGCGGGCCAGTCCCCCAGCCACGCGAACTACTCGCGGGAGCTGCGAGACATGGCCCGGGCAGCCGGGGCAAACATTCCCGAGGAAGTGGATGACGATGAATAGCGTCCTGCTCTCGATAAAGATCGGCCTTGACCCTTCGATCGTGAAGTTCGCGGGGCTGGATATCACGTACCACGGCCTTTTCACGGCGCTGGGCGTCGTCATGGGCGTGGCGATCTCCGCCTGGCTGGCGCGCAAGATGAACTACCCGGAAGAGATGATCTACAACGTCGCGCTGGCGCTGGTCATCGGCGGCATTGTCGGGGCGCGCGGGCTCTACGTGATCGAGCACTGGAGCACCTTCAACCATGACCTGGGGAAGATCTTTGCGATCAACACCGGTGGCATCTCCATCTACGGAGCGCTGATCGGCGGCACCATCGGCGCCTGGAGCTACGCCATGATCACACGCGTGCCGAACATCCCGCGCGGGGCGGACATCGCAGGGATCGGCGCCATCATCGGCATGGCGGTGGGCCGCATCGGCGACATCATCAACGGCGAGCACTTCGCCAAGACGACGAGCCTGCCCTGGGGCGTGGTCTACACCAGCATCAACAGCCCCAGCTTCGGCCGCGAGGCACAGCACCCGGCGGTGGCCTACGAGCTCATCGGCGACCTGGTCATCTTCTTCATCCTGCTGATCGTCTACTTCCGCGTCCCGCGGGCCGGCGTCACGTTCTTCACGTACGTCCTGCTGTATGGCGTCCTGCGGTTCGCGGTCAGCTTCCTGCGCCTGGACAACGAGGTGCTGCTGGGCCTGCGCACGGCCCAGGTCATCGCCATCGCCACGATACCCGCCGCGCTTGTCATGATCGTCTACCTGTTGCGGGTACCGCCGGCAGCGGAACGGCGCGCGAGGGCGGACCGGCGCCGCGAGCTGCGCGAAGAGACGCCGCCGTCGACGCCGGCGCCCCCCACATCGGAGGAACCGTCCGCCGGTTGAAGGTAACCCTCTACACGTCGGCGGACTGCGGGCTCTGCCGCAAGACGGAAGCGATGCTGCGGCGGCTGCAGGCGAAGATCCGCTTCGACCTCGATCTCGTAGACATTGGCGAAAGCGACGATCTGTTCCGTCGTTACTGGGACAGGATACCGGTGGTGATGGCGGACGGGCGTGAAGTTGCGGCGGCTCCGGTGGACGAGAAGCGCCTGGCCGCGGCGCTGCGCGCGTAAGCAGACCCGGCCCTGTAACACAACGACGAGGCGTGGTGTTTTCTTGAGTGGCGGGCCCAGACTGACCCGCAATCAGCCGAGTGAATCAGGACTGCACAGGAAATGATCACTAAGAACGGTAATGGACAGCACATCGTGAACCACTGGTATCTTGTTTCGAGTCACGGCGCAGTGCTCTTCTACATCGCCGTGAACCCGGACTGCACAATCCGCGAGATCGCCGACGACATGTCGCTCACGCAGCGCACCGTCTGGGGGCTGATCGGCGACCTGCGCCGCGCCAACATGCTCTCCGTCCGCCGCGAAGGGCGCCGCCACCACTACACGGTGAACCTTGAAGCATCCTTCAAGCACCCCACGCTGAGGGACTTCTCTTTGCGCACCGTGATGGGAGAGCTGATCACCCACCACGCCCGTCCCTCCCGCGAAACCGCCTCCGCCTAGGCGCCCCCAACGCCGCTGCCGCCGCCCACGCCTTGACCGCACGTATGTGCTTCCGTTAGCATTCCACTCGACAATTGCATACTCCTTATCCAGAGAGGTGGAGGGCTCGGCCCTGTGAAGCCCGGCAACCGGTTCGCCCCAGGCGAATACGGTGCCAATGCCGGCCCCGCTGACAGCCAGCGGAGCACGATAAGGCAAGCACACTGCCTCTTCTGGACACCGGAAGGGGTTTTTCTTTCCAGATGGCACACCACTGCAGGCACATGGCGATGACGCGGGCCTCCGCTCCAGAGAGCGGGAGGCCCAGCAGCCGTTAGCGCCGCCCGACGGGTAAACCGTCTATCACCGGAGGAAATCAACCGTGCCTGATCTCAGACCAGTCCAAGAATCGTTCGCCCGCAGCCTCAGATGCAGAGAGTGTGGCCACGAGTACCCGCTCGCCCCGTCCAATGTCTGCGAGTGGTGCTTCGGCCCGCTGGAGGTCTTCTACGACTACGCGGCGATCAAGTCCCGCATCTCCCGCCAGCGCATCGAGTCCGGCCCCCCCACCATGTGGCGCTACGGCGACCTCCTCCCCGTCGACGCCGCAACGGCAGTCGATATCGGCACCGGCTACACGCCGCTGGTGCGCGCGCCGAACCTCGGCCGGGCGCTGGGGCTGAACCGGCTGTACATCAAGAACGACTGCCAGAACCCCACGTGGTCCTTTAAAGACCGCGTCGTCTCCGTGGCCAGCAGCGTCGCCCGCTCCTTCGAGTTCGATACGCTGGCCTGCGCCTCCACCGGCAACCTGGCCAACAGCGTCGCCGCGCATGCCGCCCGCGCCGGGATGCGCGCCTGCGTCTTCATCCCGGCTGACCTGGAGCAGGGCAAGATCATCGGCTCCGCCGTCTACTCGCCGACGCTTGTAGCGGTGGAGGGCAGCTACGACGATGTCAACCGCCTCTGCAGCGAGCTGGGCGACAAGTACCCGTGGGCCTTCGTCAACATCAACGTGCGGCCGTACTACGCGGAGGGCAGCAAGACGCTGGGCTACGAGGTCTGCGAGCAGCTGGGCTGGCGCGCGCCGGACCACTGCATCGTGCCGATGGCCAGCGGCTCCCTCTTCACCAAGATCTACAAGGGGATCAAGGAGATGGCCTGGCTCGGCCTCATCGACTGGCAGGGCACGCGCATGAGCGGTGCGCAGGCCCTGGGCTGCTCGCCGATCGCCGAGGCCTTCGGGCGCCAGAGCATGAACATCCGCCCGCAGAAGCCGAACACGATCGCTAAATCGCTGGCGATTGGCAACCCGGCCGACGGATACTATGCCCTGAAGACGATGAAGGACTCCAACGGCGCCGCCACAGCTGTCACCGACGACGAAGTCGTCGAGGGCATCCGTCTCCTCGCCGAGACCGAAGGGATCTTCGCCGAGACGGCGGGCGGCGTCGTCATCTCCGGCCTGCGCCGCCTCGTACGCGAAGGCACGGTGCACCCGGACGAGGTGGTCGTCGCCTTCATCACCGGGGCCGGCCTCAAGACGCAGGAGGCCGTGGCCGGCGCCCTGCAACCGCCCCTGACCATCGAGCCGACGATCGAATCGTTTGAGCAGGCCTTCGAAGACCGCGAAGGATCGCTGCCGCTGGCGAAGGCGGTGTAGCGTGGAACGCAAGCGAGTCAAGTTCACCTTCGTCGAAGAGCTAATCAAGGAGCCCGTGATCTGGAAGCTGGGCCGCGAGTTCGACATTGTCACCAACATCCGCCGCGCCGACGTCACCGACCAGCGCGGCTGGGTGATCCTGGAGCTGGACGGCGAAAAGGACGAGATCGAGCGCGGGCTGGACTGGGTGCGCGAGCAGGGCGTGCGCGTCGATCCGATATCCGAAGACATCGTGGAAGGTTGACCAAATGGCCATCAACGTGCGAATCCCAACACCGCTCCGCAAGCTGACGCAGGAGAAGGACGTGGTCCAGGGCGCCGGCAGCACCCTGGGCGAGATGATAGACGGGCTGGAGCGCGAGTTCCCCGGCCTGAAGAACCGCCTCTGCGACGAGACCGGCGACCTCCGGCGCTTTGTGAACATCTACGTCAATGGCGAAGATGTCCGCTTCCAGCAGGGGCTGCAGACGGCGCTCACCGGCAACGAAGAGGTGAGCATTGTCCCCGCCGTGGCCGGCGGCTCACGATGAGCGACGACGCGACACAAGCGCTGGCCGAAGGCTTGATCGCGTTTCTGGAAACAGGCGATCCGCCGCAGGGCCTCTTCACGCCGGACGTCTTCCTGGACTTCACGATGCCGACCTGGCGTTTGCAGGCGCAGGGCATCCCCGGCGTCGTCGCGCTGCGCAAGCAGGGTCACCCCGGGCCGGGCGAGGTGCCGCGCTGGCGCCTGGACCCCACGCCCGGCGGCTTCGTGATGGAGTTCGAGGAGCGCTGGGAGTGGGACGGCCACGAGTGGTACTCGCGGGAGATGGCGCGCGCCGACGTCGTCGACGGGTCGATCTCCAGGCTGTCCGTCTACTGCACCGGCGACTGGGACGAGAGGCAGCGGGAGCGGCACGCGCAGCAGGTGCAGCTAATCCAGCCTTAGCGGGCTGAACATCTTCGCCAGCGTTTCGCCTTGACGCGCCCGCGGCGCGGCGCATAATTGGGGCAGCCGGAAGCGCGTGTGGCATTCCGGCCTCCGCGGGGGGACGAGCAGATGGACGACCCGGCGCTGGCATTCATCCTGGATGAGGCCCTGGCGCTCCTGGACGAAGGCGAAGAGATCGAGGCGATAATTGAGCGCTTCCCTGACTTCTCAGGGCGGCTGCTGCCGCTGCTCCGCGTCGCCTCCACCCTCAGAGAGACCGCTGATGAGGCTATCGAAGTCCCGCTCGAAGCGCTGAAGGAGATCGGCGAGTTCATCCAGGACAAGCTCGAGGACCTGGGTGACTAGCCTGCGTATATAATGACGGGCGTGCGACGCGTAGTCCTGCCCGCACTCGTTGCCATCGCATTTGGTTTTGCGCTCCTCCTTGCACGGCGTGCTCAGGCCGGTGGAGTGGTGACAAACTGCGCCAACGATACCGATCTTTCGGCGAAGCTGGCCGGCGGCGGCACCATCACGTTCAGTTGTGGAACGGCAACGATCATCCTGAACAGCGAGAAGGCAATCACCGCCAACACGACGATCGACGGGGGTGGTTCGATCGCGCTCAGCGGGGGCAATACCAACCGTCTGTTCTCCGTGAGTAGCGGTGTAACCCTGACCCTCAAGAACATCGTGCTGACAAACGGATACGCGGAAGCCGACGGAGGCGCGATCGTCAATAGCGGTCACCTCGTGCTGGACCACACCACTATCCAGAACAGCCAGACAACTTCACCGTGGAGTGGCGGCGCGATACTTACCACGGGGCCGCTGGACATCACAGACAGCGTGCTTGCCAACAACAAGGCCGGCAACGGCGGCGCGATCTATCCCCGCTTCGCCAACGCCCACGTGACCATCTCGAACAGCGAGCTGCACGACAACCAGACGACCAACACATCGAACGGCTGGGGCGGCGCGATATTGGTGTGGGATGGCGCGACGGTGACCATTGATCGGAGCGATCTGCACAACAACGCTGCGCGCAACGGCGGGGCCATCTACAATCACCTCGCCGATTCATCCATCACACTGTCAGACACGAAACTGCGTGACAACCAGGCGCTCCAGTTCGTTGGCGGAGGGATCTTCAACGAGGGCACGGCATCCTTGGCCCGCATCACCGTCTCCGGCAACACCGCTATCTCCGGCGGCGGCATCGACAACGAGACCGGCGGCACGCTTATGCTGACAGACTCGACGCTGTCCGGAAATCATGCGATTTCGAGCTGGGGCGGGGGGTTTTCCAACCACGGCGGCACTGCGACCGTATCCAACGTGACCTTTTCGGGAAACGACGCCACGGAAGGCGGCGGATTCGCCAACTTGAACTCTGGCACGGCAACGCTCACAAACGTCACAATGACCGCGAATTCCTCGCACGAGCCAGACCAGGGCGGCGGCATCTTCAACGACGCACAAACGAGTGTGCGGAACGTGGCTCTCGCAGGCAACACGAATCTCAATTGCAATCTCTTCCCCACTTCTCCCTTCCAGAGCTCACAGTTCAACCTGTCGACCGACGGTTCCTGCAACTTTGGTGCGGGACGCGACAACATCCCCGACATGAAACTCGGGCCGCTGGCGGACAACGGCGGCCCGACGCTCACCCAGATGCCGGCAGCGGACAGCCCCGTGGTCGACGCCGGGACTGGCACCGGCTGCCCTTCAACCGACCAGCGCGGGGCGCCCCGCCCGGCCGGCGCGGCCTGCGATGTCGGCGCTGTTGAGTTCGGATCTTCACTCCCCACACCCACCCCATCTCCATCGCCCACGCCGTCGCCTACGCATTCCGCCACAGCCACGCCAACTGCGAGCCCAACGCCATCCCCCACCAGCGGCGCGCACCACAAGCAGGGCGACCTGGACTGCAACAACGTCATCGATGGGCGCGATGCCTTGCGCCCGCTCAGGGCAGCGGCCGGCGTGCCGGAGGACCAGCCCGGCGGCTGCCCGGCACTGGATGCGGGGACGCCGG
>DATKKM010000068.1:0-5880 GCA_035542855.1 Dehalococcoidia bacterium
GCTGGCCCAGAAGTGCGCGGAGATGCGCATCTTCTCCGACGAGGAGGGGAAGTTCAACCGCTCGCTGATTGAGGTGGGCGGCGAGGCGCTGGTCGTGTCGCAGTTCACGCTGCTGGCGGACGTGCGCAAGGGGCGGCGGCCGAGCTTCGTGCGCGCTGCGCTGCCGGAGGTCGCGGAGCCGGTGGTGGAGGCCTTCGCGGAGGCGCTGCGCGCGCTGGGGGTGCGGACGCAGACGGGCCGCTTCGGCGCGCACATGGACGTCTCGCTGGTGAACGATGGCCCGGTGACGATCGTGATCGATTCGAGCGAGCTGGAGCGCCCCCGGCGCGGCTAGCCCGCCTCCACCTCCAGGCTCAGGTCCAGGGCCGGCGCCGACTGCGTGATCGCCCCCATCGAGATGTAGTCCACGCCGCTCTCCGCGTAGGCTCGCGCGTTCTCCGCCGTGATGCCCCCGGACGCTTCGAGCGACGGCCGCTTACCGCGCGACTCGAGGTCGCGTACCACGGCCACGCACCCCTCCGGCGTCATGTTGTCCAGCAGCAGCTCGTCGGCGCCGGCGGCGGCGGCCTCGCGGGCCTCCGCCAGGTCCGTGACCTCGACCTCGATCTTCAGGCCCGGGTTGGCCTCGCGGGCCAGGCGCACCGCGTCCGCGATGCCCAGGTCGCGGGAGCGCAGGGCGGCGATGTGGTTGTCCTTGACCAGCACACCGTCGGCCAGGTCCAGGCGGTGGTTGTCGGCGCCGCCCATGCGCGTGGCGTACTTTTCGGCCAGTCGCAGGCCGGGGAGCGTCTTGCGGGTGTCACGCAGGCGGCAGCGCGTGCCCTGGAGCCCGCGGACGACGGCGGCGGCAGCAGTGGCAACGCCGCTGAGATGGCAGGTGAAGTTGAGGGCGACCCGCTCGGCGCGGAGGATGGAGGCGAGGGCGCCTTCGATTGTCGCTATGGTTTGCCCCAGCGAGAGCGTATCGCCGTCCGCGGCCTGCTCGCTCCAACGCAGAGCCGCATCGGCGGAGGCGAAGGCGGCGCGGGCGAAGGGGAGGCCGGCGAGAACGCCGTACGCCTTCGCCTGGAGGACGGCGCGGCCCTGCTGGCCCGGCGGGACGAGGGCGAGGGTGGTGACGTCACGGTCAGCGCGGTCTTCGGCAAGGGCGGCTTCGACGAGGCGGCGTACGTAGGCGGGGTCGATGTCGGCGGTCATGGCGGGATTATCGCACGCCCAAAACAAAAGCTTCCCGAGTTGGGCCGCACTCTCCGGGGATCCAGGTCCGGGATTCACTGCGGGTCGCCCCACCGCGCTTCGCCGGTCCCTTCTCTCCGAATCGCTGCGACTCGGTTCGAGAAGCTGATCGCATTGTCGCCCGGCTCCGGCAGCATGCCAAGCGGTTTGTGCACACGCTCAACAAATCAACGTTGGGCGATGGGCGATGGGTGATGGGATGTCGAAGGCCAGCCTCAGCCGCGCGGTCAGGGGCAAAGAAAAAGCCCCTCGTCGCCGCTGCCGGTTTTCGGGCCTTCTGGTCTTCTGGTCGCCCGGGGGCTCCCTGGAGTCCGTCAGCCTTACGTCGCGGCAGCTCGTTCGAGAAGCTGAGGCGATTGTTGCGCACGCTGGCAGCGATGCAAAGGGGTTTGTGCACACGGTCAACAAATCAACGTGTGGAGGGCGTCGTAAGCAATGGGCGGCACCCTTCCGCCACCGTCCATCACCCGCCACCAAACGCAAGTTTCCCCTCCGGCCCATGCTGGGGGATCGGGCGGAGCGTGGTGGCGGCTCCGGTCGCCGGTGGGCGGAGGGGAAAGAAAAGCTTCTCGACTCAGCGCGAGCGCGTCCGGGGGTCCTGGTCTCGGCCGGGCTGCCGGTCGCCCGTCGGTCCGGCGAGTCCTTTCGCCCTGGTCGCACGCTGCCCGGTCCGGGTAACCCGCCGGTCGCCTTCGGTCGCCCGTTGGTCTCCCGCGAGGCCCTCGCCGTGAGCGTTTCGACTCAGTCGAGAAGCTAGACGCATTGTCACCCGCAGGTAAACGCTCGCCAAGTGGTTTGTTCACAGCGTCCACAAATCCACGTTCGGAGGTGTCAGGCGCGGGGTTACCCGGATGCGCTATCGGGTGCGGCCTGAACGGCGGTCGCGGGTTGCGCAACCCTCGTCCCTCGTGAGCCTCAGAATGAGCGGGCGACGTTCCACGTTCCTTCGCCAACCCTTGACCCCCGCCCCTTGACCCATCCACCCTATACGCATGCTTTCCATACAGGTGCTGCGGGACTCGCCGGAGTTTGTGCGGCGGGCGCTGGAGCTGCGCAACACGAAGGCCCCTCTAGACGAGGCGGTCGCGCTCGATGCGGAGCGGCGGGCGCTGCTCACGGACGTGGAGGCCGTGCGGGCGGAGCGAAACTCGCTCTCCAAAGAGATCGGGCAGCTGGCGCGCGAGATGAAGCAGGCGGAGACGAAAGAGGCCAGGCACGCGGAGCATCGGCGCTCGGACTTGATGGCGCGCTCCACGTACCTGGGCGAGCAGCTGGAACAGAAGGAAGAGCGGCTGAAGCAGCTCGACGCCGAGCTGCGCGAGGTGCTGCTGCAGATCCCGAACATTCCGGACGAGAGCGCACCCGTGGGGCCGGACGAGTCGGGGAACGTCGTCGTGCGGCAATCGGGCGAGCCGCCGGCGCTGGAGTTCGCAGCGAAGCCCCACTGGGAGCTGGGCGAGGCGCTCCGCATCATCGATTTCGACGCGGGCGTGAAGCTGGCGGGAAGCCGCTTCTACGTGCTGAAGGGTGCGGGGGCGCACCTGCAGCGCGCGCTGATCAACTGGATGGTGGACTTCCATGCCGCGCGCGGGTACCGGGAGATCTACCCGCCGGCGATGATCAAGGAGGAGAACCTCTGGGCCGGCGGCTGGCTGCCGAAGTTCGGGGAGAACATGTACCACGACGCCGAGGAGGACTTCTGGTGGATCCCCACTGCTGAGGTGGCGCTCACCAACATCCACCGCGACGAGATCCTGGAGCCGGGGACGCTGCCGCTGGACTACGTCGCGTATACGCCGTGCTTTCGGCGCGAGAAGATGTCGGCCGGGCGGGACGTGCGCGGCATCAAGCGCGGCCACCAGTTCGACAAGGTGGAGATGTACCGCTTCGTGGAGCCGGAGAAATCGGGCGAGGCGCTGGAAGAGGTGATCGCGCAGGCGGAGGAGATCGCCAGGGTGCTGGCGCTAACGTACCGCGTGGTCGAGCTGTGCACCGGCGACCTCGGCTTCAACGCGGCGAAGACGTACGACCTGGAAATTTGGGCGCCCGGCTCGGGCGAGTGGCTGGAGTGCTCATCGTGCTCCAACTGCACGGACTTCCAGGCCCGCCGCGCCAACATCCGCTTCCGCCGCGAGAAGGGCGGCAAGCCGGAGCACCCGCACACGCTGAACGGCTCCGGCCTGGCGCTGCCGCGGACGATGATCGCGGTGATGGAGAACTACCAGCAGGCGGACGGGACCATAGAGGTGCCGGAGGTGCTGCGGCCGTACATGGGCGGCATCGCGAAGATCGGCTGAACCTCGGTCATCGCACCACTCGTCCTTTCGTTAGCCTCAGGATGAGCGATGGTGGCCTCGCAGGTGGGCGGGGCGCGGGTTAGACGCCCCACCGAGGCGTCTCTACAATCGGGGCGTGCGCATCCTCGCCATCGATATCGGCACCGGCACGCAGGATATCCTGCTCTTCGATTCTTCTCAGGCGGTGGAGAACGCGTTCCAGCTGATCATGCCCTCGCCGACGATGATCGCGGCGGGGCGCATCCGGCGGGCGACGGCGGCCGGGCGGGCGGTTGCGCTGACGGGGACGATCGCCGGCGGGGGGCCATGCCACTGGGCTCTGGAGGACCACCTGCGCCCGGGCCTGCCGGCGTACGCGACCCGCGAGGCGGCGGCGACGTTCGACGACGATATGGAGGTCGTCGCGCGGATGGGCGTGACTCTTGTCGCGGAGGACGAGGTCGGCCAGCTGGAAGCGGACCGCGTGGTGCTGCGCGACCTCGATCTCGGCGCGATAAGGGCGGCGCTGGCGGCGTTCGACGTCCCGGGCGAGTTCGACGGGCTGGCTCTCGGCTGCCTGGATCACGGGGCCGCCCCGCCGGGCTACTCCGACCGGCTCTTCCGCTTCGATCACCTGCGGCGCGTGGTGGAGCGGCGCAACGACCTGCGAGCGTTCGCCTGCCTGCCGGAAGAGGTGCCGGAGTATCTCACGCGGGCCCGCAGCGTGCTGGCCTGCGCGGACCAGGGCGTGCCAGCGGTGTTCCTCGACACGGGGCCGGCGGCGGCGCTCGGTGCGCTGCAGGACCCGGCCGTGGGCGGGCGCGAGGAGCAGGTGGTGCTGAACCTGGGCAACATGCACGCGCTGTGCTTCCACCTGCGCGGCACGCGGATCGTCTCGCTGTACGAGCACCACACGGGCGAGGTGACGCGCGAGCAGATCGAGGACTTCACAGAGCGGCTGCTCGCCGGAACGCTGGCGCACGAGGAGGTGTTCGGTTCGAAGGGGCACGGGGTGTATTACGCCAGTAGCCAGGAGCCTGGAGCAAGTAGCCAGAAAGCGCCGCCGATCGTCGCGGTCACCGGGCCGCAGAGGGGGAAGCTGCGCGGCTCCCGGCTGGCGCCGTACTTCGCGGTTCCGCACGGGGACATGATGGTGTCCGGGTGCTTCGGGCTGCTGTGGGCGTTCGCTGAGAAGCACCCGGCGCTCGCGGAGGAGATACTGCCGGAGCTGGGGGTGGCCTCGCGTTGACAGCCATGGCCCGGCACAAGAAGATTGGCGCTGTACACGAAGGAGGCCCACCATGCCTAGCCAGGAAATCCAGAACATCATCCAGATGCTGCAAGCGCAACCGTCGGTTGAAAGCGGCAACCCGGTGGATGCCCGCGTGCGCTTTGAGGCCGTCACCCAGATGTTCCCGACGCCGCCTGACGTAACGTCAGAGGCAGTGGACGCGGGCGGCGTGCCGGCTGAGTGGGTCAGCGCGCCGGATGCCACCGACACCGCCACGATCTACTACCTGCACGGCGGCGGCTACACAATCGGCTCCATCAACACGCACCGGGAGATGGTGTCGCGGATCTCCCGGGCATCCGGCGCGAGGGCGCTGCTGATCGACTACCGGCTGGCGCCGGAGCACAAGTTCCCGGCGGCGGTGGACGACGCGCTCGCGGCCTATCGCTGGCTGCTGACACATGGAGTGCGGCCGGAGACAACGGTGATCGCCGGCGATTCGGCGGGTGGCGGCCTGACCCTGGCGACCCTGGTCTCCCTGCGTGATGCGGGCGTCCCGTTGCCCGCGGCAGCGGTATTGCTCTCGCCGTGGACGGACCTGGAGGGCACCGGAGCATCCATGAAGACGCGCGCGGACAAGGACCCAATGATAAAGCAGGATCTTGTCGACATCGGCGCCGGACAGTACTACGGCAGCGCCAGCGTACGCGATCCGCGGGTGTCCCCGATCTACGCCGATCTCAGCGGCCTGCCGCCAATGCTTGTTCACGTGGGCGACTGGGAAGTGTTGCTGGACGACTCGACGCGCCTGGCACAGAAGGCCAAATTAGACGGCGTTGCGGTCACGCTGAAGGTGTGGCCGGAGATGATTCACGTCTTCCAGTTCTTCGGGATGGCGCCGGAGGCCCGGCAGTCGATCGAGGAGATCGGCGCCTTCATCCGCGAACACGTGTCAGTCAGGGCAACCGCGTGAGCATTCTCGTCGGAAGAGACACACGGCTGCTGGTACAGGGCATCACAGGCAAAGAGGGCAGCTTCCAGACGCGGCGCTGCATCGAGTACGGGACGAACGTTGTGGCCGGCGTGACGCCCGGCCGCGGCGGCGAGACGGCGGAGGGTGTGCCGGTGTTCGACACG
>DATKKM010000069.1:0-10722 GCA_035542855.1 Dehalococcoidia bacterium
CAGGGGCCCCGCGCCGGCCGCGACCTCACCCGCGAGGAGGCCCGCGACGCCGCCGGCATCATCCTTGACCAGGCGGCGACGCGCGCCCAGATGGGCGGCTTCCTGCTCCTTCAGCGCTTCAAGGGTGAGTCCGTCGACGAGTTAATCGGCTTCGCCGAGACCGTGCGCGCCCGCTCCAACGTCATTCACCCCAACGTGACCGGCCTCCTCGACATCGGCAGCCCCTACGACGGCCGCAAGAAGAGCATCGTCGTCTCGCCCGCGTCCTCGATCGTCGCTGCGGCGGCCGGCGTGCCGGTGTTGATGCACGGCGAGAAGGACCTTGGCCCGAAGCACGGAGTCCCCATCGGCGACGTCCTCGAGGCGCTCGGCGTCGACATCGATGCGACGCCCGGCGCGGTTGCGCGGCGCCTGGAGACGGACGGCATCGCCTACCTCCGCCAGTCGCGCTTCGCGCCGGACGTCTTCGCGCTCCGCGACCTGCGCGAGGAGGTGGCGTTGCGCACCTTCTTCGCCACGGTCGAGAAGATCTGCAACCCCGCCGGCGCTGACTACAGCATCATCGGCCTGGCGCACCTGCCCTACATGCCGAAGATGCTCGCCGCCGCCGCTGCCATGGGCTTCAAGCGGGTGCTCGTCGTGCGCGGGATCGAGGGCAACGAAGACGCGCCGACTTCTGCGCCGTGCCGGGCCTTCCTCTGGCGCGGCGAAGGCGAGCCCGAGGAGCTGAAGATCGACGCCGCCGAGTACGGCCTCCAGCCCGCGACGAAAGAAGAGATGGCCGGCGGCACCGCCGCCGAGAACGCCGCCATCGCCGAGCGCATCTTCGCCGGCGAGACCGGCGCCCACCGCGATCTCGTCCTGCTCAACGCCGGCATTCGCATCTGGCTGGCCGAGCGCGCACCCACCATCGGCGAAGGGATCGAAGTCGCGAGGGAGGCGCTGGACTCCGGCGCCGCCGCCGCGAAGCTGGCCGCGATCCGCTCAGCAGCCGCCGGCTAGAGTTCGCGAACCAGCTTCGAACCGATACCCAGCACAGTGGCCAGGGCCAGCGCCGTCAGGGCGAAGGAGGCCACCGCCGCCTGCACGCCGATGCCGTCCGCCAGCGCGCCCATCCCCAGGTTGCCGAACGGCGTCGTGCCGGTGGCCATGGTGTAGAGGGAGACGATCCGGCCCCGGAACTCATCGGCCACGTGGATCTGGAGCAGGGTCTGGTTCAGCGTCACCATCATTGACCAGCCGACGCCCGCCACCACCAGAATGGCAAACGATAGCACGAAAACCGTCGATAACGCGAACAGTGTGACCATCCCCATGTACAGGCACGCGGAGAGCCCCATCACCCGCCCCTTCCAGGGCGAGTTCGTCATCCCCGCCACGATCAGCCCGCCCGGTATGGAGCCCACGCCGACGCCCGTCAGCAGCACTCCGTAACCGGCTGACCCAACGTGCATGATGTCTTTGGCGAAGATCGGGATCAGGGCCACATACGGGTAGATCAGCAGGTTCGGTATCGTGTTCAGCAGGACGAGGCGCGCCATCGTCGGATCGTGGCGCACGTACGCAAAGCCCTCGCGGATGCTCTGAAACATCGGCGTGCGCACGGGTTCTGCATGCGTGATCGGGTGCAGCGCGAACGTGGCCACTGTCGCCAGCGCAAAGAAGACCACCTGTGCGTAGTAGGACGCTGCGATGCCCACAGTCGCGATGACCACGCCACCGGCCGCCGGCGCGATGATCCGGGAGACGTTGGCCACCACCGAGTTCAGCGCGATCGCGTTGACGATCTGCTCGCCGCCCACGACGTCGTAGACCAGCACCTGCCGCACTGGCACGTTGACCGCTCCGGCGGTCCCGCTTACGGCCACCAGCGGGTACATCTGCCACATGGCGATGTGCCCGGTGCCGACGAGCACCGCGATGATCACCGCGTCCAGAGCGGGGACGAACTGCGTGATGGCCGCCAGCCGGCGCCTGTCCAGCCGCTCCGCCAGCACGCCCGCGAACGGCGACATGAGGAGCTGGCTGAACCCCCGGACGAACCCCAGCAGCCCCAGCTGAAACGGCGAGCCGTTCAGCAGCTCTACCACAAGCCAGCCGCGCGCCACCTCCTCCATCCAGGCCGCCACCTGGCTGAACGCCGTCCCGGCCAGCAGCCAGCGGTACTGCGGTAGCGCCAGCGATGAGTAGCGGTCGCCGCTGAACAGCGCGGCCAGCAGCGGCTGCGAGGCGCGTTTCGCCGGGGTCTCGTCCATGGGATGCCAATTCTAGAGTGGCCCCATCCTACGGGCGAATGTTGTAAGGGGGGCTTCACGCGACCGGCCGAGTGCTGATGCCCGCGGGCTGATGGCTCATAGCTGGCACCGGCCCGGCCCATCCCGCATAATCGGAGCGCATGGACCTCGAACTCGTCCGCCAGCTTGCCCAGGAGAGCGATTCGAAGATCGTGCTGTTCGTGATGGACGGGCTGGGCGGGCTGCCGCACCCGGAGACGGGGCGCACGGAGCTGGAGGCCGCCTGGACGCCGCACCTCGACAACATCGCGCGCGACAGCTCCTGCGGCTTCACGATCCCCGTGGGCATTGGCATCACGCCGGGCAGCGGGCCGGGTCACCTCGCGCTCTTCGGCTACGACCCGCTGGTCTACACCATCGGCCGCGGCGTGCTGGAGGCCACCGGCATCGACTTCGAGCTGCAGCCGTCGGACGTCGCCGCCCGCGGCAATTTCTGCACCATAGACGGCGAGGGCAAGATCACGGACCGCCGCGCCGGCCGCATACCGACCGAGAAGTGCGCTGAGCTCTGCGCCGAGTTGCAGAAGATCAAGTTGGAAGGCGTGCAGACGTTCGTCCAGCCTGTGCGGGAACACCGCTTCGTGCTGGTCTTGCGCGGCGACAGCCTCTCTGACGAGGTGAAGGACACTGATCCAGAGCGCCTGGGCGCGAAGCCTCTCGCCGCCGAACCGAGCGGCCAGGGGGGAGCGGCGACCGCCGCCCTCGTCAACCGCTGGCTGGGCGAAGCTCAGAAGACGCTCGCCGGGTGCGAGCCTGCCAACATGCTGCTCCTCCGCGGCTTCGCCAGGCGGCCGGACTGGCCATCGATGCCGGAGACGTTCAAGCTGCGCGCCGCCGCCGTGGCCCACTACCCGATGTACCGCGGGCTCGCTAAACTCGTCGGCATGGAAGCGCTGCCCGTTGGACCGGCCCTCGAAGATAGCATCGCCACCCTGCGCGAGAACTGGGGCCGCTTCGACTACTTCTTTGTCCACTACAAGTACACCGACACCGCCGGGGAGGACGGCGACTACGACCGCAAGGTGGAGAAGCTGACAGAGGTGGACGAGGCGATCGAAGGCATCACCGGCCTGGAGCCGGACGTCCTCATGATCACCGGCGACCACTCAACGCCGGCGATCATGGCCAGCCACTCCTGGCACCCCGTCCCCTTCATGCTGCGCTCCAAGTGGGGCCGCGCAGACGTGTGTGAGTCCTTCAACGAGGTGGCGCTGCTCCAGGGCTGCCTGGGCACGTTCCCCGCCAAGGAAGCGCTGCCCCTGGCCATGGCCCACGCCGGGCGCCTGCGAAAGTTCGGCGCCTGATGGAAGGCTTGTCCCCCGGCGAGAAAGTCCTCCTCGAAGGCCGCGCCGGCTACCAGACGCAGCTCACGCGAGGCCGCCTCACGCTCACCAACAACCGCCTGCTCTGGGAGCGCAGCCTCAGCATCGACCCCTTCGGCGGCCACGAGCTGGAGATCGATCTCGCCAGCATCCGCCGCTGCGAGCGCGAGGGCGACGCCATCGTCATCGACGCCGGGCACGGCGAGGTGTTCTTCTTCGTTGACTGGCTGCCGCTTTCCATCATCACCGGCTATCGCAACACCAAGGAGTGGCTGCGCTACCTGACCGAGGCGATCGCAGCTGTGCAGAAGACCGAAGCCGCACCGTGACCGCCCGCGTCGAGTCCGTCAACGTCAGCCCCACGCACACCATGTCCAAGCCCGCGCAGCCCAGCATCCGCCTGCTGGCCGGCCTGGGAGTGAAGGGCGACGCGCACATGGGCGAGAAGGTGAAGCACCGCTCCCGCGTCGCCCGCAACCCGGACGAGCCCAACCTGCGCCAGGTGCACCTGATCCACGGTGAGCTGCACGACGAGCTGCGGGCCGCCGGCCTCGACGTTGCCCCCGGCCAGATGGGCGAGACCATCACCACCCGGGGGATCGACCTGCTGGGCCTGCCCACCGGCGCGCGCCTCCGTATCGGCGCCGAAGCCGTGGTCGAGATTACGGGCCTGCGTTCGCCCTGCGCGCAGCTGGACGGCCTGCAGAACGGGCTGATGAGCGCCTGCCTGGACAAGGCGGACGACGGATCGCCCGTGCGCAAGGCCGGGATCATGGGCATCGTGCTGACAGGCGGCGAAGTCCGCCCCGGCGACGCCATCGCCGTCGAGCTGCCCTCCGGCGAGCTGACGCCGCTGCGGCCGGTCTAGCGGGCCCAGGCCGCCTCGCCGCTACCCAGCGGCGCCGCCGGCAGCTCCCAGCGCGGCGCCGTCTCCGACATCTGCAGCGCCGGCCGCAGGAACGTCATCGTCCCGTACCCTGTCTCGCGCGTCTCCGACAGCGCGGCGGGATCGCCGATGCCACACGCGGCTGCGGGGTCCAGCTCGTGGCCCAGGCGCTGGAACCACATGCTCGTCCGGGAGAGCGACACCGTGACCAGCCAGGAGCCGCCCTCCAGGGCCCGCCGCCGCAACGCCATCATCGCCCCCAGCGCCGCGAAGTAGCCCGTCGTGTAGTCGTTCATCGCCGCGGGCGCGATGGCCGGCGTGCCCTCCCCGCCGTTGACCACGCAGACGCCGGTCGCCGCCTGCGCCAGCTGCTCCCAGCCGGGCCTTCCGGCCCACGGCCCCGCGTGTCCGAATGCGTTCTCCGATACGTACACGATCCCCGGCCGCAGCCGGGCCACGTCCTCCGGTCCGAATCCGCGCCTGGCCAGCGAGCCCAGCTGGAACCCCTGCGAGAACACGTCCGCGCCGCGGGACAGCTCGCGCAGCGTCTCGGCGCCGGCCGGCTCGTTCAAATCGAGCCAGGCCTGGCGCTTGCCGTGCCCGGTGTCCATCTCGAAGAGGTCAATCGTCGGCAGCTTTGGCGAGGCGATGTGCAGAACGTCGGCGCCATGCTCAGCGAGCGTCCGCGCGCAGGTTGGCGCGGCCAGCACGCGCGTCAGGTCCAGCACCCGTACTCCTGAGAGCGGGCGCGGCCCCTCGGCGAGCGGCTCCGGCGGCGCATCCCCGATCCGCGTCAGCTCGATCACCGGCCTCGTCGCCAGCAAAGCGCCCTGCTGGTGGGCGAGCCACTCGTCGTTGGTGCGGCAGGCCGCCGCGCACAGTCCCTTCGCGGCCAGCGCGTCCTCCAGCTCGAAGGCGTCACGCATCGCCGTCGCGGCCGCGATCTCCGCCGGCGTAGCGTCCAGACCCAGCCCGAGCTCCGCCAGGATGCCGGGCGCGTGATCGAAGCTCGAGTGCAGGTGGATGTAGCGTCCATCGCGGCACGGGAAGATCGCGGTCACCTGCCGGCCCGGGCGCTGGTCCAGCGGCGGCACGCCCTCCTTCAGCCGCACCAGCATGAAGCTGTGCAGAGAAGCCGCCGCGTGCCGCACGTCCGCCGATATCGTCTGCGGACGTCCGCCGCGCGCCTGCCAGATGCGGTCCGCCTCCTGCCCCACGAGCGCCAGCGCCGTCGCCGCGCCCTCGCCCAGGTGGAAGCGGGAGGCCAGCACCGGGTCGCTTCCGGCGATCGAGACGTCCGCTTCGGGAGCGAGCTGCAGCCCGGCGAGTGCGGCGGCCTGTTCGATCGCGGAGCGTTCCATGGCGACAGGAAGTATACTCAGTCGCGATATGCGCACGCCTATCATCGCGGGGAACTGGAAATGCAACATGCGCCTCGGCTCCGCCTATCAGCTTGCCAACGACCTCCGCGAGCGTGTCGACGAGATCACCGGCATCGAGAAGATCATCTGCCCGCCGTTCATCTACCTCGCCACTGTAGAGGCGGCGATCGCCATGAGCAGCGTCCACCTTGGCGCGCAGGACACGCACTGGCAGGACGACGTGGCCGCGACCGGCGAGATCGGCCCGCAGCAGCTCGAAGAGCTGGTCGACTACGTGATCGTCGGCCACTCCGAGCGCCGCCACGTCTTCGGCGAGACTGATGAAGCGGTGAACCGCAAGGTGAAGGCCGTGCTCGACGTCAACCTCCAGCCGATCATGTGCGTCGGCGAGACGCTGGACGAGCGCGAGGCCGGCCAGACGGAGTCGGTTCTCGTCCGGCAGACCGGCCTGGGTGTTGACGGCGCCGGCATCCCGGACGGTTTCATCATCGCCTACGAGCCCGTCTGGGCCATCGGCACCGGCCGCGCGGCCACCGCTGACGACGCCGAGCAGGCGATCGCGCTGATCCGCTCCGAGGTCGCGGCCAAGTTCGGCGACCCCAAGGCCCAGACTGTGCGCATTCTCTACGGCGGCAGCGTCACCCCGGACAACATCGCCGGCTTCATGGAGCGCAAGCAGATCGACGGCGCGCTCGTCGGCGGCGCCAGCCTGAAGGCGGACACCTTCGCCGCGATCATCGAAGCAGCCGCGCGCGTCCGCGGGTAGGAGCGCCGCGTGCCCCCAGTGTCACCGGGGGTCAGGCTGCAGCCTGACCCAAGCCCCCGCAGACTCATCGCCATCGTCGGGCCCACCGCCTCCGGCAAGACCGCGCTCGCCATCGCCCTCGCCGCGCGCCTCGGCGTCCCCTGCGAGGCCGTCAACGCCGACTCCCGCCAGGTCTACCGCTACATGGACATCGGCACCGCCAAGCCTACGCCGGAGGAACGCGCGGCGCTGCCGCACCAGCTCATCGATATCGTCTACCCGGACGAGGCGTTCGGCCTCGCCACCTGGCTCGATCTCGCCAACGAGGCGCTGGAGTCCGCCTGGGGGCGCGGCGCGCTGCCGCTGCTCGTCGGGGGCACGGGCCAGTACGTCTGGGCCCTCCTGGAAGGCTGGCGCGTCCCCAAGGTCCCCGCGCAGGAAGACCTCCGCCGCCAGCTTGAGCAACGTCCGCCGGAAGACCTCCTCGCCGAACTGCACCGCGTCGATCCGGAGTCGCACGAGTATATCCAGCCGAAGAACGTCCGCCGCGTGATCCGCGCCCTGGAGGTGTTCTACGCCACCGGCGTGCCCTTCTCCCACTGGCGCGCCAAGCAGCCGCCGCAGTTCGACTGGTTGGCCATCGGCGTCACGCTCTCCCGCGAGGCGCTGTACGCACGCATCGATTCCCGCGTCGATGACATGTTCGCGGCGGGCTTTGTGGAAGAGGTGCGGCGCCTGCGCGAGATGGGTTACGCGCGTGATCTCCCGCCGATGTCGAGCATCGGCTACGGCGAGATCTGCGCGCACCTGGACGGAGAGATCTCCCTGGCAGAGGCGATCAAGCGCACCAGGACCGGCACCCACCGCCTGGCCCGCCATCAGAACGCCTGGTTCAAACGGACGGACGCCCGCATCCACTGGCTCGCCCCCGGCGATGTCGATGCGGCCGTAAGACTTGTGGGTCAGGGCCCCCGTCCTGGCGCGGAGGCCAACTCATGACCGGCGAGCCCGCCATCATCGTCGTTACCGGCGCGCAGGGCGCCGGCAAGACCACCGTCGGCCGTCTGCTCGCCGCCCGCTTCCCACGTGGCGCCTTCATCGAGGCCGATGCTGTCCAGCGCATGATCGTCTCCGGCGGCCAGTGGGTCACCGACGCTGACTCTGAGCCCGGCGCGCCCGACGGCGAGGCCGCCGCGCAGCTTCGCCTCCGCCTGCGCAACGCCTGCCTGCTCGCCCGCTCCTTCTACGAGGCGGGGTTCACTGCTGTGCTGGACGACATCATCATCGGCGAGCGCTTCCATCACCTGCGCGCGGACCTGGCCGGCCTGCCGTTTCACCTCGTCGTCCTCGCCCCGGAGGTCGCGACCGTAGAGGCGCGCGACGCCGGCCGCGACAAGACCGTCGGCGGCGGCTGGGCGGATTACCTCGACCGCGAGCTGCGTGTCACTATGTCCGGCCTCGGCCTCTGGCTCGACACTTCGCAACACACGCCGGAGCAAACCGTCGACGAGATAGTTCTCCGCGTCTGGGACGAGGGGCTGGTAGAATCGTAGCGAGGATCACATGGCCAGAGCGACGCGCGCCAAGTACACCGTCATCCTGCAGCCCGAACAAGATCCGGAGTTTCCCGGCTACTACAATGTGGTCGTCCCGGCGTTGCCGGGCTGCCTGACGTATGGCGCCAACCGCGAGGACGCGCTGGCCAACGCCAGGGAAGCGATCGAGGCCTACATTGAAGACCTCGTCGCCAGCGGCGAGCCCATCCCCGAAGAGCACATCGAAACCGTGGGAGTCGAGGTCTAGTTGCCCCGGCGGCCGCGAGTCAACGGCCAGCAGCTGGTACGGGCACTGGAGAAGCGTGGGTTCACAATGACGCGCATTCGTGGGAGCCATCACATCCTCGCTGACTCGACTGGCCGGCGCGTGTCGGTTCCCGTCCACGCGGCGCGGACCATCCCGCCTGTACCGTCGGCAACATCCTTGCGCAAGCTGGCATCTCCAACGACGAGCTGATCGAATTGCTGAAGGACTAGTCGCATGACCCCCGAGATCGACACCTACAGCCGCTACATCCGCGAGAAGATCACCCAGCTCCACGCGGCCCTTAACTCGCTAAGCGAGGCCGAGCTGAACCGCGCGCCTGACCTGCCGGGCGCCAACAGTCCCTACGTCATCGTCACCCACACGCTGGGCAACATGCGCGCCTGGGTGCTGGGGATCATCTGCGGCCTGGACCTGCGCCGGGACCGCCCGGCCGAGTTCGCCTCCCGCGGCACGTACGAGGAGCTGGGGGTCGCGGCCCGCAAGCTCTCCGGCGAGATCGAGAAGGCGCTGGAGTCGCTGGACCCGGCCACGTTGGCCGACCGCTTCGTGCCCAAGCAGGAGCTCTGGGGAGAGGGCCAGCCGAGGGAGATCGCCCGCCGCGACGGATTCGCGCACGTCCTTGAGCACGCCGGTATCCACCTGGGCCACCTTCAGATGACCTTGCTGCTGCAGGCCGGCCGCTGACGCCTACGAGAGCCGTGGCTGACCAGCCCGCGATCCGTCTCGATCACCTCACGAAGCGCTACGGCGCCCACCGCGGCATCGAGGACGTAACGCTGGACGTCCACCCCGGCGAAGTGCTGGGCTTCCTGGGCCCCAACGGCGCGGGCAAGACCACCGCCATCCGCTGCCTGGTGGGCTTCCTGCGCCCCACGTCGGGCTCCGCCACCGTCCTCGGCTTCGACGCCGAGCGCCAGAGCGTGGAAGTGCGCCGCCGCGTCGGCTACCTCCCGGGCGATCCGTCGCTCTATGGCAGCCGCACCGGCCACGAACTGCTCCGAATCGCGGGCCAGGCCCGGGGTGCGCCCGTCGCGCCTCTCGCCGAGCGCCTGGTCTCGCTGCTGGAGGCACCCATGGACCGGCCGGTCCGCAAGCTGTCCCGCGGCATGCGCCAGAAAGTCGCCGTCGTCCTGGCGCTCGCTCACGACCCGGAAGTCGCCCTGCTCGACGAGCCGACATCGGGCCTCGACCCCCTGGGCCAGCGCGCCCTCCTGGAGTTTCTGGACGAGCGGGCCAACGCCGGCCGCACCATCCTCCTCTCCTCGCACGTCCTCTCCGAGGTCGAGGAGATCTGTGACCGCGTCGCCATCCTCCGCGAAGGCCGCCTTACCGCCCTCGACACGGTGGAGTCGCTGCGCGGCCGCAAGTACCGCGAGGTCAGCATCGCCTACGAAGGTGAACCGCCCCCGCTGGCCGGACTCGATGACATCGACGTGATCTGGCAGCACGAGGGCCGCATGCGCTTCCGCGTCCGCGCCGAGCCTGCGCAGCTTCTGCAGGCCCTCTCCCACGCCAGCATCACCGACGTCACGATCACCGAGCCCTCCCTGGAGGAGGTGTTCCTGGACTACTACCGCGCGGAGGCGAAGGCGTGATCTCTCTCACGCTGGACCTCCTCGCCCGCTCGCGCGTCACCCTGGCCTGGTGGGTGCTCGGTGTGCTGGCGATGGGCGTTTACGTCATCCTGGTCTTCGACTCCATCGGCAGCCTGGAAGACCTGCGCAAGCTCTACGAGAGCTACCCCGAGTCCATCCGCGAGCTCATCGGTGACGCCGATATCAGCACCGTCAACGGCTGGATCCAGATAGAGCTGCTCTCCTGGGTGCCGCTCATCCTCGGCATGTACGGGGGCATCTTCGCCGGCGGTAACATCAGCCGCGAGGCCGAGCAGCGCACCGTCGACTTCATCCTCGGCCTGCCTATCTCCCGGACGCAGTTCATGGTCTCGAGGCTGGCGGCCGGTTTGGTGAACATCGCCATCATCTGCGCGCTCACGTTCGTGCTGCTGGTCGCGCTGCTACCGGTCACCGGGCACTCGCCCGCCGCCGGGAAGTTCGCGCTCGCCCTCTTCAACGCCTACCTCCTCGGCGCCGCGCTCTTCTGCGGCTATGCCTTCATCGCCTCCTTCACTGACGAGCAGGCCAAGCTCATCGGCATCGCCATCGGCGGCACGCTCGTCATGTACATCGCCACTGGCGCCCTCAAGTCCGCCGGTGCTCCCGATGTCATCCAGTGGCTTATCCCGTTCGACCACTATCACTCTGCAGAC